>JBFYPG010000053.1:0-19756 GCA_041303415.1 Bacteroidales bacterium
CAGGGTCTTAGAGTCTCAGGGTCTTAGAGTCTCAGGGTCTTAGAGTCTCAGGGTCTTAGAGTCTCAGGGTCTTAGAGTCTCAGGGTCTCAGAGTCGGGTTAAAACTGTTTGGATGGACTTACCATTGATTTTGCCCCATTAAACCATTACACAGTTGCGCACCGTCGCACCGTCGCACCGTCGCACCGTCGCACCGTCGCACCGTCATACCGTCATACCGCCATACCGTGACACCTTTTTTCTGTTAAAAAAAGTTAATCCTGATATTTGTCATTTGAAATAAATGAATATCTTAGCTCCCGCGATTTGTACTATTAACCTAAACTTCTTATTTATGAAAAGAATCTTATTGCTATTCTCACTGTTGCTAATAACAGGTTCGCTTGTTATGGCGCAGACAGTGATGATATCCGGGACAGTAACCGGTTCTGAGGACGGTTTGCCGCTGCCCGGTGTCAACATTACTGTCAAGGGGACGACTGTAGGTGCTATTTCAGGATCAGACGGGAAGTATTCAATGTCTGTTCCGGCCTCAGCTCAGACCCTGGTATTCAGCTTTATCGGGTTCGTTACACAGGAAGTTCCTGTGTCGGGAAGGACAACGATAGATATTGTTCTGAGGCAGGACCTTTATAACGTCGATGAGGTTGTTGTGGTTGCCTATGGCACACAGCAGAAGAGGGATATCGCCGGAGCTGTCTCCACCGTAGGGGGAGATGCCATCAGGAGTGTCCCGGTTCAGAGCTTTGACCAGGCATTACAGGGTAAGGCATCAGGTGTTTCAATAACAATGCCTAATGGTGTGCTTAATAACCCGCCTGTTATCAGAATCAGGGGATTCAATTCCATTACTTCAAGCTCAAACCCGCTTATTGTTGTTGATGGTGTTCCAATATTTACGGGTAATATCGGCGGAACTGCAATCCAGAACTCCCTCGCAGACATCAACCCCTCCGATATTGAATCAATGGAGATCCTGAAGGACGCATCAGCAACCGCACTTTATGGTTCAAGAGCTGCAAACGGCGTCATCATCATTACCACGAAGCGTGGCGCAGGTGCCAGGACAAAGGTGACCTACGATGGTTATGCAGGCTGGACAGAACCATTCAGGCTTTTTGACATGATGAATGCTGCCCAGTACCTCGAGCACAAAAACCTTGCATATACAAATGCCGGACTGGGTGCTCCCCTGCATCAGGTAAATGATGCGAATGGCGTACCGATCGAAACCAACTGGCCAGACTACATCTACCAGAAAGGTTTCCAGCAGAACCATGCTATTACAGTATCAGGCTCATCACCAAGTACCTCCTACTTCATGTCAGTAGGCTTCACTGACCAGGACGGAATGATACAGAATAACTTTTATCAAAGGAAGAATGCCAGGATGAATGTGGACCATAAGGTAAATAAGTATATCTCTCTAGGTGCAAACGTAGCATATACAAATGGTTATACGGAATCTCCCAACACCGGATCTTCTTTTGCCACATCAGGTGCTGCTAGACTCGCATTCGTTCTTCCTCCGATCATCGGCCCCAAGCTCAATGATGGCAGCTGGAACGTATCTAACGGAGGAATTGGCGGAATGGGTACAGGACTGGCTGCAGGCCTCGGTTATCATAACCCCGGGCAGATATTCGAAACAAACAAACATACTACGGAATCTGACAGGATAATGGCAACACTCTCAGGCAGCATTACTCCGATAACCGGACTGGTTCTTAAGACAGTATACGGGATTGACAATCTTGCCAGAGAGACCACAACATTCTGGTCACCCGTCGGAGGCGATGGCTTCTCTTACAGCGGCTATGCCTATAACTGGTCCGGCAAGGATAACAGATGGACATGGACAAATACAATAAACTACAATACCACACTTGTTGAAAAACTGAACCTCGGAGTTCTTGCAGGAGCTGAGCAGCAGAGAACAGTAACAAGTAGCTGGAATGCTGCAAAAACAGGGGTTTCCGATCCGTTCTTTACTACTTATGCCGGATCATGGACAACCGGTTATGGCGTACCCGGAGGTGGTTATGGCGAGAACTTCTATGCTTCTTATTTTGGCCGAATAAACGCCAACTGGGAAAGGAAGTACTATATTGAGGGGAGTTACCGCCGTGACGGCTACAGCGGACTTTCAAAGGATAATAAATTCGGGAACTTCGGAGGTGTTTCGCTGATGTGGAACCTGTCAAATGAAAGCTTTATTGCCGGCTCAAGCCTGGGTGAGATACTGTCAGATGTAAGGCTCAAGGCCAGTTACGGACGAGTAGGTAATATGTTCGGAATAGGAAACTACAGCTCACTGTTCCTCTACACCTCAAGCCTTTACGGAGCTGTCCCGACTCTCTATTTTTCACAGGCAGGTAATGCTGATCTGCAATGGGAGACCAGCGACAAATATGATGCAGGTCTGAGCTTCGGAATCCTGAACGACAGGCTTCAGGCTGATATCAACTACTTCTACAACGATGTGAATCAGCTGATCCTTAATGTGCCACAGTCACCTTCGAAAGGTATCCCGGGCAACTCTATTCCTGCAAACGTCGGCTCTATGTACAATACAGGTTTTGAGTTCTCACTGACCAGTTTTAATATTACAACACCGGATTTTAACTGGACTACCAACTTCAACATAACCTGGCTGAAAAACGAAGTTACGGAACTTGCACCGGGAGTGACAGAGATTCGTACTGCAA
Source organism: Bacteroidales bacterium (assembly GCA_041303415.1). Lineage (GTDB taxonomy): Bacteria > Bacteroidota > Bacteroidia > Bacteroidales > VadinHA17 > LD21. The sequence goes on from JBFYPG010000053.1 coordinate 2,709, forward strand.
CTGCTGACCTTGAAACTACCAATATCACTGTAGTTGGAAAACCTGTCGGTAACCTGCTGGCCGTTGAAACACGCGGTGTTGACCCGCAAACAGGCCGCAGGATATATGTAAATGCTGCTGGTGATGAGATACTTTACAGTCACGAAAATGCAAGCAAGTGGACCTACAGGTCAGACGGATCAGTAGCACCGGCAATCAATACTGCAGCTGATGGCAAAGCATGGGCTTCACCACTTCCCAAGTTCTATGGTGGGATTGACAACAACCTTACCTACAAGGACTTTGATTTTGCCCTCAACCTGACTTACGCATTCGGGTTTTATGTATACGCCGGATCAAAAGCAGGTATCAGGGACCAGAGATGGTGGAACAACTCAGTTGAAGTTTATGAAACTGCATGGAAAAACCCAGGTGACATAACCAACATCCCGAAACCTGTTATAAATGACAACGTCTCAAACGGATCTTCATTCCCGATAACAGAGAATATCGAAAAGGGTGATTACCTGAAAGTAAGAACTATTTCTTTAGGGTATTCATTCAATAATATCTGGCCTGAAGGTATGAATATTGAAAAGATAAGGCTCTATGCACAGGTATTCAATGCATTTGTCCTTACCAAATATTCGGGTTCTGACCCTGAGGTCTCTACGAACACTGACTCTAACCTCGCTCCCGGTGTGGACAGAAACACTGCACCACAGGCAAGGACCTACTCATTCGGGGTGAATGTAAGTTTTTAACTAATTAATCAAGAAACAGATATGAAAAATATAATAAAGGGTTCAATAATATTCACATTAATATTATTGTTAAACGGATGCACCAAGGATGAATGGATGAATCCGGCTCCCGTAACAACGCTGTCTGATCTTACCGTCTTTGACACAAAAGACAGGGTCGTTGCACAGGTTAATGGCATGTATGCTTCCCTGAAGAGTGGCCAGCACCTGGGCGGAAGATTCCAGGTTTACAATGACGTGAGATGCGATAATTTCATTCCAAACAGCTCCAACCTCGTAACCTGCTTCGCTACATGGAACCATACGGTTATAAGTTCCACAAACGAAGTTCAGAACATGTGGGGTGCAGTCTATTCAACAATCAACGTTGTAAACGTATTTCTTGAAGGACTGAAGGATGCCTGGGATTCAGGCAAGGCGAAAGCATTCCTGACTCAGGCTGAATATGATCAGTTTGTAAGTGAAGCATTGGCAATCAGGGCAATATGCTATTTTGACCTGCTGCAGATGTATTCAAAACCATATCATATGAACAGCGGCACAAGCCAGGGAGTACCTCTCAGGCTGACTGCAAACAAGTCAGCTGCCGGCAACGATCTGGCGCCAAGCACTGTTGCAGAAGTATACACCCAGATACTGAAAGACCTGAACGATGCAGAACCGCTGGCAGCAGCATCTTACAGCAGTACCAGCCTGAATATTACCAGGATACACAAGAACACTATTATTGCCTATAAGACCAGGGTTTATCTGCATCTGCAGGACTGGGCACAGGTAGTGACAGAATCTGGCAAGATCGTTCCGGCTTCTGCTCCTTTTACAGCTTCAAGCGGTGTTGCACATACACTCAATCCAAACTATGCAAACATCTTTGCTACTCCCAACGCTTCAGCTGAATCGATCTTCTCCTTGCCGATGACATCATCTAGTAATGCAGGCACACAGAACCACCTTGCTCACTATTTCGGCTCCGGCTCAGGTGAGTCATATTATCTTGTTTCAGGTGCCGGTTCTCTTGTAGCATCAATGAATGCAGCTGATGCAAGAAGGGTAATGATGGAAACCGTCGGAGGTCAGCTCTATCTTACAAAGTACAGGGATCAGACCACCAGAACAGACAACCCTCCCGTGATACGTTGGGCTGAAGTACTTCTCAACCGTGCTGAGGCTATCGTTCGTAGCGGAAGTGCTGTTACCCAGGGTGCTGTTGACCTTCTGAATGCAGTCAGAACCCGTTCATACGCAGCAGGAACCTATGCTCTGGGAGATTTTGCGAGTGTTGCTGCTTTCTATGATGCAATACTTCTGGAAAGGAATATAGAATTCCTCGGCGAAGGCATTCGCAACATGGATCTCATGCGCCTGGGACTTTCAATACCGGGAAAAGTTGGAGGTTCTTTCGGAACAGTTGCTGCTATCCCGAATACATCTGAATCATATTACTGGCCGGTACCTGTCAGTGAGCTGACTTATAACTCACTTATGACCCCGGATAACTAACGGAAAAAGTCTTGATACATAAAAAGGCTGTCTCGGAAGAGCAGCCTTTTTTGTCTTATAGTCTTATAGTCATATAGTCATATAGTCATATAGTCTTATAGTCATATAGTCTTATAGTCATATAGTCTTATAGTCTTTTGGTCTGGGAGTCTGATGGGATGGGGATTATTTTTCACCTCTGAGATATTTCATCAGGCTGCCGGTACCTTTAATAAGTGTATGACTTTTTTCTCTGCGATCCTCAGCAGTTTTTGTCGTAACATAGTGTTGATCTTCCGCGATATAATACATATTTTTAACTTCACCAGCAGATCCTCTGGCGAAATTCAGGAACTGCCGGAACTCAGAATCGCCTTGGCGGCAAAAACCCTCTGAGATATTATTCATTATAGATATACCTGCAGCTGTGATCTGGTTTCTAAAGGTAAAATCACGGCAATCTCTGAAATCAGAGTAAATAAGGTTTACTAATTCTCTGGCTAAAAGCCAGATCTCTAATTCTTCAAAATTTTTAATTGTACTCATTTTAGCACGATTTGATGGTTCATACTAAAATAAAACAATTAAATGAGATTTTAATTTTTTTGATTTTACCTAAGCCCGAAGACCTAAGACCTGAAGACTCCAAGACTCCAAGACCCTGAGACTCGAAGACTATCAGACAATTCTCCTGATTGTGCGGAGATGATGTGAATACCCCCCGATCTCGTTTTTATAGATTCCCTGGTGATCAATGTTATCGATGCGCACCCTGCCTGATGCATGGATCACAAGCCCCTTCGACAATATCATGCCTACATGCGAGATCCTGCCCCTTTCATTATCGAAAAACACAAGATCGCCCGGACCGGACTCATCAATAAAGCTTACATCTGTGCCCTTTTCAGCCTGCTGCCAGCTGTCACGAGGGATAGGAATACCTCTTATCTTGTAAACAAGCTGTGTGAATCCCGAACAGTCAATTCCCGACGGTATCCTTCCTCCCCATATATAAGGGCTGTTTATGAATTTCATCCCAAGGTCAGCAAACGAGTCGGTGGTTTTAAGATGTTTCTCACCGAAATCTGCTGATGTTGTATATGTATTCTTCCCGATAGTGAATTTACTGTTTTTAAAGTCAGGATTGTAAACTTCGCAACCCGGCTCCAGCACCATCTTTGTCTTGTCATTTTTATAGCACAGGAGGGATCTGTTGAGCACATGGCCTGTGCCTTTATCGCCATCTTCCGTATGCTGAAGGTGATTGATGTCGATCCATCCCGTATAGCCATCATAGAGAGTGTCAACTTTAAACCAGTGCCCGATCTCCTCCAGAACCCTGTATTTTTCTCCGAAAAGGACCTGGCTCAGCATCTCCGACCTGTGCGAGGGACCCGACCTCAGGGGAACGAAAACATTCTCGCAGATAAAACAATCCATACTATTATATATATGACAACAAAATTAGGAAATTAAAAAGGATTTCAACTAAACAGGGAGAATAGCCCCTCCTTCAAGGCTCATGTACCCACCCCCTTGATCCCCCTCCCTGCTTCGCAAGGAGGGGGAAACCAGTTCATATACAGGATGTTAAAGCCCCCTCCTTACGGAGTAGGGAGGGGGTTGGGGGGTGGGTACATGCTGCTAAAAGGGAGGGGGATCAAGGGGGTGGGTACGTGTGACTAAAAGAAAGGAACTAGGCTTAATAAGAATTAAATTAAATAGTATTTATCACTATTTTTGTACATGAAACCTGATTCTGAAATGTCTCCATCACCATCAGAACAAGCAAATTCGCTCAGAGTTAAAAGAGCTGTACTGAACCTTTTTTGGTTTGTGGCCAGCATTGCCGCTGTTGTTACCATCATTGTCCGCGGCGAAGAGACCAGCAAACCAGAGTTTGCAGGCACAGTGGCTGTTGTTGCCGCATGCTTCATCATTCTCTATTTCTTTCTTGTCCAGTACCGCAGGGAGGTGCTTGAACTGCCCCGGAAAATCCTATTTATCCTGATCACTATTGTACTTTTTCTTTTTGTTACAAGGGTTGTCTCAAAATTACCCGGGCAGAATATGATCTTCCTGGTTCCTTTTGCAGTGATCCCTGTGATGGTCCGTACATTCTATGACGCCAGACTGGCCCTTTTCATTCTTCTGATAACCATAATGCAGGCCGCTTTCATGGTAGAGCGCCCGTTTGAATTCGTGCTGATGAGCTTTGTTTCAGGCATGGCTGCAATATTCACGATTACAAATATTTACAGAAGGACAAGACTCTTCTTTACCGCTATTGTAGTTATTCTGACATACTCAGGTTTGTATACGGGGATATGGCTGATGAACGGAGGCAATTTCGAAACAATTAACATTACTGATTTTTACAGGTTTGCCGGCAACGGGGCAATGGTTCTTGTCAGTTACCCTCTGATCCTCATTTTTGAAAAGAGGTTCCTGTTCCTCTCCGACGCCACACTTCTTGAACTGGCAGATATCAATCAACCTATACTGAGGAAGCTTGCTGATGAAGCTCCCGGATCATTCCAGCATTCACTTCAGGTTGCAAACCTGGCTGAGGAGGCTGCGCGGGTCATCGGAGCCAATGTTCTCCTTGTAAGAACAGGTGCACTTTATCACGACATAGGGAAAATTGCCAATCCGGGGTATTATATCGAAAATCTGAAAGATGGAGTAAGTCCGCATGAGAAGCTTGATCCCATGGCAAGCTCAAAGGTGATATTAAATCATGTCAGGAACGGCGTTGTGCTGGCCAGGAATTACAAGCTTCCGTCGCAGGTCATCGATTTCATTAAAACACATCATGGCACCACTGTGGCTTATTTCTTCTACAAGAAGTTTCTTGACAGCAATCCCGGCAAGAGTGATGACAGGAAGGATTTTACCTATCCCGGGCCAAAACCTTTTTCAAAGGAGACAGCTGTTGTCATGATGGCTGATGCCGTGGAGGCATCATCAAGAAGCCTTGGAAGTTACTCTGAGGAATCGATAAGCGATCTGGTGGAAAGGATAATTCTTATCCAGGAACAGGATGGCCAGTATTCGGATATTCCGCTTACCTATAAAAACATGTCGGATATAAAGGATATCTTCAAAAAAAGGCTGTCAGATATATATCATGCAAGGATTGCCTATCCGCAGCGGAGCTAGCGCATATCGATCACTTCAACTCCCTTGAATTTTTCAGTGGCAAAGGTGAACATTCCGGGCTCAGGGACCTGTTTCAGACTGTAATCCTCAATAATGATGAACATGGTCATCCCGTCTCTCTGCTTGTATTCAAAGCTCCTGAGACTCAGGGAAGATTTGTCAATATGAAGCCTCACCCTGACAAGGTCGCTTTTAACATCATCAGGATAGAGATCGATAAGGTATGAGTCTGTCCGTTCCTCAACAAGCCTGCTCCTGTACCCCTTTTTATACATCGTGAATATCAGTGAGGGACGGCTTTGAAATGAATCATCATTTTTATCAGGAACAGTTATTGTTACCTCTTTTTCAGCAGGGAGGTAGCTCCATGAGGTCTCGCCGTTAAACCAGATTATATTATCCGGAAGGTCAAGCCTGTAATTGTTTTTGCTGATCATTACAGAACCTTTCGTGGTATCTCTTGTATCTGCCAGCTGATCGATATTTACAAGAAGGAATTTCATTGAAACCGAAGGAGCGGACGTGGCGGTTGAAGAAAACCTGTCGAGTATCTTAACTGCCTGGGGATCATTTTGTCCCGCAGCAGAGACGCTGATGGCAAGAAGTATGATTATCAATGCCGGACTTCTCATTGTCATGGTTTTACTCAAGACTCTTCAAAATCTGTTCCAAACCGAACAGATCGGTGCAGAGCACATCCCTGGCCTTGCTTCCTTCAAAGGGTCCGACGATTCCGGCAGCCTCAAGCTGGTCAATGATCCTTCCTGCCCTGTTATACCCGATCGCGAGCTTCCTTTGTATCAGGGACGTTGAACCCTGCTGGTGCTGGACCACCAGGCGGGCTGCCTCCTCAAACATCGGGTCTCTCTTTCTGAGGTCGACTTCAGACACGCCTGAGTCGTTGTCGTCAATATATTCCGGAAGGTGCATTGCGTCGGGATAACCCTGCTGGCTGCCAATGAATTCCGTCAGCTCTTCTATTTCCGGGGTATCAATAAAGGCGCACTGTACACGCACAGGTTCTGCACCTGACGATATCAGCATGTCGCCGTTGCCTACAAGCCTGTCGGCCCCTGTTGTGTCGAGTATCGTGCGGGAATCGATTGAAGAGAAGACCCTGAAGGCGATCCTTGTCGGGAAGTTGGCTTTAATGAAGCCTGTTATGATATTGGTAGTAGGTCTCTGGGTTGATATGATCAGGTGAATGCCTATTGCCCGCGCTACCTGCGCCAGTCTGCCCAGCGGACCCTCGATCTCCCTACCCGCTGTCATTATCAGGTCGGCAAATTCATCAATTACCAGGACTATATATGGCAGGTATTTATGGCCTTTCCCGGGATTCAGCTTGCGGGAAATGAATTTCTCATTATATTCCTTTATATTACGTGACTGGGCTCCCTTCAGGAGCTCGAGCCTGTTGTCCATTTCGATGCACAACGAGTAAAGAGTATTGATAACTTTCTGTATATCAGTAATTATTGCGTCTTCCTCTCCCGGAAGCTTGGCGAGAAAATGACGTTCTATCTTTGCGTAGAGCGGTAATTCAACACGTTTGGGATCAATAAGCACGAATTTCAGCTCGGAAGGGTGCTTCTTATATAATATGGAGGTTATTATAGCATTCAGGCCCACTGATTTTCCCTGTCCGGTTGCTCCTGCAACAAGAAGGTGAGGCATTTTTGTCAGATCAACAATATACGGGTCATTCGTAATTGTGCGGCCCAGGGCAAGTGCGATATCGAACTTTGTCTCCTGAAAGGCTTTGGATGCAATAAGTGATCTCATTGATACCATCTCAGGCTTCTTGTTCGGTACTTCTATTCCCACTGTTCCCCTGCCGGGAATAGGCGCGATGATCCTTATCCCCATTGCTGAAAGATTAAGGGCAATATCATCTTCAAGCGACTTGATGCGCGCAAGCTTGACACCTCTCTCCGGGATGATCTCGTAAAGCGTGACTGTCGGCCCGACGGTAGCTGAGATATGCTGAATGCTGATCTTGTAATCAGCGAGCGTTTTGACGATATTCTCCTTGTTTTCAAGCACCTCACTGTTGTCAAAAGCGCTCTGCGACTTATGCTCCTTAAGAATTGAGACAGGGGGGAACTTGTAACGCGACAGGTCGAGGCGGGGATCATAGTTTTCCATCATGCCGTTGACCTCCTCGTCACTCAGGATATCCTGGACCTCAGGCTTGATAATATCGATGTCAACAGTTTTTCTGTCAGTTATTACCGGAACATCCTTGTCAAGCTCATGGATAAGTGATCCGTTTACAGGAACAACTTTCTCAGGCTCATCATCCTCTTCCAGGTCTTCAGGACGCGTTCTGTTTTTAATAAGGAACTCAACCTTGCTCTCTTTCTCTGTTACCACGGTTTCTGTCGCGGTTGAAGTTTCTTCTTCCGGTGCATTCAGGGATTCCTCTTTACGCTTTCCAAACTTCAGGAACCCGGGTATCCGGAATCCGAAAGATGACGGGGAGAAGCTGAGAGCAAAGATCAGGTAGCTCACAGTAAGAAGTGCCAGCACAATACCGGTTCCTATCTTACCCATGAAAGCGTTAAGCCACCTGGTGACCAGGTAGCCCTGGGCGCCTCCCGGTCCGCTGATAAGATAGCCGTCTGACTGGCCAAAGACAAAACCGAGAATAAGGGAAAGGATCAGCACAGCAAAGGTCATCTTGACCACAATGCCCCATGGTTTCAGTTTTGGAAAGTTGAGAAGGTACAAACCCAGTGTTCCGAAGATCAGGGGTATAAAGAAAGCTCCAAAGCCGAAGCCATAGCCAATGATGATCTTTGCCAGGAAATGGCCGCTCTTGCCTGCCCAGTTTTTGACTGCTATATCAGGACCTGAGACTATTTCGGAATTTGGAAGGCTCTGATCGGTTTTCCACCAGAAGAGATATGAGATACAGGCAATGAGAAGATAGAGGGCAAACCCGGTAATCAGGATACCGAAAATGAATTTTATTCTTTCATCAGAAAAAAATGAAGCTTTCTTTCCTTTTGAGGATTTTCCGTTCTTCTTCTCCTCTTCCTTTCCCTTGTTCATGACAGATTTTAAAATGCAGCACAAAGTTAATAAAAATTAAGGCAACAGGCGTCAGGCATAAGGCTACAGGAAGAAAAATAAAAAAAGGATCCGTCACTGATCCTTTTGCCTGAAGCCTGATGCCCGTCGCCTGTAGCCTTTTTATAAACTTCCCATCTTGTTTATGAAGCTGTCGATCTCCTCCCTGGAGACCCGGACATATTTATCCCTGCGTTCGAATGTTTTGTCAGAGATCTCTTTCTTGTAAACAGTTTCAGCGGTGAAGTGCATTTCAGATGGCCCCATCATGAAGAAGAAACTCATGAGTACACCTTCTATTTCATGGAAGGGTGTTGCTGCGTTGGGATTTTTGACCTTAATCTCATCAGTGTACCATATATTGTAAACTTTGTCATTGCCGCCGGGGAAGCTGACTTCTGCATTTTTGCAATTGAATCCGCATATTAACGCAGTCTTTGAGGTCTTATTTATTTTCATGTCTGCCATTGATTCAAATCCCGGGTTTATTTCACCAGGTTTTGAAGCATAGAAATAATTCAGTGTCAGGAGGCTGATATATGTGTCGTAAATGTCTTCTTCCGGATTCGACAGGTTATATATTCCAATATTCCCGAATGGTGCTGATATATCGAACAGGATCTTATTGTCCTTGAATGATACAATAAGGTTTCTGGGCATGTATTCCTTGGGCACAACTCCCATATCGCCCATATATTCGATATTGTAATGAATTTCCCCCTGGTTGATGTATTTTCCTCCTTTTTGTTTACAGGAACTTCCCGTAATTGCAAGGGTTGTTGCAATGATCAATACGGATCTGAATCTCACAAGCCTGTTTATTAGAATTATGTAAAAGTAATATTTTTTTTTAATTCTGCTTCCCGAATGTTGTTTTTAGGGAAATGAGTTGTTATTCATTGAATATTAGTTAGTTGAGGCCGGTGTCGTGTTTAATTGACAGGAATTTAATAGTTTTGTGGTTCAATCACGGTATTGAAATATGAAAAGAAAACTGGCAGTTGTTGCACTGGGCGGAAATGCACTCCTGAGGGGTGAGCAGACCGGCACCATAGATGAGCAGGAGGAAAACACCACTGCGACCCTTGAGAACCTTGTATTCCTGATCAGGGAAGGCTATGACCTGATCATTACTCACGGGAACGGTCCCCAGGTAGGGAATATCCTGATGAGGAATGATGCCGGAGAACAGATGTATAATATTGCGCAGATGCCTGTTGATATATGCGTGGCGGATTCCCAGGGCGGGATAGGGTATATGATAGAAAGGATGTTCAGGAATGTTCTTAACAGGCACCGAATTGAGAAGAATGTTGTTTGTGTCGTGACCTCTGTCATCGTCGACAAGAACGATCCTGCCTTCAGCGATCCTCAGAAGCGCATAGGTAAGATTTACACAAGGGAGCAGGCAGATGAGATTACTGCCAGGAAGGGGTGGGTATTCAGGGAGGAGGTGAAGGTCGATGGCGGCTTCAGACGGGTTGTCCCTTCCCCTGTGCCGGTCGATATTATCAATCATTCCATTTTCAGGGACCTTGCCAGGGAGGGCAATATCGTAATTGCGGCAGGGGGAGGGGGGGTGCCTGTTTATATCGATGAGAAGAAAGATGTCAGGCCTGCCGAAGCGGTAATTGACAAGGATATGGCATCATCTCTGCTGGCAACGCTCATTGGTGCTGATGAGTTTTACATTCTTACTGACGTACCTTATATATATATAAACTATAAGAAGCCGGACCAGGAGATGAAGGAGTTCCTGAATTATGCTGATGCACTTAAATACCTGAATGAAGGCCACTTTGCAAAAGGAAGCATGGCGCCAAAGATACAGGCATGCCTGAACTTCATCAAAAACGGAGGCAGAATGAGCGTGATCACCGAAGCGTTTAAACTGGCCGATACAAAATACGGCTCCAAGATCACGATGGAATACGAGGATGACAGAAGATAATAAATGAAAAACTTACACAGAGTCCCGAGTACTCGGGAAGGAGGAGACACAGAGGTACACAGAGGTGTTAGTTGATAGTAGTACATATTCTCTGTGTCACTCTGTGCCTTCTCAGTGTTCCCGAGTACTCGGGACTGTGTAACAAAAAAGTATTTATACATTTTTCTTTATAAATTTGCGCAGCTCTAATGCCAATTATTAACTATCTCAATAGTATTCTAACCATGAAACCAGATCTTCGCAATCGTCATTTTCTCAAGCTATTAGACTTTACTCCGGATGAAATTAAATACCTGCTGGATCTTTCTGCAGAGCTGAAGAAAGCAAAGAAGGAAGCCAGGGAAAAACAATACCTGAAAGGTAAGAACATTGCGCTTATTTTCGAAAAGTCATCAACAAGGACAAGATGTGCGTTTGAAGTTGCAGCCTTTGACCAGGGAGCAAATGTCACATATCTGGGGCCCTCCGGCTCGCAGATTGGACAGAAGGAATCAATGAAGGATACTGCCAGGGTGCTGGGGCGAATGTATGACGGAATCGAATATCGCGGTTTCGGCCAGGCTATCGTTGAAGAGCTTGCAGAATACGCCGGCGTGCCTGTCTGGAACGGACTTACGAATGAGTTTCACCCCACACAGATTCTTGCTGATCTGCTTACCATGTCGGAGCACTCCGCAAAACCATTCAATAAAATGGTGTTCTGTTATCTCGGTGATGCCAGATACAATATGGGCAATTCGCTTATGGTCGGATCGGCAAAAATGGGTATCGATTTCAGGATTGCTGCACCAGGGGAGTATCAGCCTGCCGACGACCTGGTAAGGAAATGCAGGGCTGTTGCTCAGGAAACAGGTGCAAAAATACTGATCACTGACAATGTCGCTGATGCTGTTAAAGGAGCCGATTTCCTTTATACGGATGTATGGGTGTCGATGGGAGAGCCCGATTCTGTGTGGGAAGAGCGGATAAAGCTTCTGAAACCTTACCAGATTAATTCATCAGTAATAAATAAAACAGGCAATCCTGATGTTAAATTTCTTCATTGTCTTCCGGCATTTCACAATAGGGAAACAAAGGTAGGAGAGGACATGTTCATGAAATTCGGCCTTGATGGCATGGAAGTGACAGAAGATGTATTTGAATCAAAGCACTCTATTGTTTTTGACGAAGCCGAGAACCGGCTGCATACAATCAAGGCGGTGATGGTGGCTACGCTATCAGCTCCTTAACAAAATAGAAAGTCATTACAAACGAGGCGGCCAGTTTGAGGCCTACGCCAGTCAGGAAACCAAGAAGGCTGCCGAATCCTGCCCTGAAGGCATATTTCATGTCATCCTTGAAAATAAGTTCGCCGACTATGGCGCCGATCAGCGGGCCGACGATAATGCCGACCGGTCCAAGGAATAAGCCAATGATCAGTCCAACAGTAGCGCCCCGCATGCCGTATTTGGAGCCTCCGAATTTCCTTGTCCCCCATATCGGAACTATATAATCGAGAATGGTAACAACTACCGTTACAGCTGCCAGCGCTATCAGTTCAGTTCTGGAGAATTGCCCGAATTTTGTCACATGCAGCAGTATAAGGCCGAGATAGCTCAAGGGCGGCCCCGGCAATACGGGAAGGAGGCAACCGATGATCCCGATTATCATCATGATAATTCCCAATATCAGAAGGACATAATCAGACATTCAGGATCAGATATGGAAAGGTGACGAAAGGAATGACTTTATTTTTTGCCGAGATCATCAAACTCAATGTCTGTGAACTCTTCCGAGGTTTTAAGCTCAGGAGCAGGTATGGGCTCTTCCGTTTTTATTTCATCCCTGCCGTTGTCAATATATGCGACAGCATCCTTCAGCCCTTCGGTAAACTTTTCAAAATCTTCCTTGTACAGGAAGATCTTATGCTTCTCATAGAAAAACTTGCCTTCCTTGCCCGGGCGTTTCTTGCTCTCCGTGATAGTAAGATAGTAATCTTCCTTCCTGGTGGCTTTTACATCAAAAAAATAGGTTCTTTTCCCCGCACGTACAACCTTGGTGAAAATCTCCTCCCTCTGAGCTTTTTCCTCACTCCCGTTCAGATCGTCTTTTGTTCCCGTTTCTACTTCCATTTACAAGTCGGTTAAGGTTAGGTTGTTGTATTGTATTGTCAAATGTAACAATATTTTTTTCAAATCAAAACATGCCTCCCAAAATTGAAACGCCCTTAAATTTGCCGTTGAGTTTTGAGGGTTGCCGAAAAAGAGTATTTTTGCAGCGGAATCAGAAGTTCTTTAGGATGATAAGCAGAAGATTGTTGCGCATAAAAGCATTAATGGCTCTATATGCATATAACCGGAGGGAGGATGAAGATCTGCCGAAAGCAGAGAATGAACTTATGTTCAGCATTGAAAAAACCTACGATCTCTATCACCTTCTGATGCTGCTTCTCCTTGAACTTTCAGATGTCGCTGCCGGGAAGATCGATCAGTCCCGTCAGAAAAGAATTCCCTCGCCCGAAGACCTGAATCCTAATACCCGGTTTGTCAGTAACAGGCTTCTGGAACAGCTGAGAAATAACAAGCCTTTCCGGAAATATGTTTCATCCAGAAAGCTTTCCTGGGTAAACTATTCCCACATAGTCCGCTTGCTGTATAATAAGCTCGTTGCATGGGATGTCTATATTGAATACATGAACTCGCCTGAAAACAATTATCAGCTTGACAAGAAATTCATTTTCAGGCTGATGAATGAATTGGTCAGGGACTCGGAAGATCTTGTGAATTCCCTGGAAGAGCAGAGCATCTACTGGAATGACGATATGGAGTATATCCTGATAATGATCGATAAGACTTTTAAAAAATTCAGGGCTGATTCAGGTGAGGATACTGCACTGATGCCCCTTTTCAAGAATGAGGAAGATAGAGACTTTGTAAAGATATTGTTCCGCAAGGCAGTTCTGAATACGGAGAAATACTCCGGGCTGATTGATAACAATACCACAAACTGGGACCTTGAGCGGATTGCCCTGATGGATATCCTTGTTATGCAGCTGGCAGTTACCGAGATTCTTGAATTTCCTGAGATTCCGGTCAAAGTAACACTGAATGAATACATTGAGATCGCAAAATACTATTGTACGTCAAAAAGCAGTACATTTGTAAACGGTATTTTGGATAACATTGTAAAGGAGATCAGGGAAAAAGGTCTCTTCAGCAAGTACGGAAGAGGCCTTGTAGGAGAGTCGATGGAGAAAGAAAACTGATATTTGAAAGTTAAGGATCAATGAAAAGATTTTTACCGCTCTGTTTTTTTATTATAGTTGCATCCCTGTTCGCCTGTTCGGGAAGAACAGGGAAAGGAGGTGAGGCCGGAACATCTTCTGATACGGGGAAGGCTGTTATTGCATTCAGGGAATATGAACATCTCTTCGGGCAGGTCAGTGAAGGCGAGAAGGTAGGCTGTATTTTTACTTTTGAAAACAGAGGCACTTCCGACCTGGTTATACTTGCGGCTACAACCACATGCGGATGTACTGTGCCTGAATATGACCGAAAGCCGGTATCCCCGGGAGAGAAGGGTAAAATGGAAGTGGTCTTTGATACATCAGGCAGGAACGGAATTCAATCCAAGATAATCACTGTCAGATCCAATGCCTCTACTCCTGTCGTAATGCTTAAAATCACAGCTGAAGTTATCTCCACCAATTTCTAATTACCAATTACTTAATTACTTAATTACTTAATTACTAATAACTTAATAACCAATAACCAATAACATGAATCTGAATTACATACTATTAATGGGACAGCCTGCATCCGGAACAGCAGGACAGGGAAACACATGGATCAGCCTGCTTCCGCTGCTCCTCGTTTTTGTGGTATTCTATTTCTTTATGATAAGGCCGCAGATGAAGAAGCAGAAAGAGATGACCAGTTACAGAAGCTCACTTAAAAAAGGAGATAAGGTAATTACCACCGGCGGAATTTATGGAAGAGTCAATGAGGTGAAGGATAATTATGTTATGATAGATGCAGGCGGTGACGTCAAACTAAAGGTTGACAAGAATGCATTGCTCAAGGATCCGTCAGCAGACGAACAGAGTTAATTGATTTTCCGGGAAGAGTGGATAAAAAAAGAGAGACAAGTTCAGGGAAGAGTGCCCGGAAGGGCAGGCGCTTCACCAGGGCAGATATAGCAGTATTTGTTTTTTTCCTTGGTCTCTCCTTTATATTCTGGTACCTTAACTCACTGGGAAAAGATCTCACAACCAGCATCAGGTATCCTCTCACATATGTAAACATCCCCGGGGACTGGAAGATAGGCGAAGAGAATCCCCGGAATGTAAGCCTTAACCTGAACGGTCCGGGCTATTCGATCCTTCAGATGAAAATGACCGCGAAGCACTCACCCCTGGTGATCGATTTCTCAAGGGTGAACTTCAAACGTTCGCAGAGCAGCAGCCCGGGAGATTATTTTATCATTACATCCAACCTGGTCCCTGGTTTTAATTCACAACTGAAATCAGAATGCAGGGTGACCTCAATAAAACCGGATACTATTTTCATATCCGTCGATTAACATGAACCAGGGAAGACCAGGGATGAAGCTGGGTATCACCGGCGGTATAGGAAGCGGAAAAACATCCGTTTGCAGGGTGTTCAACGTTCTCGGAATACCTGTTTTTTCAGCTGATCCGGAAGCCCGGAAAGTCATGAGCGCCGATAAAAAGATCATAAAAAGTATCAATGAAATCGCCGGCCGTAATATCTATCCCGGCGGAAATCTTGACCGCATGGCCCTGGCCTCACTGATCTTCAATGACCAGGAAAGCCTCAGGAGGGTCAACGAGCTGGTACACCCTGTTGTTTTTGACAATTATATCAGGTGGGCTGAAGAACAGACCACTCCGTATGTCATCATGGAAGCCGCGATACTGTTTGAGAGCGGGGCTAACAAGCTTGTCGACAGGGTTGCCACCATAATTGCTCCTCTTGAGGAGAGGATATCCAGGGTGATTTTCCGGAACAAGCTTACAAAGGAGCAGGTCATGGAAAGAATAAAAAACCAGATGACCGACGAGGAGAGGATCAAAAGGTCGGATTATGTGATAAATAATTCCGAGAACGAAATGATCATCCCTGTCATACTTCAGATACATGAAGATCTTTTAACCCATCTAAACGCCTGATTCTTAAAATGGGACGATTCGGCAAATGGATAGGAGGAGGGCTGGGCTGGGCTATGGGCGGACCCATCGGCGGCCTGCTTGGATTTCTCGTAGGCTCAATGATCGACAGCACTTCCGTCATGACCTCTTCCTATACCACGGCGGATGACAGGACGACCCCGGGAGCCTTTACTGCCAGCCTGCTGGTGCTTATCGCTGCAGTAATGAAAGCTGACGGGAAAGTGCTCAAATCTGAACTTGATTACGTAAAACAATTCTTTATCAGACAATTCGGAAGGGAATCTGCTGCAGAAGCAACAATGATGCTGAAGGCTCTTCTTAACCAGAATATCCCGGTCTCCGATGTATGTTCGCAGATAAGCAGGAATATGGATTACTCTTCCCGCCTTCAGCTGCTGCAGCTTCTATACAGCGTTTCGATGGCCGACGGCAGTATCCATCCTTCAGAAATACAGATCATCGATTCGATTGCAGCAAATATCGGGATATCCCGGCCGGATCTGATCTCAATAAAGAACATGTTCGTCCCTGAAACAGATTCGGCATACAGGATCCTTGAAATTGAACGCACTGCCACGAATGATGAGGTGAAGAAAGCGTACAGGAGGATGGCTATGAAATATCACCCCGACAAGGTGAGTCACCTCGGGGAGGAGTTCAGAAAGACAGCCGATGAGAAATTCAGGAAGGTCAATGAGGCATATGAAAAGATCAAAAAGGAAAGAAATTTGGTCTGATCATCAATAAAAAACCGGCTTTCGGGTCAATGATTCCAATACAAGAATTAATTTTACAGTTAAATTACTTCATATGGTTTTAAAAGATATTATGGCAATTTCAGGTCAGCCGGGGCTCTTTAAGTTTATTGCACAGGGAAAGAATGCAATAATCGTGGAACACCTTGAGACGAAGCGCAGAGGCAGCGCGTTCAATACGGCAAGAGTCAGTTCTCTTGATGAGATAACTGTCTATACCCGGAAGGAGGATATGCCTCTCGGAAAAGTATTTGACCTGATATTTGAGAAGGAGAACGGCGGCCCTGCCATCGATTTCAGAAGCGACCCTGAAAAGCTGAAATCATACCTTGGAGAGGTTGTTCCTGATTATGACAGGGAAAAGGTATACAACAGCGACATCCGGAAGATACTGCAATGGTACAATATCCTTCAAGCCCTTAACCTCCTGGTAAAGGAAGAACCTGAGTCAAAGGAGAAGCCTGAGGAGGAAAAACCGGGGAAGAAGAAAGAACCTGCGGGAAAGAAGAAAAGCGCTACTAAAAAAGCTGAGCCGGCCGGAAAGAAAAAATCCCCGAAGCCGAAACCCAAATCAAAATAAACTGCCATCCTGAAATGAATTTTGGTGGTGCCGAGGTTGTTTATGATTATGCCGGTTCGAGCATAATCATTTTGCCAGTCCCATATGATGAGACAAGCACATGGATGAAGGGCTCCGATAAAGGGCCTGATGC
>JBFYPG010000054.1:0-6550 GCA_041303415.1 Bacteroidales bacterium
AGCTTGTCGGACAGCTTTATATAGTCAACGCGGCCGAGGTAGTCATATTTTGCATCATGAAGGATATCATCAGGCAGAGATTCCAGCCTGTTTTCAAACGAGTTCCTGATAAGCTTTTTCACATCATCGATCTTCGCAAGTTCGAATGCATATTTCGGCAGGATCTCTTCAACCTGCTGGAATGAAGCCTCCATTGGTTTTTCATAGTCGGATATATACCCGGAGAAGAGGAAGAGGGCCGCAAGCTTCAGGCTGATGAAATCCTCCTCAGTGAGTCTTTCGGCAGTGGCAAGAAGCTCAGCCTGGTTTGTTATGCTTTTTGCAAATGTTGAATTGTGGAAATAAAGATCGGGCGGGGCCTCATCGTCAAACATCTTGAAGACAAGCTCTTCAATATCCTGGAGCCGGATCATCTGCATCCTGAGAATGAATTTGCGGTTCGGCTTCCCCTCCTCATCCCTCAGCTCAGGAGTGATGCCGTTCACAAAATACATGTCGAGTTCACCCTTGTATTTTACAGGCATCTTTCCCCTGTGCCCGCAGACGAAAAATTCCTTCACGAATTCATAGGTTGTCCCGGAGATATTTATTTTCCCGGCCTCGCCCGACGATTCCATCCTGCTGGCAGTATTCACAGTATCGCCCCAGATGTCGTACGATAGTTTTTTCTGTCCGACCACGCCGGCAACAACAGTGCCCGTGTGGATCCCTATCCTGATATCCCAGTATTTCATCCCCTGCACCTGCGATGCCTCTTTCAGCTTCGTCATATAAGCCTGCATCTCGAGAGCGGCAAGGATGACCTCAACAGGGTTCGTGCGGTTCTTTTCAGGGATGCCTCCTGCGCACATGTACGCATCACCGATTGTTTTGATCTTTTCTATCCCCAGCCTCTCAACCACCGAGTCGAAATGGAAAAAGAACTTATCGAGTTCATCAATCAGCACCTCGGGGTTCATCTCCTCGGCGATCTTTGTAAATCCCTGGATATCAGAGAAAAGTACGGTAACAAAATTATACTTGATCTTTGCCGCCTTTCCTTTCTCCATAATCTCGCTGGCGGTATTTTTCGGAAGGACATTTGCAAGCAGACTCTCAGTTTTCTCCTTTTCAATTATCAGGTCTTCTGTCCTTTTGTTAATGAGCTGTTCAAGCATATGCTGGGTCCTTGCGAACCCCAGGTTCAGTTGTGCATAAAGCACCCGTAAAACGAGAAGGGCAAATATGAAGTAAAATGTAATGGCCAGGATCGAATTGTACCAGCGCGGCTGGACCCTGCCTTTGAGCAGTATCATCTCAAACCCTGTCTGATTCAGTCCTGTACTGTCGGGAGTGATCACGGTTTCATTGTTGACTATTATGCTCGCCGGAAAAGATTCAACTTCTGAATCCCTGAATGAGCCTTCACAAAGTGCCCCGGTCAGAAGAAGTATGATGCCTAAAGTGATACCTTTTATATTTCTGTCCTTCAGAAAAACCATCAGAAATAATGTAATTCTTCATCCAAATGTAGCACTTAATAAAGACTGCTCAAAAGGAAAGATCATTTTTAAGTATTTTTGAGGCAAAAGTACCCGGCCTGTATGCAATTAATATTTGCCACAAACAATGAGCATAAATTAAAGGAGATCCGGCATCTCCTCGGTGACAGCTTCACCCTGCTCAGTCTCACTGATATTAACATAAATGACGATATCCCCGAGAATGAGCCTGATCTTGAAGGCAATGCGCTTCATAAGGCCCGCTATATACATAAGCTGGTCAATATGAATGTCTTTGCTGATGACACGGGGCTTGAGATTGAGGCGCTGGGAGGTTTGCCCGGAGTACATTCGGCCAGGTTTGCCGGGGAGAGCAAAAACTCAGATGCCAACATCGAAAAGGTGCTGAAAATGATGGGCGATACCTCTGGCAGGAGAGCAAGGTTCAGAACCGTGATAGCCCTGGTTCTCGACGGGAGGGAATATGTTTTCGACGGCCTCGTAAGCGGAACTATAATAAAGGAGAAGAGGGGAAAGGAAGGCTTCGGATATGATCCTGTCTTTGTGCCTGATGGAAGCGATCTTACATTTGCGCAGATGCCGCTTGATGAGAAGAGCAGGATATCACACAGGGCAAGGGCATTTGAAAAACTCAGGCATTTCCTTGTTCATTACCGGCATCCGGACAATAAAGAAGCCATTTAACTGTTTAATTCCCTGATGAGGAAACTGCTCATATTCACCTGCCTGATATCTCTCTTCTCCGCCTCCGGAGGACAAACACCGGTCGGGACATGGACCGACCATCTTGTTTACTCAACGGCAAAAAATGTCACTGCCGGATCAGGGGAAATATTCGCTTCCACGGGTTCGTCGCTGCTGGTATATAATAAGGAGTACGATGAACTCAGAAAGATGTCGCGGGTGAACGGCCTCACTGAAACAGTGATAAGCACAATCGCATGGTCAGAGGAGTATGAAGCGCTCATAATTGCCTACGCAAGCACCAACATCGATATCCTGATGGATAATATTATCTACAACATCCCGGATATCAGCAGGAAGTACATCCCCGGCAAGAAGGAGATCAACCGGGTAAGGATCAGCGGCAAATATGCTTACCTTGCCTGCAGTTTCGGGATCGTCGTCATCGATATTCCCAAACATGAGATTTTCGACACATGGAAACCGGGGAACGGCACCAGTAATCCCGAGATATGGGATATCGCTTTCGGTAACGGCAGGGTGTATGCCGCCACAGGCGCCGGTGTATACTCTGCGGATCTCTCCAACGCGGGACTCTCGTGGTTCGGCAACTGGTCATTGATGAATTCCCTGCCTGCGCCCGAAGGTAAATATACTGCAGCAGTCTTTTCCGGCAACAGGCTTTATGTAAATCACGCAATTAAAAACTTTCCGGGAGATTATATATATGTAATCGGATCCGCGACTGAATTGTTCTCATATACTCCCGGCACTTTCAATTCTTCTTTTGACAAGACAGCTGACGGTTTTATAATCGCGTCAGGAAAATCGGTGAGATTTTTTGATGAGACCGGGACTCTCCGGGAAACTATCTCAACTTATCCCTGGGGACCCATGAATGCCTCTCAGGCAATTGAAGATCAGGGCAGGATATGGATCGCAGATATTGGTTCCGGACTTATCAAAGGTGAGAGTTTTTCAGATCTTTCAGCGCTAACAATACCCGGTCCCGGCTCAAACAATGCTGTGAGCGTTACCTCCTACAACGGTAAAACAGTAATCTGCGGCGGCGGTGTCGATAATACATGGAACAATCTGGCCAGGCCATTTCTGATCTCGGTTCATGAGAACAGGTCATGGACAAATATTAAATATACAGAATTCTACGACGCCATGAGGGCATTCATTGACCCTGCAGATAAGAACCATTTTTTTGTAACATCGTGGGGGGGAGGACTGATTGAATACTTCAATAATGAGCTGATCAACAGGTATAAATATGATAATTCCCCCCTGCAGACGATAATACCGAATGCAAACTATGTAAGGCTCTGCGGACTCGCCATGGACCGTGATAAGAATCTCTGGATAACAGGGACTGAGGTTCCGGCTACTCTTAAGGCTCTCAGACCTGGTAACGAAGGATGGATCGTCAATCCCGCAACAATTGATGTACAGACTGCCGGAGATATGATAGTGACAAAAAGCGGGCACAAATGGGTTATCCTTCCAAGGGGGAACGGTTTGTTTGTGCTGGCTGATAATGATACTCCTGATTACTTCGATGACGATCTCTTCAGGCAGATGTATGTGACCGACCCCGATGGAAAGGTTATCGCATTTGTTTATTGCCTTGCAGAAGATCATGATGGCAACATCTGGGTGGGAACTGATCAGGGTCCGCTCATCTACTACAATCCCGGTAAGGTCTTCGAAGAGGAGATAAAGGCATACCGCATCAAGATCCCGCGCAACGACGGCAGCGGGCTTGCCGACCTGGTACTGTTCACCGAATCAATCAACTCAATTGCTGTTGACGGCGCCAACAGGAAATGGCTAGGCACTGCAAGCTCAGGTGCATACCTTCTCTCTTCCGACGGAACAAGAAGGCTCAGGAATTATAATGAGCAGAACAGCCCGATACTCTCAAATACCATCGCCAGTGTTGCTGTCGATAACGAAACAGGTGATGTGTGGTTTGTAACCTCGAAGGGTATCATTTCAGTCAGAGGCGATGCCACTGAAGGCAGGGAAGAATATTCAGGCATTTACTCATTCCCCAATCCGGTAAGAGAGGATTATGAAGGCAATGTCACAGTGACCGGGCTCATGAAGGAGACTCAGATCAGGATCACTGACATAAGCGGCAATCTTGTTTATGAAATCGTTTCCGACGGAGGCCAGGCCTCCTGGGACCTCAGGACCTACAACGGCCGCCGCGTTGCAACCGGTGTATACCTCGTCTTCTGCGCCAGCAGTGACGGATCGAAGACGGCGGTGACTAAGATACTGGTGATTAACTAGTTGCTTGTTGCTGGTTGCTTGTTGCTGGTTATTAAACAGATTAAACGAGGAACCAGCAACCAGCAACCAGGAACCAGTAACATTATTCTGTGATCAGACTCTGTATCCTCTCAATCTGCAGCTGCTTGTTCACCTCCCTGAGGCTCCGGGCAGTATTGGTGAAATACTGGTGCCCCGAGATGAATTTCACCTGTATCTTGTTCCAGTCATTGAGCGATCCCATCTTGTTCTGGGCCTTAAGCTCTTCGAAAAGCGTATTTGAAACAGGGATGAAATCACTGCGGCCGAGATAGTCAAGGTCGGAGTCGCATATTATCTCTTCAAGAAGATTTGTTGGTCTTGGCGGCAGCTTGGTCGACATGATGATTGAACATATCTTTTCGATCTGCTCAGGAGAATAATTGTATTTCGGAAGCATCTCCCTGGCAATTATCGTTCCGTGGTATTCATGATTGTCGTACGCCACGGTATGACCTACATCATGAAAAAGGCCGGCGGTCTTCAGTATCAGTATCTCTTCATCCGAGCATCCCTCGGCCCAGCCAATCAGCTCAACCTCGGTGACCACATCAACCGTATGCTTCACATTATGGTAGAAGAGATATGAAGGCAGTTCTCTTTCAAGCTTGTCAAGGATTATCTCCTGGATGTCAGTAAACTGAATCAGCCCGAACTTGATCCTGAATCCTTCATTCGGAATCACTCCCCTGCCTTCGATCGAGAATTCAGGCTTCAGTCCCTTTACCCTGTACATCTGCAGGTCGCCCTTGTATTTCACCGGCAGCTTCCCGAAATATTCACAGTCAAAGAACTCTTTCACAAGCTCATACGTCATTACCGAGATCAGGATCATCCCATTCTCCGAGACAGCTTCAATACGGCTTGTTGTATTGACAGTGTCTCCCTTTATATCATAATTGACTTTCTTCTTCCCTGAAATTTCTGCTGTAACAGGGCCGGTATGAATTCCGATCTTCAGATCCCATATCCTGTTGTCTGCTCCCCGTTTTTTAAGCTCATAGTTCTCAAGGTAATTCTTCATCTCGAGGGCGGCCATCACGACATCAATGGGGTTGGTGATATTCTTTACCGGGATACCGCCGGCGCACATAAACGTATCGCCGATGGTCTTGATCTTTTCGATCTTGTACTTTGTAACTATTGCATCAAACTCGTAAAGGATCTCATCAAGTTCATCCATGATGGCGCCTGAATCCATTCCCTCAACAAGCTTTGAGAAGCCATGTATGTCGGAGAAAAGAACAGTCGCCATGTTGAATTTCAGCGATGTCTCCTTCCTCTCCTTCTCCGCCGTCTCCTTCACTCCTTCGGGAGATGCCTTTTCGTAAAGCGCTTTGACCTTCTCATAATCGCGTGAAAGCTTTTCATTCTGCTTCTCCAGCTTCTTGATGTGATCCTCAAGCTCCTGGTTCAGCTTCGCCAGCTTCGCGATCCTTTTTACCAGCTCGTCATTATTGGTTGCAACCATAACCCGGATGTTGGACAGTAAATATAATAAAATAATCAGAAAGATAACTGTAGACGATCCCCCTTATTGTCACACGTACCCACCCCCTTAATCCCCCTCCCTGGTCACACGTACCCACCCCCTTAATCCCCCTCCCTGCTGTCGCAAGGAGGGGGAGACCAACCTTTGTAATGTATTGTTTATTAAGTTATTGTATTGATGTATTGTTTGATTCTATTTAGTACTTCCGGCATGTTTTCCAGCTCTTCATTCTTAATTCTCAGAACCTTTATTCCAAGCTCCTGTAATTCACTATCTCTGTATTCATCATACTCTTCTGATTCTTCATGGATCGGTCCGTCTAATTCAATGACCACTTTCTTTTTATCACAATAAAAATCGGTAATGAAGTAATTATATCTTGTAAGATTACCCTTGTATAAAATAGGGTGTTGCCTTAAAAACCTGTACCCTTCCAGTTTCTTCCCTTTCAGCTCCTGCCATAGTACCTTTTCAGACTCAGTCATATTATTTCTGAGTTCCCGGGCACTTTTCTTAATCCTGCTAAAATCAAATTTTTTAAACTTAGACA
>JBFYPG010000055.1:0-18356 GCA_041303415.1 Bacteroidales bacterium
ACACTTGAATTCCTGAAGGCTGGAGGCGACCAGAGCGCGATAAGCGGCGTAACTCATCCTGTCTTCCACGGGTTCAACTACTCTCCGCCCGAAGCCCCGTATCCGGGCTGGATAAGGTACGGCGGATACTATAACGAGAACAATACCTGGTGGCCATGGTTTCATCTCTACAACGAATATAAGGCAAGGCTGTCCGCTGTTCTTCAAAATGTTACGATGTTCGCCGACATTGCCATCCTGCCTCCCAATGATGACATGTGGAGCCTTATCGGGTCGCAGATGGAACCATTTCCGAACATTACCCACGTTGAATACATGACCCTTGTGTGGGAAGCCATAAATAAAAATGGCGGCGGCTGTGACTACGTTTCTCAAAGGGTTATCCGCAATGCGGAAATGAAAAAAGGACACATGCATTACGGTCCGCGGAAATACAATACAATATTTCTCGTTCAGGTCGATAGTCTCGATCCGGAAACAGCAAAAAAACTATATGAATTTGTCAGTTCCGGAGGAAGGATCTTCTGCATTGAAGCTGTTCCGTCAAAATCATTGGGATGGAACGACTCTGAAAATAATGACTCTGAGGTACTCGATTGCATCGGCAAAATGCGGTCATTCGCCGACCGGTTCATTTTGCTGAAAAAACCTGAAAAAGATTTTATCAGATGGTATTCCGGGATACAGGAAAAATACGGCATTAAATCTTATGTAAAGATCATAAATCCTGATCCGTTTGTCATGCAGAACAGGTACCAGGGCGATGACGGAAGCGAATATATTTACCTCATCAACTCCCATATTCACAATAACCATAAAACAAGGATACTCTTTTCAAGGGAAATAACTGCTGGCAGATTCGCCTGGAAATGGGATCCGGAGAACGGGAACAGGTTCAGGATTATCCTGGATAAGGAGAATGGAATTGACCTCGACATGGGCCCTGCCGAATCGTTCCTGTTTGTCTTCGATAAGCAGAAGGACGGGGAGAAATGGATTTCACTGCCGTCCCCGGTGAATCCTGTGTTAACCATTTATGAGTGGGGAATCAGGTTGATTCATTGCCGCGACGGATCGGAGAAACTCGCTCCTTCTAACTGGCTGGCAGACCTGAAGGAGATTCCTGAAACTGCAAATTTCGCCGGAACAATAATTTATAAATGCCGGATCAATATTAAAAATCCTGTGATTGCTTTTATGGATCTTGGAAAGGTTTACGGCCTGGCGGAAGTAATTGTGAACGGCAATAGCTGCGGTGTAAAGTGGTACGGCCGCAGGATCTTCAGCATCGGGAAATACATTAAACCTGATGCAAATGAAATAGAAATAAAAGTGGTGACAACAATGGGCAACTATATGAAGTCGCTTACGGATAATCCCATTGCACAATACTGGACAAACGAGAAGAACAAGATACAGCCGCTTCAGTCGATGGGGATGATTGGTCCAGTTACTCTATATTGAAGTTGAAGTGAGTTGAAGCAGTGTGACTCCCTGACGGAGAGAAGGAAAGGGAGAGGGGGTGAGAGAGCGAGTGGGAGAAAAACCGTGTAACTACCTGGCAATGAGAAGGAAGGGGAGAAAGGGTGAGGGGGAGAGGGGAGAAAAAACCGTGTAACTCCGTGGTTAAAAAGAAATATAAATAAAATAAAATTCTTATGAAACTTTTAAAAAATTTTCTATCAATTTTATTCCTTTTCAGCACTGCTTTGCTGAATGCCAAAGACTATAACGCCTCCATGTTTGGCGCAAAGTCGAACGGGACCACAATGAACACAACCTCAATCCAGAAGGGGATAGATTACATAAGCGCCAACGGAGGCGGAAGGCTGGTGTTCTATGTGGGCCGCTACCTGACCGGAACAATTTATCTGAAATCCAATGTGACCATCCAGCTCGAGGAAGGAGCCATTCTTGTCGGTTCACCCAATCCCCTTGACTACGGGCAGAATTTCAACTGGACAGCCCTGATATTTGCCCTTGATCAGCAAAACATAGGAATTACCGGCAAGGGTGTGATAGACGGCCAGGGCTTCACTGTCGCCACCAATCTTGTCGATCTGATCCACAAGGGAGTAATAACAGATCCTCTCCGCTACGACCGCCCGGGAGAAGGTAAAAGACCTCAGAATATTTACTTCCGCGGATGCAGGAATGTAGTGATAAGCGGTATTACACTGAAGGACCCTGGCAGCTGGAACCAGCAATATGACCAGTGCAGAAATGTGATTATCGACAGGATAATGGTTGACAGTAAGTCTTACTGGAACAATGATGGTGTTGATATTGTCGACTGCGACAGCGTAACCGTCACCAACTCATACTTTGATGCCGCTGACGACGGCATCTGCCTGAAATCACACTCGGCTGATTTTGTTTGCCAGAATGTATATATCCATAACAATACTGTCCGGACAAGTGCAAACGGAATTAAATTCGGTACAGCATCCAACGGAGGTTTCCGGAATGTCAGGATCATCAATAACCTGGTTTATGATACTTACCGTTCGGCGATCACATTTGCAGCCGTTGACGGCGGATTTGTGGAGGATGTTATTGTTGACAGCCTGAGATCGATCAATACCGGGAATGTGATCTTCCTGCGTATCGGGGAAAGAAGGGCCGGGAAGAAAGGCAGGATGAACAACATTTCTATATCAAATTTATATGCTGAGGTACCGGCCACAAAGCCGGATGCAGGATACAATTACGAAGGCCCGGTTGAGGATCTTCCGCGTAATATCTCGCCCGCATCAATTGTCGGCATGCCTGATGTGGCAATTGAGAATGTCACTTTGAAAAACATCGAGATCCGCTATCCCGGTGGTGGTGATCCTAATTATGCCAGAATAGGACTGGATGAGCTTGACAAGGTTCCGGAAATGGCGGCCAGTTACCCGGAGTTCTCAATGTTCAAGGAGCTGCCTGCGTGGGGTTTCTATATCCGTCACGCGAAAAATCTGAAATTTGAGAATATCACACTGTCGGCAGCTAAAAAGGATTACAGGACTCCAATTGTGCTGGATGACGTGCACGGGATGACGATAAACTCACTGAAAGTAACCGAGCCCGGTGGAAAGAAAGAGCCGGTATTCATTTACAAATCAACTGATATTGCAACAACTGGAAAATAAGTGTACTTAATACACTTAAAACTTTCAAGAAATTCACCACGGATACCACTGGTTAACACGGATTTAATTCCGTGCAAGTCCGTGTAATCCGTGGTGAGTTTTTTGAAATTAATTAATAAAAGAACTAACTTTACCGATTCAGAGTAAAATTCTATGATCCTTTGGCTTGAGATATAATAAATACAGATATGAGCAAGTTGTTTTCGTTTACTGAATCTGAGGGATGGAAGGGTGGTGTCAGGAAGACAAAACGTTTTTTTAAATGGCTGCTGTTCCTTATAATCCTCTTACTGGGAATCTTTATTTACTGGAAATATTTCTACACATACAGCGAAGGATACAGGGCCGGGCTGCTTCAGAAATTCTCAAACAAAGGAACCTTCTTCAAGACTTACGAGGGTGAGATGATCCTCAGTAGTGTAGCATCAACCAGGGATATAGCAATTGCTTCAGAGAAATTCCTGTTTACGGTAATCAATAAAGATCTGATCCGTCAGTTTGATACGCTGCAGGGTGAGAACGTAATCGTCCATTACAGGCAAAAAAACGGCGCAGTATTCTGGAGAGGCGATTCGAAATACCTGGTCGACAGTATCAAAGTAAAGCGCTGATAATTACATTACTTTCTTAAGGATCCCCATCATGCCGCGAATCAATATTGCGCTGGTGAGCACTATTACAACTTGGAATTTTATTCGAAAAATTGCCCTGAACAAATCCCAATTACTATGAAAAATAAAATCATAACACTTATTGTTCTTTTTTCCATTGTCAGCATACTGGCTTCCGGACAGGTAACTGAAGGTGAAAAAGATCTGAGAACAATGGTAACCGATACAACACAGGGCTGGAAGAAGGGAGGCGTCCTTGCACTTAATCTTGCACAGACTTCCCTGAAAAACTGGTCAGCCGGCGGACAGAATTCTGTTGCCGTTAATGGAATATTCGCTGTCTTTGCCAACCTTAAACAGGGTAAGTCAGTCTGGGACAATTCACTTAACATTGGTTATGGTTTTCTGAAACAGGGGAAGGCTGACAAGAGGAAAACAGATGATAAAATAGACCTCCTTTCAAAGTACGGAAGAGAAGCATTTAAAAATTTCTATTATGCCGCCCTGCTGAATTTTAAAACCCAGATGACAGAAGGTTATAATTACCCCGATGTTACCACTCCTATCTCCGACCTTTTTGCTCCTGCGTACCTCCTGGCTGCACTGGGGATGGACTATAAGCCGAATGCATATTTCACAGCATTCATCGCCCCTGCAACAGCCAAGTTCACTTTCGTTATGGATGACGCACTTTCCGCTGCTGGTGCTTTTGGGGTGGAGCCCGGCGAGAAATCCAAAAGTGAGATTGGAGGTTACATAAGGGCCAGCTATACCAAAAATGATTTTACACCGGAAATCCTGAAAAATATTGCGTTCAACACAAAGATCGATCTTTTCTCCAATTACCTCAGGAATCCGCAAAACATTGATATCAGCTGGGAAACCCTGATATCCATGAAGATAAATAAATATATTGTTGTGAGCCTGAATACTCATCTGTTGTATGATGATGACATAAAGCAGGCAGTTGACAGGAACAATGATGATTTCCTTGATCCGTCAGAGCTTGCAGCCCCCGGCACAAGAACCCAGTTCAAGGAGATCTTCGGAGTTGGATTTTCATATAATTTCCCTGCTCCCAAAAACTGATAACTGATAACCAATAACCAATAATCAATAACCTCCCCCCATGAAACTAGTAGACGAATTCAAGTCCTTCGCAATGAAAGGCAACGTTGTCGATATGGCCGTCGGTATAATTATCGGTGCTGCATTCGGCAAAATAGTATCATCTGTTGTAAGTGACATTATCATGCCTCCTCTTGGATTGCTGATTGGCGGTGTTAATTTTACTGATCTCAAATTAGTGATGAAAGCAGCTACAGAAGCAGCACCTGCAGTAACCTGGAATTATGGCAACTTTATCCAGGTGTGTTTCGATTTTCTGATTGTTGCTATTGCAGTATTCCTTATGATAAAAGCAATGAATGCTGCCAAGAAGAAGGAAGAAGCGGCACCCTCAGCGCCGCCTGCTGTGCCAAATGAAGAAATTCTTCTTATAGAGATCCGCGACCTGCTGAAGAAATAAGGTTTATCATTTACACCGGGGAAATAATGGATTCTGTTATCTGTACAGAAAACCTGTCAAAGCATTACCATAAGCTTAAGGCAGTCGATAAAGTATCCATAAGTGTCAGAAAAGGAGAAATATATGGATTTCTGGGACTTAACGGAGCCGGGAAAACAACTACAATAAGGATGCTTCTCGGATTAATTGGTCCGACATCAGGAGCCGCTTATCTGAACAGCATCAAAGTTAATCCGGGAAATCCCGGGATGTGGAAAAATGTCGGGTACCTGGTCGAAGTACCATACTCATATCCCGATCTTACTGTCAGGGAAAACCTTGAAATAATAAGACGATTGCGTCTGATAAATGACATAAGGTCTATTGACAGGATAATTGAAAAACTAAAGCTCAATCAGTACAGTGATGTGCTTTCAAAAAACCTTTCTCTCGGAAACGCCCAGCGCCTGGGACTTGCAAAAGCACTGATCCACGAACCGGATATACTTCTCCTTGACGAACCGGCAAACGGCCTTGATCCTGAAGGGATCGTTGAGATCAGGGAACTGCTTAAGGATCTGGCTGAAAACAGAGACGTAACTATTTTTATCTCAAGTCATATCCTTGGGGAAATCTCAAAGCTCGCAACACGCATTGGTATTATTCATGAAGGTACAATGGTTCATGAATCATCTGTAAGTGAAATGGTAACCCTGAGAAAACATTGCCTCCGGGTTAAAGCCAACGACCTGGCTTCAGCAAGTGAGATACTGACAAGATATGGTTATAAAATATCTGCTGAAGATGAAGGAGTTCTTGAAATAACAGGTAAGGAAGCTGTTTCCAGTCCCGACAGGGTGGCAACTCTTATGGTCAGCTCCGGCTGCCCTCCCACCCTGTTGAATATCGAGGAGGAAGACCTGGAGACTTTCTTTCTGAGGATAATAAAAACGAAAGGAGGCACGAGGTGAAATCGTTTTTTATTGCACTCTATATTGAATTTCTGAAAGCAATAAAATCAAAAGTCTTCTGGGCTACACTGATCTTCTTCGGATTTATTGCAGTAATGATGGGATTTTTGATGCTCCTTGCCAAGCATCCTGAAATTGCAGGAAAATCCGAAGTTATGAATATTAAAGCTTCCATGATAAGCAATCCCAACTGGCCAATTTTTTACGGGCTCCTTTTGCAGATGGTTCTTACTGTTGGCAGTATCGGACCCGCTATTGTGACAATATGGGTCTTCGGAAGGGAATATGCTGACCGGACCATGAAAGATATCCTTGTTCTGCCTGTATCACGGCTGAATATCGTTTTGGCTAAGTTTGTTATTGTATTCTTCTGGAGCCTGCTGCTTCTGCTTTTGCAATATGGCTGTTCAATAGTAATGGGGCTTTTGATTCAGCTTGACGGTTGGACTCCAGAGCTTTTCCGTGACAGAACTACTGTATATACGGTCAGCGCATTGCTTACTATCCTGTTGTTCCCTGTTATTACATTTATAACCTGTATCAGCAGAGGATTTCTGCTTGCAGTAGGTGTTTCAATACTATTATTAATAGTCACCCAGTTCGTGTATATAGGGATGCCGGGCATCACCCCATGGTTCCCGTGGGCAATTCCGGGGCTTTACAGCGGAGTCGCAGGTCCTGGAAGTCCCAGTCCGCAGGTATTCAGCTATATTATCCTGGGGTTGACATCATTGCTTGGAATAGCCGGGACTGTCGCCTGGTGGAGGTATGCCGACCAGCATTAATGAGTTCCGGGCTAAAGCCCTCATTTTTTTATTTGACTCTCCACCCCCGGGTTAAAACCCGGGGTTAGTAGGGTTCCTATTTGCACCATCTTTATTGTGACTCTCCCCCCGGGCTGAAGCTCAGGGTTGGTCCCAAACCAGTATTGGACCATAATTAACACTGGCCCTGGTTAATACAGTCATTATAAGTACCTTACTAACCCCAGGCTTCAGACCGGGGTGCCTGGAGACAATTTTCCCGAGTTAAAGCAGTCATTATAAGTACCTTACTAACCCCAGGCTTCAGCCTGGGGTGCGCGGAAACAATACCCTATTACAGGACTTTAGTCCGGAATCTTTAAAAAATATTGCAAATATATTTGGAAATAATGTTATCTATTTCTAACTTTGTGTTAGAATTACTTAACTAAATATTCAGATTATGAAAAAAGCAGTTATCATTTTCATTTTGACAGCACTCGTAATTGCCGGTGCCATCCTATGGTTAACGGCATCCGGGAATCTCAGGCCGGCTGATTTTATGAGCATGGCTGTACTGGTTATAGTTGTCGGATTTGCGCTTTACATGGGAATCAAAAAAATAGCCAGTGCCAGAAGAGGGGAACCGGATGAAGATGAATTATCCAGGAAGGTAATGAGAAAAACGTCCTCCCTGTCGTATTACATTTCTCTATACCTGTGGCTCGCAATTAGTTACTTTTCCGACAGGCTCGCTTTAGAGACCCACACCGTTATTGGTATCGGGATAATGGGCATGGCAATTGTCTTTGCCGTATGCTGGCTCGTGTTCAACTTTACCGGCATTAAAAATGAATAACAGAATTAAGGAATACAGGGCCAGGTTCAACTTTACCCAGGAGGATCTGGCAAAGAAGGTTAATGTCCGGAGGGAAACTATCGTCTTCCTGGAAAAGAACAAATACAATCCCTCCCTGAAACTTGCATATGATATTGCAAAAGTGTTTGATTGCAGCATCGAGGATATTTTCTATTTTTAGAACCAGGAAGAGATCCGGTTGATAATATTTTGTCCTCCGGAAACAGTTCTTTCAGGAATTCTTATTACTTTGATATCATATTTGGGCTGTAATGCAAAATTTCGAAAAATGATTTCATGGTTCAGCCGGTAATTTGAAAATAAAATATTTATCTAAAAAGGAGGTTATATGAATACAATTGAAAAAGCCCTGATGCACGGATTGTTTGTTCATTTGCATCATAACATCGATAAAGTAATTGATTTCAAAGGATTTGAAGAGCTAAACTGCCAGGTCGGCAGGATCTGGCCGGATGCCCTGCTGGTGGGACCGGAGAAGAATGACGATGCTGCAGTTTTTAAGATCCCCGGAATGAAAGGTCTCGTTGTAGCAAAATTGGAAAGTCATTGTTCGCCCTGTGTGCCGCGTCCGTACGACGCTGCTGCAACCGGCGCAGGAGGAGCTATGCGCGATGTCGTTGCCATGGGCGCCAGACCGATATTTCTCCTTGATTTCATCGGAACCAGGCCTCTTGATCAGGAAGTTATTGTGGGACCATGCGGTTTTTCCGGAAAATGTACCTGTGGTAACTGTAAAGTTATGACAAGCGGAGAGAGAGTAAACATAATGGTAAAAGGATTGAGAGATATGTGCGAGACAATGGAGGTGTTCATTGTAGGAGGAGGATTCTCAACCTCATTTTCTGATATTGTTCCTGCAGTTGTAGTTTCGGTTATCGGGAAACTTGTTACCAGAAAACCTCTTACAAAACCTGCAAAAAAGAAAGGCGACAGAATAATAATTATCGGGGTTACAGCCAATGATGGAAATGATACTCTCCACAGAGCCGGCCTGGTAAGTGAAATGCGTCCTGCTATAGCACTGTTCAAAGAAGAAAAAATTGCACAGGAGGCAGCCCTTGCAGCTTTCGGAACCGGAAAAATAAAGGCATGTTCCGACCTTGGCGCTGCAGGAATAGGGGCTGCAATATGCGAATCAGCAAGGTATGGCGGACTGGGAGCCAGGATCGACCTGTCAAAAGTCCCTGTTTCAGTCAGCGATATCACTCCGCAGGAAATACTGATCTGCGAAACACAGGCTCGTTATGTTGTTCAGGTGGCCCCCAAACATGTTGATGAGGTTCTCGCTGCAATAAAGACAAAGACAGATAATGTTGCTGTTATAGGAGAAGTCACAAGGGACGACAAGGAGGTCTTCGAATATAATGGCGAAGTAATTGCAACTATACCCAATAAACCTTCCCCGGAGGTTCTGGAGTTTCTGAAAAGCGGCAAATAGTAAAGAGTTTTTGTACATTACCTTTGAATACAATTCAGTATTCACCTTATATTTTTTTCAATTTCTTGATATAAAATATTATGTCGCAGTATTATAATCAGGAAGTCAGTCATATCCTCTCAGGATTTAATGTTAATGAAGCCACCGGCCTGCTATCTGCTGATGCAAAGCAAAGGATTGAGCAATATGGCTACAACCAGCTTACCTCAAAACGGAAAAAAAGCTTCCTGCAGATGTTCCTTGTCCAGTTTAAAAGCTTCATGATTATTATCCTGCTGATAGCTGCAGTAATTTCGGGAGTTGTGGGAGTTATGGAAGGGGAAGGATTGCTCGATACCTTTGTAATTCTTGGTATCCTGGTAGTGAATGCCTTTGTCGGGGCTTACCAGGAACGGAAGGCCGAGTCATCCCTTGAGGCTCTGAAGAACCTTGCAGCACCTGTTTCAAAGGTTCTCCGTGATGGTGTTGTAACCGAGATCACAACACGGGACCTGGTCCCCGGCGATATTGTTATCCTTGAGACCGGTGCAGTCATCCCGGCCGACCTGAGACTTATTGAAGCCGTCAATCTTAAGGTTCAGGAATCGTCATTGACCGGAGAATCGGTCCCTGATGACAAACAGACCAAACCCCTCCCGGGGGAAGTGCCTCTTGGCGACCGTACAAATATGGCATTCTCAACCGGCATGGTTACTTACGGACGCGGCAGGGGTGTTGTGGTGGCAACAGGCATGAGTACCGAAGTAGGCAAAATAGCTGACCTTCTGCAGCATACTGTTGAAACTGAAACCCCGATGAGCAGGCGGCTTGAACAGCTGGGAAAAGTCCTGGGCATTGCGGCCCTTGTCATCTGCGGTGTTATTTTCCTTGTCGGTATACTTTATGGCAACTCTATCCTCGATATGTTCATGACAGCCGTCAGCCTTGCTGTTGCTGCAATCCCGGAGGGACTTCCGGCTGTCTCCACTGTCGTTCTGGCAATAGGTGTTCAGCGGATGGTCAGGAAAAATGCAATTATCCGTACTCTTCCTTCAGTCGAAACACTTGGCAGCGCAACTGTTATCTGCTCCGACAAAACCGGTACCCTCACACAGAACAGAATGACAGTTGTCGAGGCTTATGTGAATCACAAACGGGAAGTGATTAACAGGGCTTCACCGTCATCTGTCCTTAACGAAGAGGAAAACAGGCTTCTCTCAATTGCGGTCTTATGTGCCGATGCCCAGATGAGAACCAATGAAGACGGCAAGTTTGAATTCACAGGCGATCCTACAGAGACTGCACTTCTTGATTTTGGCATCCTGTATAACATGTACAAGGATAAAGCTGACAGGCAGTATCAGCGGGTGGCTGAAATACCTTTTGACTCTGAAAGAAAGAGAATGACCACGGTTAACAGGATCTCGGAGAATCTGACCCGTGTGAATGTAAAAGGAGGTCTTGAAGAGGTCCTCGGTGTTTGTGATAAGATCCTGGTCCAGGGGAAGATACGGCCGATTTCAGAGGAGGATCGCTCTATGATAAGGAATGCAAACGAGGAAATGGCTAAATCAGCGCTTCGTGTCCTGGCAATGGCCTTCAGGGATCTTCAGGAATCCCCGGAAAATGTTCATATAGGTGAACTTGAGGCAGGACTTGTATTCACGGGAATGCTGGGAATGATCGATCCTGCCCGTCCCGAAGTATTAGATGCGGTAGCAAAATGTAACAGTGCAGGCATCAGAGCCGTCATGATCACTGGCGATCATAAAATTACAGCCCTTGCAATTGCACAAAAAATCGGAATATTCAAGGAGGGCGACCTGGCAATCACAGGATCAGAGCTTGAGAAGCTCGATGAAAAAGAGTTTTATGATAATGTGGCCAGCTACTCAGTATATGCAAGAGTGGCCCCGGAACATAAAGTGCGTATTGTCAAAGCATGGCAGAGCCATGATGAGATCGTAGCTATGACCGGCGACGGCGTGAATGATGCTCCGGCCCTGAAACAGGCAGATATAGGAGCGTCAATGGGCATAGTCGGCACTGACGTCGCGAAAGGCGCTTCCGATATGATCCTTACCGATGATAATTTTGCAACTATTGTCTCTGCAGTCGAGGAAGGAAGGCGTATATATGACAACATCCTGAAAGCCATACAGTGCCTTCTCTCCACGAACATCGGAGAAATATTCCTTCTGCTTATAACTTCAGTCTTTAACCTTGGAACGCCACTGCTTCCGATCCATATACTGTGGGTCAACCTTGTTACTGACAGTCTCCCCGCACTGGCATTAAGCGTCGACCCCGCGGAACAAAACATCATGAGCAGGAAACCGCGCAATTCAAAAAAAGGATTTATGACAAACGGGGTGATCTGGAGGATAATGTACCAGGGCATAATGATCGGTGCAATTCCACTCGCGGCTTTCATCATGGGTCTGCGTGAAGGCGGAGTTGTGCTTGGACAGACGATGGCTTTCGCGACACTTATGTTTACAGAGCTCGTTCATGTAAGGAACCTGCACTCTAACACAAGGTCATCACTTGCAATAAGCCCCTTTAAGAATAAGCCTCTGATAGCTGCCATATTTGTTTCGGGCGGACTTGCCCTGCTTGTTCTTCTCGTTCCTCCGATCCGCGAAGCTTTCAGGCTTACGGCACTTGACGGAAAGCACTGGATCATTGTAGCACTTCTTTCGCTGATACCAATTGCTGTTGTCGATATCTTCAAACTCTTAAGGATCAACACCACCAGAGACGAAAGGATTGGCTGAGAAGAGAAATTAACCACGGGGTTACACGGAGTTAATCGGGAGTTACACTGCAAGAAAAACCGTGTTACTCCGTGGTTTATAAGCGGAGCGAACCGTGTTACTCCGTGGTTAAAAAAGATTTACCTAAATTTGTTTCTGATGAAACAGGTTTTAAAATACACAGGGTATGTTCTTCTGGTTCTGGCTGCCGGGTTTCTGATCTGGCGGTTCTATTATATCATCATCTGGCTTCTTGCTGCTGCAATGCTTTCATTCATAGGTCAGCCAATGGTAAATCTCTTCAACAGGATCCATATCAGGAAGCTGAAAATGCCCCGGGCATTAAGCGCGCTCATGGCAATATTTATAATAGTGCTCTTTTTTGCAGGATTTGTTGCCATTTTTGTACCGCTTATTGTGAACCAGGCACAGACGATCTCCGGTATTGATGTAACCAGACTGGCTGAAGATACCCGCGGGATAGTTCACTGGCTCGATGAAAAAATGCATTTGCTTGGTGCAATTCCGGAAGGAGAGACAATACAGGATTTTATTGTCACCCGGGTAAAATCTGTTGTCAGCATCAGCAGCATCGGAGCTGCAGCAGGCAAATTATTCAGTGTTGCCGGAAACGCGCTTGTAGGACTGTTTTCAATATTTTTTATTACCTTCTTCTTCCTGAAAGATGAGAACCTTTTCCAGGAAGGCCTTTTTCTCATCATCCCCGAGAAGCATCATACAGCCACACTTAAAGTTGTTGAGGATTCAAAGCATCTGCTGATCCGTTATTATCTTGGAGTTCTGCTTGAAGTGTTTATTGTCATGTCGCTTATTGCCCTGGGATTATGGATACTTGGAGTTAAAAATGCATTGCTGATCGGATTCTTCGCGGCGATAATGAACATAATCCCGTATATAGGGCCAATAATAGGCGGCGCAATAGGCCTGACCCTGGGAATCATCTCAACATTATCGGCCGGCTCCTACAACGAATTGCTGCCGGTAACCCTAAAACTGCTTGGGACACTTATTGTCACAAATATGATCGATAATAACCTGCTGGTTCCCATGATCTATTCAAAAAGCGTTAAATCACATCCCCTTGAGATCTTCATCATAATAATTGTGGGAGGAGGCATTGCCGGATTTATCGGAATGCTGTTCGCAGTTCCGGTATATACCCTCCTCAGAGTGATCGCAAGAGAGTTCTTCCACCAGTTCAGGCTCGTCAGGAAGCTCACTGACTCTATAGATAATAAAGATTAATTCACTATAAATTACATTGTTATGAATGTCCGGAAAAGCTTTTTTATTGTCTTGCTGTTCATTATGGCTGTAATAACAGCAGCCTGCTCTTCAGAAACGAAAATAACCAATGCAGAGAAACTCGGATATCCTGCAGGGAGCAAAGTTATACTCCTCCATTGCGATGATGCGGGAATGTGTGATGAGGCAAATATTGCCATCCGGAATTATTTTGAGAAAGGCGACATCCTGTCGGCTGCCGTAATGGTCCCCTGCCCCTTCGCTGCTGACCTTGTTGAATGGGCAAAAACTCAGGATTCACCTGATCTGGGGATACATCTTACACTTACCGCTGAATGGAAAGATTACCGCTGGGGGCCGGTGTCAGATCCCTCTAAAGTGCCGGGGCTTATTGATCCGGAAGGAAAATTGTGGCATGATGTGCCTGATGTTGTCATGCACGCCTCTGCTGAAGAAATAGAAACAGAGGTGCGGGCCCAGATCGATAAGGTCATTGCCATGGGATTAAGGCCTTCTCATATCGATACACACATGGGAACACTTTATGCATCGATTGATTACCTGAAGGTATTCCTTAAAATTGCAAATGAATACAATATACCTGCAAATGCAATTGATCTCTCCGATCCGAAAATAGCTGAAGGTTTTAAAAATGAAGGTTATCCGATCAACACCGATGTGGTTCAATTGCTCAGTGAATATTCGCTTCCCAAACTCGATAACTTCTCCAGCGTGCCTGACGGCTCCTCATACGAAAATAAAAGGGATAATTTCTTCGCCCTGCTTAATGCACTGGGACCTGGTATTACGGAGATAATCTTTCATCCTTCAGTAGAGACAGATAATCTGAAATCCATCACTGGCTCATGGCAGCAGAGGGTATGGGAAGCACAGCTCTTCTCCGATCCTGTTGTTAAGAAATTCTTTGAGGATAACGGCATTATAATTACAACATGGAGAGAGATCATGAAACGCCATCAGGGATAATTCCTCTTATTAAAGATACTGATCAAAAAACTCCGACATCCTGATCTGGCAATAATCATTCACCCTCTCTACCACATCCATGGTATGCGGCCAGCCCGGTAGTTTATAATATAAACAGGGAACTCCCAGTTTGTCGAGTCTAGCTTTAAGGTCATCTGACTGGCTGATTGGCACAAGCCTGTCGGCTGTACCGTGAAGTATTAGTGCTGGCGGATCATTTTCATCAAGCCAGGTGACCGGTGAAGCTTCAACATATAATTCAGGTGACTCATCATAAGATCTTGCAATAAAAGATGTTACAAGTTCGTGATTCCTTGCGTACTCTGTTGTCAGGTCAGCAGGACCGTAAATGTCAACCACCGCCTTTATCCTGTGACCTGAGCCTGTTGAATCAGCGTCTTCATTCCCCTTCCATCCGTAACCTGCAAGCATTGCCAGGTGGGCACCGGCAGAACCTCCTATAAGGGCTATCCGGTCCGGATCATATCCATACTCATCACCATGAGTGAAGAACCATTTCACCGCTTCTGATATGTCCTCAGCGCATGCAGGATAAGGGCTGTCAGCAAGCAGTCTGTATGACACCGTGGCTGTGACATATCCTCTCTGCGCAAAATCAACAAGATAAACAAGGTAATCTTCCCTTTTGCCACCCCTCCATCCTCCGCCATGGATGAATACCAGCAGCGGTACCGGCTTGCTTATGTCTGACGGCCTGTAAATATCAAGCCGGAGTGATTTGCCTCCCGTATTGCGGTATT
This sequence comes from Bacteroidales bacterium, assembly GCA_041303415.1. Taxonomy (GTDB): domain Bacteria; phylum Bacteroidota; class Bacteroidia; order Bacteroidales; family VadinHA17; genus LD21. The sequence continues at coordinate 15,034 of JBFYPG010000055.1, forward strand.
CAATATTCGTGTAAGCTTCAATCCCACCAGGCAGATCGGGCTCAGTATCAACAAGCTTCTCCAGTCCGGTCCATAGAGCAAGGTAGGCCGGAGCCATGATATAGTATCCGGACGGAGGCTTTGAGGGATTCAGTGCCGACCATATCCGGGGTGTTATTACCCACAGGATGCAAATCATCAGTATTGCCAGCAATGCGAAAAGAAAAGGCTTTAAAAGACGTTTCATATGTATTAACCGGTGTTTTCTCAAAGGTGCATAAATAGAGCAAATTTTCAAAATGGTATAATTTCAGGTATTTTTATGGTAACAAATATTATTTTTGCCCGTCTTTTACATACTTAAACCAAACCAGTAACAGATGTCGGGGGGAAAAACGGCAGTTGTCATAGGGGCCGGTGCCGGGGGAATAGCTACAGCTTTGTACCTTGCAAGGAACGGTTACAGCGTTGATGTCTTTGAGAAAAACTCAGATCCCGGAGGACGCTGCGGACAATATATCCGCGACGGTCATCGCTTTGACCTCGGCGCGACAATGTACCTCATGCCAAGCATGTACAACCAGGTGTTTGATTCATCAGGCGTCAGGCTTGAAGAGGGAAAGGATATACTTCCGCTTGACAATCTGTACAGGATATTTTTCGACAACGGAGAGGAACTGGCTTTTACATCCGACAGGAAAAGAATGAAAGAACAACTGGAAAGAATTGATAAGGGGAGTTCTGAAAAAGAGGAAAAATATGTAAGTGAAGGGTATAAAATCTATCTTGAAGGACTTGATAAGCTGATCGGCCGTAACTTCTTTAATATATTTCAGTTAGTTAATTTCAAAAACATAGGTCTTCTGGTGAGGCTGAAAGTGTATTTATCAAACTGGAAATATGCCGGGAAATTCTTTAAAAATCCGAACCTCCGGATGGCATATACCTTCCAGAATATCTATGTCGGCCAGAGCCCCTTTGATTCCCCTGCTCTCTTTTCAATGATCCCTGCTGCCGAACTTACCGAGGGATCCTTCTTCCCGAAAGGCGGCATGTATGCTGTTATTGAGAAATTCTACTCAGCTGCCATCTCTCATGGAGTGAGGTTTCACTTTGATTCGCCTGTTGCCAGGATAAACATTAAAAATAAAAAAGCCGAAAGCATCACCCTTGAAAACGGGAGGGAGATCAAAGCGGGTATTATTGTCGCAAATGCCGACCTGCCTTACGTTTACCGCAGCCTTCTGCCTGATAAAAGAAAATCGGCACATATCGACAGGCTGAAGTATTCATGCTCGGTGATATGCTTTCACTGGGCCTTGGATAAGGCCTTTCCGCAGCTTGATCATCACAATGTGTTTATCTCCGATTCACTGAAAGGAGGACTCGATAGGATTTTTGTTGACAAAACAGTGGATGATCTCCCCACATTTTATGTCCATGCACCTTCAAGGACCGATCCTGAAGCTGCGCCTGCAGGTCAGGATACTTTATCTGTGGCAATTGGTGCCGGGCATCTTGATCCTTCAAAAAACCAGGATTGGGAGATGCTGAAGAATAAAGCAAGGGAAGCAGTCATTCGCAGGCTGGAGAAATCCGGCCTTCAGGATTTGGAAAAGCATATCAAGTTCGAGATATGCTATACGCCTGATAGCTGGGAGAATTATTGTCATGTGTCACGCGGTTCTGTTTTCGGAAGCCTCTGCCATAACATACTGCAGATGGGATATTTCAGGCCTCATAACAGGCATGACAGGTATAAAAACCTCTATTTTGCCGGAAGCAGCACTCATCCCGGGAATGGTATACCCAACGTGCTTCTTTCAGCTAAACTGGTAAGTGAAAGGATATTAAAAGAACATAAACTATTATCAAGTTAAACTTATTATGTCTCTAAATATTAGTTGGCAGTTGGCAGTTGGCAGTTGGCAGTTGGCAGTTGGCAGTTGGCAGTTGGCAGTTGGCAAATGGCAGTTGGCAATTATCCTTTTACTTTTTGCCAACTGCCTACTGCCTGCTGCCAACTTTTATATTCCGTCAGATTTGAGTTTACACAACACTATATTAATAAATAACATTACCTTAATCAGGATATGAGTTCACAAAGGGAGGAGTTTCTTAAAATATTTGATTCCATAGATTTTGACAGGATAAAGGAGCATCCGAATATCCTTATAGCCGCTCATTTCTGGGAAGAGGAAAGGTATAACGCAGCAAAAGTCTGCTACAGGTTCCTGCGTGCTATCGACGACTTAATTGATAATCATAAGGCAGAAAAAAAATTCATTTCTCCGGAAGAGAGGGGCCGGTTCATGTCAAATGTTAACGAATGGATCAGGATGTTCTCAGTGACCGGAGCAAACGATCCTCTTCAAAGTGAACTGGTGGAGACAATAGACAAATTCAGGATCCCGGAGTGGGCGATGAAGGACTTTGCCAGGTCGATGATTTATGATATAAATAATGACGGGTTCCCCACCCTGGGGGCATTCATTGAATATTCCCAGGGAGCATCTGTGGCCCCGGCTTCAATCTTTGTTCATCTGGCCGGACTGGTTAAGAAGGACGGGGTGTTCATCGATCCTGTTTTTAACGTGAGAAGCACAGCGACACCATGCGCCGTGTTCAGCTATCTCGTACACATAATAAGGGATTTTCAGAAGGACCAGTTGAATAACCTTAATTATTTTGCAGATGACCTTGCAACACAGCACGGACTTTCAAGACAAGACCTGAAGGAGATCGCATGGGGTCATCCGGTAAGTCAGAATTTCCGGGACCTGATAAGTGTTTATTATACACTTGCAGACAAATACCGTGAATTGACCTTAGCGATAATGAAAAAGGTTTGCCCCTTGCTTGAACCCAGGTACAGGCTCTCGCTGGAGATAATCTTTGACCTTTATCTTATGGTCTTCGAGAGAATCGATATAAAAAACAGCAAGTTTACTTCAGAAGAGCTTAATCCCACGCCTGAAGAGACGAAAGAAAGAGTATACAGAAAAATCCTGGATTTTGCCTGATCTTCTTAAAATGCTGAGACAAAACCTGCGCTGCCGGGAAAGGGTATGGAAAACTGGAGACAACCTCTGTTTCGTCAATGCATCACCCTGCTCTGAAAGAGCCTGATGTGAATAATCCCCAGTCAATCCGGGGGAAGGCGACCCACAATAACTGTCCAGCTCTGAAAGAGCCTGATGTGAATAACCCCCAGTAAATCTCTAATCTTACATCACATCTCAATTTTAGTCAATTGCAGAAAGAGAGAAGGAGATCCCTCGCTGGCGCTCGGGATGACAGGTATGTAGTTGATTATCAGGAGGAAGAAGAGGCGATTCGCGAGT
>JBFYPG010000056.1:0-7489 GCA_041303415.1 Bacteroidales bacterium
AGACATTTTATCCATGAAGTATTTCACTCGCGAATCGCCTCTTCTTCCTCCTGATAATCAACTACATACCTGTCATCCCGAGCGCCAGCGAGGGATCTCCTTCTCTCTTTCTGCAATTGACTAAAATTGAGATGTGATGTAAGATGAGGGTTTCACCGGGGGTTATTCACATTAAGCTCTTTCAGAGCTGTCTCAGGATGGTGACAGCATGCAACAGTTAGCACCGGGGTTATTTACATTACGCCCCGAGTTCTCGGGGCTAACTCAAGATGATGCCAGCATGCAACAGTTAGCATCGGGGGTTCTTCACATTAAGCCCCGAGGACTCGGGGCACTTTACCAAAGATGTCAGGATTGCACCGAGGGTAAGTAAATTGTTTTTCAAGCGATTTTGAATTAATTGCGCATGATATCTGTTTCTCATTAAAGTATTTATCTTTTTCTGAGATCTTCAGGGCTGAGTGTTATAAGATGCCCGATAGGATCGCCGTTCCTGTAGGCCTGTACCCTGAGGGTGACAGGACCTCCTTCCGGAAGATCAAACGGAGCGGTATACCTGGGCGAATATATATCAGGCATGGCATCATCAACTGTATAGTGAATTTCAAGGCCCGGCGCCTCGGAAGCCATAGTAACGGTTGTCTTTCCGTCCCTTCTCCCGGCCGTGATTACCGGATCGAATATAGCTTTTGAATAGTTGACCTCTGCAATATCACTTCGGATAAACTGGTTCCCGGTGCGAAGAATAAAATCGTCCCAGCTTCTTTTTTCCTGGGGTGTCCAGAAGACTTCGGCAAGAGCCCAACCGCGGGGCCATGTCATATATTCAGCATGCCGCAGGGTTGATATCTGTTCTGACCAGAGGTTCCCCTGTCCGCCCAGGATATGCTTCGGATCAACATCTTCAGGCACAGGATTGAAGCTATAGCTTGTTTTCAGTCTCAGACTGGCATACATAGGCGGCTCAATTGTTGCTTCGCCCTGCTGGTAATCGAGATAGCAGAATGTTGTCGGTGTCATTACAACATCATGCCCCATTTTTGCTGCTTCGATACCGCCTTTCATACCCCTCCAGCTCATGAGCGTTGCCTCAGGAGAAATGCCACCCTCAAGGATCTCATCCCAGCCGAGAAGCTTCTTTCCCTTTGCCTTCAGTATTCCCTCGACGCGATTCATAAAATAGCCCTGCAGGTCTTCAACATGCCTGATATTCAGCTTCTTCATCAGAGCCTGGCATCCTTCGTCAGCTGCCCAGAAACCCTTGTAGCATTCATCTCCGCCCACATGAATATACGGATTCGGGAAAAGCTGAGCCATCTCGGTGAATACCTTATCAAGGAATTCATATACTTTTTCATCAGACGGGTTAAGGGTATTATCGATGAACATCCTGAAGGTTCCGTTGCCGTACCATTCAGCGAAGGCGGTACCGGGGTTGACCTTTGCATCGGGATTCTGAGTGCAGCTCAGCCCGGGATATGATGCTATCGCCGCCATGCTGTGGCCGGGGACATCAATTTCAGGAACTATGGTTATGAACCTCTCCTGTGCATATTTAATGATCTCTTTTATCTCTTCCTGAGTATAGAAGCCGCAGTCGGTAGCCTTTTCGTCCGGCCGGGGATCCAGCCTCTCGTTGAAATGGCCTCCGCGCGGAACCCTGCATGCACCTACCTCAGTAAGCTTTGGAAGAGATTTGATCTCTATCCTCCAGCCGTTGTCGTCGGTGAGATGCCAGTGGAATGTATTGTATTTGAAGCGGGCCATCTGATCGAGATATTTCTTTACATCCTCCTTTGTAAAGAAATTCCTGCTTACATCGAGCATCAGTCCGCGCCATGCAAACCGTGGATAATCGGTTATCTTAACGGCAGGGATCGTCCAGTTTGCCCTGGTTGTTTTATTGCTTTCAATTTCAGAAGGCAGAAGCTGGAGCAGGGTCTGCATGCCGTAGAACAATCCGGCAGGCTTGTTTGCAGAAATGGTCACACTCTTCTGGGTTACAGTGAGAGAATAACCTTCATCGCCTGTTTTGGGATCTGCAGTTTTATTAAGGCTGAAAAGAACCGGACCTGAGGTTCCCTTCTGAGCCTTTAGCGAAAATCCGGTAGCCAGGTTCAGTTTCTGAGCGAGCATATCAGCAATACTCTTTGCTTCAGGAGCAGTATAAAAAATGCCGGAAGACCCTGAAAGTCGAAAAACGCCCGAATATTGCTGAATTTCAGCAGGCTGAGGGATCAGGCTGATTTTATTGTTCTGGCCATAGATTACGATGGAGGCCAGCAGAAGTATCAGAGTAAGGAGTTTTTTCATAAGTAATAAATTTTTTCAAAAGTATAAAAAAATAACCTGTAATACTTCAGAATAAAAGCAACAGTATTTTAATGAAACAACCCCCTTTCTAATTTCCCCCAAGGGGGAAAGGATAAGAAGCTCCTGCCCAATAGCCGCCAACCTAAGGTTTAAAGAGTGATTACATTAAACAATTTTGGGGTGTTGAAAAGGATTTCCTGACTTTTTCAACACCCCCAATGTATCAGGTTTATATTCAGTATCTTACTCCCAGTTTTGTACTAAACTCTCACCCATTTCCCAATTCCGGATCATCAGGTCGGCGGCAATGTCGCATACCACTGAAATATTAGACACCTGACTAAATAAACCATATCTAAAATTGTCATTAATTCTGTTAACCTTGCTCCTTAGGTTGACGGTTATGGGATCTTTCATTTCCCCCTTGGGGGAAATAAGAAAGGGGGTATTTGGCTTTAAGAGACTTATTAGATGTATTCAAGTTGAAACGACAGGTTGCTTCAGATGCTTTGTCTTTAACACCTTAAGATTTTTTTCTTTAATGCTGACCCTTATGTCACCGGATAATTCGAATGGTTCGCCGTCGATATGGAACCTGGTTTCATCAGTTCGTATTGTAAAAGGCTTATCTGTTTTGATGTACCTTACATATTTCGAGGTTTTAAGGGTTCCCCGCATGAGTCGGTAAACAAAAACAGGAAGCATTATCTTTGGGAAAGGCCGGACCAGGACAATATCAATGATCCCGTCGTTGGGCCGGGCTTCAGGAGCTATAAATGCATTATTGCCGAACTGCCGGGTGTTGGCAATAGTCAGTATGAACAGATCTGCGGAGATCTTCTCTACTCCAGGGATCTCAAGTTCAATATGTACGGGACTGAACCGGAAGAAATTGATGATTATTGCCCGGACGTACGACCATAAGCCCCTTGTTTTCAGTTTGTCAAAGGAATGGGCAACGAAGCTGTCAAACCCCACGCCAGCCACGTTTAGGCACAACAAATCGTTCAGCTGGATCACATCAATATCATGACTTTCTGCTTTCCTTATATCTTTAAGGAGCGACCTGATATTGGTCCTGAATCCCATCTCTTTAGCAAACCCATTGCCCGAGCCCATCGGAAGGACTCCAAGGATCTTGTCGCTGCCAACGAGCTCTGAAGCGACACTGCGGACTGTGCCATCTCCGCCTGCCGCAACGAATACATCATACATATTGAACGACTGTTTGATATGGGTGCCTGATTCGTCGATGCTGAGCGACTTGAAATAAGAGAGTTCGTTTTTCCGGCGTTGTAATTCCTTGGAAATGATCATTTTCACAGGCATTACTCCTGCAGAAGGATTCAGAATGAAGAGAGATTTTTTATCTCCTGAAAATTCCATAACCTGTAAAATATACCCCGGACCCGATTAGAGAGTACAAGATTAGAATTTTATTTGATGAAATCAAACTAATAACAGGCCTATCCGGCCGGGAAGGATATATTTCAGGGTTTATAAATTAATTTTGATATCAGTATAAACAAAAGTAAATTCGACTTTTAAAACCGCACTTATGTCAGAATCCAGATTCTATCACTTTACTTCAACCGGTCTTTTATATGGAGTCAAGTCAGTTGAGGATGCGGTCGCCGCATTAAGCGAGGGGGGATATATATGGCTGAACTTTTATAATCCTTCGATGGAGGAACTCCACTCGCTTGTTGATACAATGGGGGTCCACCCGCTGTCGGTTGAAGACTGTCTCGATAACAGCCAGGTGCCTAAGATTGAACATTTTCCCAATAATACTTTTATAATCTTCAATTCCTTCAGCTATAAAAACAGATCGTTGTTCATCGATGAAGTTGACCTGTTTGCAGGCAAGAATTTCCTGATAACGGTCAGCGGTATTACTTCAGAAGGCAGAACGCCGCTTAATGATATTGTCAGGATCGTTGAGAATGATCGTTCACTGGCAAAAGCAGGACCTGCATTCCTGATGCATGTGGTGCTCGATTACGTTGTTGATGAAAAGATGAAATCATTTGAATCGCTTGAAGATGAACTTGAGGAGGCTGAGGATGCTGTGCTGAATGATCCTTCATCATTTGACCCGTCAGAGCTGATGAGGCTCAAAAAATATATTGTAACTCTTCGCAAGAGTATCTTCCACGAAAGGGAGATACTGGTTAAGATATCGAGGATGGATTGTCCGTTTATTCCTGAAAAAGCGATCGTCCATTACCGTGATATTTATGATCACCTGGCCAAATTCTTTGAGCTTACAGAGACAAACCGTGAAATTGTAACAAGCCTTATGGAGCTGTATACTTCGATGCTGAACAACCAGATGACCAAAGTATCGAATGAGACCAATGCTTCAGTCAGGCGGCTTACTCTGATTGCGACCATTTTCATGCCGCTCACACTTGTTGCAGGCATCGGCGGTATGTCGGAATGGACAATGATGACAGGCCAGTCGAACTGGAAGATTGCCTATCCGCTGTTTATTGTCGGTTTGCTGGTGATAGCAATGATTAATTATGTATTGATCAAGAGACTTGAAAAGGGGATACGGAAATAAAATCTGTCAATTCTCCCCGGTTACATACCCCAGGTCAAATGCCTTCAGGTACTTTTCCCCGAAAGCCCTTATCGCATATGCAAAAAGGAATCCCGAGAGGATGTCAATGCTGTAGTGTCCGTGTGAAAGGAACAGCGCAAATATTATTCCCAGGAGGCAGAAGGTAAGAATGTATTTATAAATCCTGTCGCTGACAAGAAGTAAAAGAAGGAATGAATTTCCAACGTGCCCTGAAGGATAAACCCCCAACTCAAACTTCGACCACCCGTTGAACAGAGGATCGGATCCCTGGAACTCGGGCGGATTGCCAAACGGAGTAAGCACTATAAATATTCCCCTGATAATGAAGAATATGCCGCACAGCAGCATGATGTAGGGGAGCCTGTTATAATCCTTTCTGTGGACTATATAAATGCCCACAACCAGAAAGATCACCAGGCACAGAATATCGTAAATAAGTGAAAGGTCAAGAACCGGCAGATTATCAAGGATGAGATCGGAGAGCATGGGCAGAGTCTTGCCCTGGATCATATAGTTGTGGAGGTATGTCTGTGAAGCAAAATTGAGAGTTGCGCCGGCAATGATCACAAGCAGACCGATATAGAAATACCTGCTGGTCACTACCGGGATCATCGACCGGATCATTTCAGTGAACTCTCCGGCCGGTTTCTGCTTCATGTCCTGAAAATGATTCATTTAATGTTTGTCAATTCTGAAAAGAACGTGCAAATATAAAATTTTTTGATCATTCGGGATCGAGTATGTTTTCAGGTTTCGACATCTCGCTGAAGATCCTGAGTATCTCCACCCTGTTTTCCTCATCGGCATCGAGGAAACCCCAGGCGGTATGCGTCTGCCACATACCATCATATGCCGAATCATGATAGGAGCGGAGCATATGGGGAATGCCGGCCTGGTCAAGGAGACCGGAAAGCAGAACAGCTTCTGCCTCGCTTGTGAAATCGAGTATTTTGACAGTGCGTTTCATGGTTGGCTGTTTAAGGTAAAGTTAGGATAATAAAAGCAATTAACCACGAAGTAACACGGAGTTGGTCACGGAGTAACACTGTTTATAAGCCGTGTAACTCAGTCTTAACTCAGTGTAACTCCGTGGTTAAGAGAATTCTATACTCATGTTCAAAATTTGGAGTAAAAATTTCCTTGCCTATATTATCCCTGATCTCCTGCATCGTCCAGTACCGGCCCTCATCGATCTCTTCGGGATTGATCACCGGAGATTCTCCGGTTGTGCCGGTGAAGGAATAAACATACTCTCTTTCGCGGGGCGATTCCCAGATATATTTTCCAATAAGTCTGAATTCAAAAACTGTTAATCCCAGTTCCTCTAATGTTTCTCTCTTCAGAGCATCTTCAACCCTCTCCCCGGGACTGATATGTCCGCCGACCGATGTATCCCATTTGCCCGGAAGCAGGTCCTTGGTCATGGCTCTTTTCTGAAGATAGAGCTCTCCGCTTTTATTGAAAAGATGAAGATGAACAACAGGATGCAGGAGCATGCTCTTGCCGTTGTGGCAGACAGAACGTTGTGCAAGTGCGATCTCATTGCCATGTTCGTCAACAACCGGGAAGAGTTCGTCAGGGATGGAACAATTCATATATAGGATAAAAATAGTTAAAATTGGAAATACATGTACCCATCCCTTAATCCCTTTCCCTGGGTCACATGTACCCACCCCCTTAATCCCCCTCCTGCAGGCCGGCTCCTCGCTAAAATAGCTCACCGAGCTATTTCTTTACGCTCGGCCCTCTACTTCGTAAGGAGGGGGAGACGCGCTCCTGTAAATTATTGATTATTAGATTATTAGATTACAGATACTTCATTTCTTTTTAAGGATCTGCACCCCCTCCTTGCGCCAGCAGGGAGGGGGCAGGGGGGGTGGGTACGTGTGACCCAGGAGAAGATAAAGCCCTTGTACTTTATAAAATACCCGATATTGTAAAAGCACTCTTCAGGGTATTCCCATCCTCATCAACTACAGTTATTGTATGAGGCCCCGGCTCTGCAAGGATCTCGATCTGGTGCATAAACCTGGTTGTTGCAATATACTCTTCATCGAGATGCCAGAAGATCTTTTTTGAGGGGTTGCGGTGTGCGACCTCGGGTATTATCCTGGTCTGCCGGCCGGTCTGGTCGCGGGGGATGAATATTTTAATTCCTGGCGAAGGGTAAATGAATTCCATCACGGGAATGTTTTTATCAGGAATGCATCCGGGAGCATAGGGAGGAAGCACCCGGTACTCAGGATGCTTCTGCCTGTAGAAATACTCCATTGCCGGGGGCAGGAGAAACCATGATTCATTTATGATATCTGCCGCATCTTCACAATCGGCGTTCACCTGCCTGGTGCGGTTTTTATCGAGATGGATGATCCTGTGGTAAGGGCAAACCTCACTTTTCAATCCGTTAACGGCGGCATATATCTCTTCTGTATCGCTGCAATCGGGACCGGCCCTGAAACCGCTCTGCCTGCACACTTTTATCAGAGTCATCTCACCGGAGGGCTCTTCGAACCATTCTCCTGTTCCCATCATTCCGGCAAGGTCGAATAAGAGAGGCGCAGCTGCGGCTATGCCTGTCAGTCCGGG
>JBFYPG010000057.1:0-6471 GCA_041303415.1 Bacteroidales bacterium
AATGAGGACAATTGCAATTGCGGCAGGAGGTGATTCTTCTGAATATGAAGTTTCGGTCAGGAGCGCAAACGAGGTCAGTAAAGCTCTCTCCCCGAACTATACGGTTTATATCATAATGATCAGAGGAATAAACTGGTATTGGGAAGACATCAAAGGACGTTATCACACCATTGACAAAAATGATTTCTCACTTGTTGTTGATGATTCAAAAATCAGGTTTGATGCTGTATTCATAGCCATTCACGGATCGCCCGGCGAAAACGGCCTGCTTCAGGGCTACCTTGATATGCTTCAAATTCCTTATACCAGCTGCGGCGCCTTTTGTTCAGCTCTGACCTTCAACAAGCAGGCCTGCAAGCTGTTCCTGAAAGAATACTCCATACCGATGGCTGATGCAGTGCTTGTAAGAAAAACTGATAAGATCGATTCTGCCAGGATCACGAAACGCGTGGGACTGCCCTGCTTCGTAAAGCCAAACGACAGCGGTTCAAGCTTCGGAGTTACAAAAGTAAAGGAAGCGGGCAAGCTGGCATCTGCACTGGAGACTGCATTCAGGGAGAGCGACGAAGTACTTATCGAAGCTTTCATGAAAGGAAAGGAAGTGGCCTGCGGAATAGTAAAAACAAGGAACAAAGCACTCATACTGCCTGTAACCGAGATCAAAAGCAAAAACGAGTTCTTTGATTACGAAGCCAAATATACTCCGGGTAAATCGGATGAGATAACTCCTGCAGACATACCCGATTCATTGTCAGACAGTATCATGGAGCTCAGTTCCTCAATTTATGATCTGCTTGGCTGTAAGGGGATAGTAAGGGTCGACTTCATCATAATCGGCGATAAGCCTTATTTCCTCGAGATCAATACCGTGCCGGGAATGAGCTCGGAAAGCATTATCCCGAAACAGGCTGCTACGGCCGGAGTCAATACCGGAGAGCTGTATTCAATGGTTATTGAGGATATAATTCAAAGGCATAACGGCGTAAAGGCATAACGGCATAACGGCGTAAAGGAAAAACCACCGTTGAGCCGTTTATTCCTTTGCTTTTTTAAGAGCGCTTGTGGTGGTGTGATATTTTGTCAGCATTCCCGGAATCTCCCACTCAGGCAGTTTTCCTGACTCAAGGTATTCAAGAAACTTTTGAGTCACTTGTCCGAAATGCTCCTCATGCGTGATCCTGTATTTTGAAGGAACCATAACCTTCAAAGTGCTTCCATTCACCTGTTCAGCCGTGAGAGAGTCATAAGGTATTGTTCCCAGTACCTCTTTCAGCGCGATTGAAAAGTCAACGAAGCTTTTGCCTTTTATATTTTCAACATAAAGTGTTGGCAGAAAATTTTCCTCAGCGCCCTGCCTGATAACAAGGTCGCAGCCGGTTCCATGCATCACCGAATAATGAGTATCACCGCCTCCGGGGGGAGCCTGGTAGTTCCAGGTCACTGACACTTTTGCCCAGGTGCCTTTCAGCTGGTAAACCATCTCGCCGTTGGCAAACACGTGAAGCTTTCCATCCTTCACATCCTTCTGAAGGTAATCGGGGAATTCTTCCATTCCTGTAACATCCCTGAACTGCTCCCTTGTAATTACGGTGGCCCACCTCTTTGCTGCAGCCATGTTCACATCCGATGGTTTAAGCACCTGACCCGGGAAGCACTCCCACTGTATAAGATCGACCAGATGCGTGGTAACATCGACAATGCCCTCGCCCTGCTGTTCAACATCAAAGAACCAGGCTGGCCTTTGCAGGGGCGAACCCGATACTATTTTTGAGAAATGATGTACGCTTTCCTTGGTTACTGCAGGATCATCCTTTGTTCCTATTTCCAGTTTCCCGAAAACCACTTCATTCATCGACAGAAGCTTCTGGAGTACGGTAGTCACCTCATACCTTTCGGTCATTATATCGTATAGAATTATTCCTTTATCTTCCGCCATTATGAATGCCTGTTCAAGTTTAAGATAATCTTCCGGGTATATTATCATTGGCTTGTCAGCAAGCACATTCAACCCTGCATTTACGGACTTCAGGATATACTCCGCCTTCTTCCTGTTATTACCTGACAAAACAACAACGTTGCCAGTCTGATCCTCCAGCATCCTTTCAAAAAAATCAGCCCCTGTATAAACAATCTCATTCCATCCGGCAGGGTTCTCAGCCCGGCTGTTATATGAGTTGATCCTGGCTATATATTGCAGGTAATCAGGTCCTTCCGGAGCATACACATGCACTTCAGGTGAGACCTGGCTGTACATGATTTTCTGCACCAGGGCAGCATGAAAATGCCCCGGATCAACAGTGATCAGGTGAACAGGATAGCTCTTTTCCATAGAATCCTCCGATTGTTTTTTCCCTCCTCCTGAACCGCAGGAGGCCAGTATCAGGGGTGCAGCAATTATAAATATCCAATTTTTCATATCTGTGATGAATTGTCTTTCACGGCTTTCACGAATGTATTGATGCTTGCGCTGCTGACATCCGGGGCCATCCCTCCTCCTGCGGACCAGATGATACGGTTGCGGCTCTCTGTCTCTCCGAAAGCTTTTTTCACTGCTTCCTCCACCTTCAGGGGATCTCCTGCAGCAAGCACATCCCTCGGCGGAATATTGCCTACAAGGACCACATCCGGTCCGGCAAGTTCCCGTATCTCTCCCATGGAATGGTTAAACGAGAAATTAAACATATTGACTCCCATCCCGGCAAGGTTCTTTGCCGTGATCAGCCCGTCGGCATCATTGTGCAGGAATTTTACCTTAGCTCCGGTGATGTCAAATATTTTTCTGAAATATGGAATAACGAACTCCCTGAATTCAGACTCTCCCACGAACCCGATTATATCGTCCAGGATAAGTATCCCGTCTATTGAAGGGAAACACTCTCTCTGCCAGCTGAGCCAGTCGCAAATGAAGTCGGTTATTTTCTTCAGAAGCCGGTGGGAGCCTTCAGGATCGAGAGCCAGTGACATCATAAACTCAGTTGTCCCCATAAGGAAACTCGAAATATTCAGGGGCCCTCTTGCAACTGCAAACCTTATCTGGTGACCGGCATCCATGATGGCCTTTTCATTGTTCCTCAAACGGCTGATCATAAAGGGCAGAAGACCGTCGGTTTTTACATTGGGCTGCGGGAGGGTATCGGTTCCTCCGGTGCCCGCAAGTACTCGCTCGGCATGCGGAAGGTTCTTTTCAGGGAATCTCATTCTTGATCCGAATGCTGAGGGTTCGGTGCACATGCCATACTCCGACCAGAAGCCGGGCATGAACCATACGTCAGGGAAAGTATTCACGACCCTGAGGTTTGATTTCAGCCACAGCTCGTCAGATGAATAGAAATCAACCGTAGATATCCCATACCACCCGGGTATCCATGGACTGTCGATGATAAATCCAACAGGCTGATAACCAATATCCTTACCATCGATCAGCCTTATCAGATCATCCCAGGAAGAGTTGCGCATAACAATATATTAAAATATTAGAACGATATTTTATCGTATTAAAATTAATCAGAAATAATGTATTTACCGGGCAAAACCGCTTAAATAAAATTAAATGCCCTGTCATCAAATGACATTTATTTTTTCGTCCTGTAAGCATCTATCGGATCACACGTGCACACAAGGTTGCGGTCTCCGTAACCATCGTCTATTCTTCCCACGGAAGGCCAGAACTTGTTTTCAACGATCCATCCGGCAGGAAATGCCGCTTTCTGCCGGTCATATTTGTGATTCCATTCAACAGCAGTGACTACTCTTACCGTATGGGGTGCATTATGAAGTACGTTGTCCTCCCTGTCTGCTTTCCCTGTCCTGATTTCCTCAATCTCGTTCCATACTGACTTCATTGCGGCAATGAATTTATCCAGCTCCTGGAGCGATTCAGACTCCGTGGGTTCTACCATCAGGGTGCCGTGCACAGGAAATGAAAGCGTCGGGGCATGAAACCCGTAATCCATCAGGCGCTTTGCAATGTCCGATTCAGTAATTCCTGCCTCCGTTTTGAAATTCCTGCAGTCAAGTATCATTTCATGAGCTACATAACCGTTGCTCCCTGTGTAGAGGGTTTTATACCATCCTTTCAGGGCCGCAGCTAAATAATTTGCATTCAGAATGGCGATTTTCGTTGCCCTGGTAAGCCCGTCAGACCCCAGCATAAGAACATAAGCATGTGATATTGTCAGGATATGAGCGCTTCCGAAGGGTGCTCCCGAGACAGCTGTTGTACCATGGCTTCCTCCGGTATTGACAACGGGATGTGAGGGAAGGAACTCAGCGAGTTTGTCGTTCACCAGGATCGGACCCATTCCCGGACCGCCTCCGCCATGGGGTATTGCAAATGTCTTATGAAGGTTCAGGTGGCAGACATCTGCGCCAATGTATCCCGGGCTGGTCAATCCTACCTGGGCATTCATGTTGGCTCCGTCCATGTAAACAAGTCCGCCGTGAGAATGAATAATATCCGTCATCTCAACCACTGCCTCTTCAAAAACTCCGTGTGTTGAAGGATATGTTATCATGAAGGCAGCCAGGTTGTCTTTATTCTCTTCTGCTTTTTTCCTGAGATCGCCGACATTGATATTTCCTTTTTCATCACATTCAACAACAACCACATGCATGCCGGCCATCACCGCGCTCGCCGGATTGGTTCCGTGAGCAGATGACGGAATAAGCGCCACATTCCTGTGGGCATCACCCCTGCCCAGATGGTATTCCCTGATTACCATAAGGCCCGCGTATTCGCCTGCGGCGCCTGAATTAGGCTGAAATGATACCGCCGAAAAACCGGTTATTTCCTTCAATGCCTCGCCAAGTTCATCCATCAGCTGATAGTACCCCCCGGCCTGATCCTTTGGCACGAAGGGGTGAATGTTGGCAAACTCGGGCCAGCTCATGGCGAACATAGAGGTGGCAGGATTGAGCTTCATCGTGCAGGAGCCCAGCGATATCATGCAATGAGTAAGCGAAAAATCCTTTCTTTCAAGCATTTTTATATATCGCATCATCTCAGTTTCGCTGTGATAACGGTTAAAGGCAGCAGCTTTAAGGAATCCGGATTTCCTCATGAAACTGCCATCAGGGATCCTGCAATCGCACCAGGTGTCGATTGTTTTATGGGCTTTACCGGCTACGGTGCCGAAAACTTCCAGTATGGTGTTTATCTCGGTGAATGTGGTTATCTCATCAGTACTGATCATCACACTTTTATCGTCGGGATAGAAAAAATTGATGCCGGCAGCTTCTGACAGTTTCCTTATTTCCCTGCATTTTCCCTCTGAAGGGAGAATGACCTTCAGTGTATCGAAGAACAGGGTGTTGACCTGGTCATAGCCAAGCTCCTTCAGTGAACAGCCAAGAGTGCAGGCTGTCCTGTGAATATGGGTTGCTATTCTTTTCAGTCCTTCCGGGCCGTGATACTGCGCATACATCCCGCTCATTGTTGCCAGCAGGGCCTGGGCAGTACAGATATTTGATGTCGCTCTCTCGCGCTTTATATGCTGTTCGCGGGTCTGAAGCGCCATACGGAGCGCAGGATTTCCCTGGGCGTCAACTGATACTCCAATGATCCGGCCGGGCATGCTCCGCTTCAATTCATCCTTCGTTGCAAAAAAACCTGCATGAGGACCTCCGTAGCTCATCGGCAGGCCGAAACGCTGATTCGAACCAACCACAATGTCTGCACCCCACTCTCCGGGAGGTGCAAGTATTGCAAGACTCATCAGGTCGGCAGCTACACCCAGCAGGGCACCTGCGGCATGCACCCGGCCGGCAAAGTCACTGTAATCCCTGATCTGCCCCGATGCAGCAGGATACTGGACCAGTGCACCGAAGTAGGCACCGTCAAAATGCGCTTCACTGTATCTTCCTTTAACAAGTTCAATTCCAAGAGGTTTCGAGCGGGTAGTCATCACATCCATCGTCTGAGGGAAGATATCCTCATCGACAAAGAATTTGTTTGCCCCGGCTTTCACTGCAGCTCTTGACCTTGCATTGTACATCATGATCATAGCTTCAGATGCAGCTGTTGATTCATCGAGCAGGGAAGCATTGGCTATCTGCATGCCTGTAAGATCGATCACCATGGTCTGGAAATTGAGGAGCGCTTCAAGACGGCCCTGAGATATTTCAGCCTGGTAAGGCGTGTATGATGTGTACCACGACGGGTTCTCAAGCACATTCCTTATTACAACCGATAAAGGTGCAATCCCGTAATAACCCTGTCCGATGAATGAACGGAACATTTTATTCCTGTCGCCAAGATCCTTCAGATGCTTCAGGTATTCGTATTCACTCATTGCAGGAGGGATAACCAGCTGTTTCTTAAGCCTGATCTTTTCCGGCACTGTGTTATCTACGAGATGGTCAAGAGAATCAACTCCGATAACGCTGAGCATCTGCGGCAGCTCACTGTCGCGGGGACCATTATGACGGTCAACAAATTTATCTGGAATCATATATTTAGATTTTTTATTGTTT
>JBFYPG010000058.1:0-11042 GCA_041303415.1 Bacteroidales bacterium
TGAATGTGAGGGCAAGGATCTTGCCGGCGGGGATGCCCTTCTGCAGCAGGTGGGCAATGCGATAGGTGAGGACCCGTGTCTTGCCTGCTCCGGCGCCTGCAATAACAAGAGCAGGTCCTTCCGTGTGGATAACCGCATGCTGCTGAGCTTCATTCAGGTCGTTCAGGTAATTGGGGGTCATTTATTGAAAAGATTTACAGCGCCTGGAGCGAAACAAAAATAGCAAATACATTATAAGCGAAACTGAAAGTTGAAAAATTCAGAGGGAAATTTATTAACAAAGGAATTTAACCACAAAGTTCCACAAAGGTAAGAACGAAGGATCACTAAGGATATCCCTTTGTGCGACTTTGTGATGAACTTAGTGTTCCTTTGTGGTTAAATAATAAGATTTTATTAAACTTGTGAAGTATTATATAAATTGGATAACTGAATCCGTTATAAACAGAAACATCAGATTGCCTGTGCGTTATTGGATCGTTTTTACTGCCCTGTTTCTGCCTCTATTCGTTGATGGCCAGCTTACAGCCCCGGGAGCTGTATCAATAAGATATACTTCATACCCGTCGGCGCCTGCTTCGAAAGATCCTGTCTTTATTTACTGCGGCGCAGCAGGGACCGAAACGGGTACCATTACTGCAGCAAAGCCGGGAGGAGGAGGGCCTTTTACTTTCAAATGGTCCAGGTGGAACGAAGGTACTAACAGCTTCAGCACAGATATAAAGACAGACACCGGTGTCACCTCCTCGACAATCAGTAACCTGTCTGAAGGAGGATATAAAGTTGATATTGAGGATGCCGGAATAACTGACACCACCCTGACAGGCTGGATTGGATTTGACAAGCCTCCCTTTGTTCTTGCCCAGCTCTATAATCCAATGAAAAACTGTAATTATGTAAAGCTGCAGGGCGATACATCGGCAACTGTCAGGACTTTCCGTTATTATGATATAAATACTGGAGCGCCTCTTAACCTGAGGAATCAGCTTACATTCGCATGGTCATCCGATCCCTCATCCACCATCCCTCGTCCTACCACAGATATTAATCCAGTCACATATTCACCTCCCCTTGAAGATCTTACATATAAGCTGAAACTTAACTCCCTGGGATGCAGCAGTGAGTCCTCTTTTTTCTATGAATCGATCCATGTAAATGCCGATTTTACTTTTGACCCGGCCGAAGGCGAAGCCCCGCTTGAAGTGGCATTCACAAACTCTTCAATCAGGGGCTACATATATTCATGGGATTTTGGTGACAGCACCTTCTCCGACCTTGAAAATCCGGATCCTCACATTTATTATAAACCTGGTGAATATACTGTACTGCTGACAATTACAAGCGACCGGTACTGCGTGGATTCACTGAGATCAACGACAATAAAAGTTGAACCTTCAGATCTTGGAATACCCAATGTATTTACACCCGACGGCGACGGATACAACGACAATTTCATGGTTTACTCCAAGTCGATAAGATATGTGAGCATGGAGATATTCAGCCAGTCGGGGATGAAGGTATATGGATTCAGCGGTGAAGGGGAAGTGCTTAAAGACTGGACGGGCTGGGACGGACACATAAACAATTCATCAATAAAGGCAGCTCCGGGAGTATACTATTATATAATACGGGCCCTCGGCTGGGACGACATAAGGTACGACAGCAAGGAGTACAGGGGGTTCCTGTATCTGTTCAGATAGTTATTTTTCTTCTGCGGGCTTCAACCTGCCATTGCTCTGTTACTATTCCGTTTCTGACCACCGACACGGTATCATGGCGGTCAACGGTCGGACATATATGAAAAGGTATAGCATAAACAGCAGATCCGATTTTTATTTCTGGAGCCTTATTGGTCATTATCACCATATGCTCCTCATTGTGGGATATAATTGAAAATTTCCCGAAGCCCGGGATATGGATCCTTGGCTGGGGCATCTCGGAGGCTACTGCTTTATGTCCCAGGTCAAGGCATATCAGATTATCAGCGGGCTTGCTTACAACACGGGTGAAGAGCACTGCGGCCTGCAGAAAGTCCATATCTTTGAATTCAGTTCCGTAACCATGATCCCACAGAAGGAGTGTCCCGGGGCTTAATTCCACTCCCTTTCGATGGGCATGAACCGGGAAAGTCGGCGACCCGCCTGCAACGATCCGTGGTACATTGATCCCGGCTCTGGCGAGATCGCCGGTGAAATCAGCAACAGGAGCATATGCTTCTTCGCAAAGCTTCGTGCGCAGAACCGGATCAGGTTCATGAATATGGCCGTCATAAACATGCAATCCTCCGAAGTTCAGCATCGGAAGCCTGGTGATCAGCATCGCCAGCTTAAGGGCATTTTTTCCGGGCACGATGCCTGTCCGGTTCATTCCGACGTTGATATCAAGCCAAACGGATATCTGCTTTTTTCCTGTTGTCACAGAATCTGACAACCTCATAATAACCTCTTCAGAGTCGGCAATACATGAGAATTGTGTTTCGGTGAAAGCTGAAACAAGGTCAAAATATCTTTTGATATTCGGGCCTGTCGGCTGGTAAGCTATCAGAACATCAGGGGCACCGGCACCAGCTGTCATTTCGGCTTCAGCGATAGTTGCACATTTGAATTTCCTTATCCCGTGTTTCAGCTGAAGGCGGATGATCTCAGACATCTTGTGCGTCTTGACATGCGGTCTCAGCCTTTCAGTTCCTCCTGCCACGGCAATCATTCTTTTTATGTTCTCCTCTATACGATCGGGGTAAACCAGGAGGGATGGAGAGAATACATCCTCTTCATTGTCAATCAGAAACCACTTGTCAGAGGGATTACCTTGCTGTGACATGGGTTCATTCATATAACTCAAATACAGCTTCAATCTCTACTGCAATGCCTGATGGCAGCATCATGCCCACTGCGCTGCGGACGCCTATCCCGTTATCATTTCCGAAAACTTCGCCCATGAGCTCGCTGAATCCGTTTATGACTGCAGGATGCTGGTCAAAATCGGGAGTGCTGTTGACCATGCCGAGGGTTTTTACCAGGCGTTTTATTTTCCCGAGATCACCGAAATGAGCTTTTATCGTTGAAAGCATTGTCAGCCCGGCCTGTCTGGCTGCCTGTTTTCCCTCTTCCGTATTCATGTTGTGTCCGAGCCTGCCTTTTATCAGCGAACCATCAGTCCTGAGTGGCGCCTGGCCGGATACATAAAGCATATTGCCTGCAACTAACACCGGTTTATAAACACCTGCTGGCTTTGGTGCCGGCGGCAATTCGAGCCCGAGCTCTCTTATTCTGGTTTCAGCATCTTTTGTCATAATATAAGGATTTTAATTTAACATTATTTACCCGTTGCACCAGTGTACCTTTGTACCTTTGTACCTTTGTGCCTTTTTACACATACAGCTCAGCCTTGAATATTGTCTTCGCATGCCCGGCTATTTCAACCCTGTCTCCCTTCAGAGCTACTTTCAGTATCCCGCTCCTTTTTGACACCTGGCGTGAGAAGAATTCATCCCGTCCGGTTTTATTGTGCCAGAATGGTGTCAGGGCGCAGTGGGCTGATCCGGTTACCGGGTCTTCGTTGATGCCTACGGCCGGCGCAAAACACCTGACGCAGAAATCAAAATTGGTATCTTCCGACGGAGCTGTTACGATGAGGTCGCCGAACGGAGAATCCTTCATGCGGCCGAAATCGGGTTTCAGGTGTCTGACATCCTCCTCATTATGGTAAAGAGCAAGGGTCCATCCATGACTGGTTCTGTAAAGCTCCACCGGTTTGATCCCCAGCAGTTTTTCTGCTACTGCCGGTATCTCGACCCTTTCAACCTGGTATGCCGGAAAGTCCATTACCACCCAGTTGCCTGATTTTCTGACGAACAGTTCTCCGGCGGCTGACTCAAAGTTGATTGTCTTATCCTTCTGGATCACTCCTGTTTCGTACATTATATGAGCAGATGCAAGAGTTGCGTGCCCGCACAGCGGTATCTCTGACTCAGGCGTGAAATACCTGATCTTGTACTTCTTTCCCGACTTCACTATAAATGCCGTTTCGGAGAGGTTCATTTCAGCAGCAATGCTCTTCATCCATTTCACTGAAACTTCCTTTTCAAGTATACAGACTCCTGCAGGATTTCCCTTGAACGGCTCGGCTGTAAATGCATCGGCCTGGTAAATAATCTTTGATTTAGTCATATGTCTGTTAATTAAAGGTGTTAGGGCTTTAGGGCATTAGGGCATTAGGGCTTTAAGGCTATACGGCCAGATCATTAATGTTAACGCCTTAACGCCTTAATGCCTTAACGCCTTATCGCCTTAATGCCCTTCTGCCATTCACCGGTAAATTTCGTGATTTTACTGAATTGTAACAGTTATTTATCTAAGAAAACTTTGTAAACTAAAAAAGTTTTCATATTTTTGCATCGTTTTATTTATTATGGATACAAGGCAGAAGATTATAGAGGAAGCGTCAGTGATGTTCCGGACATACGGGATAAGAGCAGTCACTATGGACATGCTTGCAGGAGAGATGGGCATATCAAAAAGGACCATCTATGAGATATTCAGCGATAAGGATGAGCTGCTGAACGGCGTTCTGGAGACGATGAAGGAGAAGCAGCACAAACTGGTTGCCGATATAATGAACGGTTCAGAGAATGTCATTGAGGCGATTTTCAGGATCATGGATGTGATGACAGAGCATTTCATCAACATGAGCCCTGCATTTAAGCTTGATATGAAAAAACATCACAACGACATTGTCCTCCGGCTCAGGGAGACAGGAGAACTGCCTTATTACAGCGATAATACCGACATACTGCTGAGGGGGATAAAAGAAGGATTGTTTCGCAGGGATATTGACATCTCAATAGCAAACAAATGCCTCTTGGAGGTAGTAAGGATATCAGACGACAAAGATCTTTTTCCGTCTGAGAACTTCAGCAGCACGGATGTGATCAGGGATTTTTTCATCAATTATGTAAGGGGGATAAGCACCCAGAAGGGTCTTGATCTGATAAACTATTACGGTAAAAAGAGAACAGCATCAAATAAGGGTCATAACAGAACAGTAAAAGAATAAACATTTTTAAATGAAAAGGAAGAATTTGATTTTAGCAGCATTCTCCTTAATGCTTTCCGGGGGTCTGGCATTTTCGCAAGAAAGTACAGCAGAGCTTAAGCTTACCCTGAAGGAGGCTCAGGATTATGCATTGATGAACAATAAAATGGTGCAGGCAGTAAAAACCGACGTACTGGCTTCGCGCATCGCAGTATGGGAAATGATATCATCAGCCTTGCCTCAGGTGAACGCATCAGGGTCATTTACCGACAACCTTAAGCTGATGACCACATTGCTGCCCGGCGATTTTTTTGGTCAGCCCGGGGTAAAAGTTCCTGTAACGTTCGGATCGGAATTTAACTCGAGCGGATCAGTTCAGGCAACCCTTCTGCTTTTCAATGCGCCATTATATATAGGCATAGAAACTACGAAGCTGGCCAATAAGCTCAGCGAGCAGAATCTGGAGAAATCAGAGCTTGATACCCGGGAATCAATAGCGATGGCATATTACCTTATCCTGGTAAGCGAGAGGTCGCTTGAAATCCTGGAAAGCAATATTGACAATCTCAATGAGACCCTTAAATCAACAAGGGCAATGTATTCGGCCGGCATGGCAGAAGCTACCGATGTTGACCAGATGATCTCAAATGTCAGCATGGTTGAAAACTCGAGAAGCTCACTGGAACGCACCATCGAACTAAACTATAATCTTCTCCGGTTTCAGCTTGGGGTACCGGCAGAAACAAAGATCACCCTCGCAGAAACACTTGACGGGCTTACTGACCAGGTGAACATTGAAGCAATTCTATCACAGGACTTTGATCACACCCGGAATATAAATTTCCTTTTGATCGAAGGACAGGAAAAGATGTCGGAACTGGCTCTGAAATCACAGAAGGCATCCGTATTGCCAACGCTTTCAGGATATTACAACTATGGCACCAACGGAATGGGAGATAAATTATCTGAGTTGCAGTGGTTCCAGAATTCTATGGCGGGGCTCCAGCTCTCTGTTCCCCTGATAGCCAGCGGCCAGAGATATGCAAGGATAAAAAAGGCGCAATACAATCTCGAGAAGGCAAGAACAACGAAAGAGATGGTTACAGAACAGCTTCTGATACAGGAAAAGCAGCTGAGGTATAACCTCATAAATGCTAACCTTCAGTACAGAAGCCAGAAAGAAAATGTAGAGGTATCAAAAAGGGTTTATGTAAGCATGGAGAACAAGTTCAGGCAGGGGATGGCTTCAAGCCTTGAGCTGACACAGGCTAACAGCCAGTTCCTGCAGGCTGAGAACAACTACATTTCAGCCCTGATGAACCTGCTTCAGACCAAACTCGCACTTGATAAACTATTAAACAATATTTAACCCTGTTATACATCTTTAACACATTACTATAATGAGATACGTAAGAACAATTCCGGCAATACTTTTCAGTATAATTATTCTTTCAGGTTGTGCATCCAGGCCAGGTGATCCGGCAGGAGCATTGAATGATACTACTGCTGTTAAGGCAGCGATTCCGGTAAAGGTCATAGACCTCAGCAAAACAAGAATAGCCAGGACAATCGATTATACGGCCACAATCCTCCCATTTGAAGAGGTTAATATGGCACCTTCTACCCCGGGAAGGATTGAGCAGATATATATTGAAACCGGGGATAAGGTCAGCAAGGGTGACAAGCTATTCCTGATGGACCGGACACAGCTTTACCAGCTTAAGCTTCAGCTTGCAAGTCTTGAAAAGGATCTCAGCAGGCTTGATACTCTTTTAAGAACAGGCAGTGTCAAGCAGCAGGCTTATGATCAGACAAAGACTCAATATGATGTTCTGAAAACCAATGTAAGCTTTATGGAGCAGAATACACTTATGAAAGCTCCCTTCTCAGGTGTTGTAACAGGTAAGTACTTTGAAAACGGTGAATTGTATTCAGGTGCTCCGACAACAGCTTCGGGAAGAGCCGCAGTGGTGACAGTGATGCAGATCAATCCGCTCAAGGTAAACGTGGCTGTTTCGGAACAGTATTATCCGCTTATTAAACTCGGAATGAAAGCGATCATAACAGCCGATGTATATGAAAATGAGACTTTCACAGGTAAAGTTTTCAGGATCGCACCGACTGTTAATTCTGCCACAAGGTCATTTATAACCGAAATAGAACTTCCCAACAGAAATGATCTTCTTAAACCCGGGATGTTCGTTAGAGTATCGATGGACCTTGGAGAAGTTGAGACTTTTGTTGTCCCTGCCGGCACCGTGCTTCTGCAGGAAGGCACAAATGTCAGATATGTATTCATTGAGGATCAGGGTGTTGCAAAACGCATTGAGGTTCTGATCGGAAAACGGTTTGATGACCGGCTTGAGATCATCTCGGATAACCTTAAGGAGGGAAATAACCTGGTTTCCGAAGGACAATCCAGGCTATTTAATAATGACAAGATTGAAATAGTAAAATAATTCAAGAATAACAGTATAATCAAATGAGTATTTACAGTAGTTCCGTTAAGAGACCCGTAACGACAATACTGGTCTTCGTGGCATTGATCGTGATAGGTATTTATTCACTGATTCAGCTTCCTGTTGATCTGTATCCTGAAGTGGAACTCCCCTTTATCGGAATTGTAACAACTTATCCGGGAGCCAGCGCATCTGACATCGAGTCCAATATAACAAGACCTGTTGAGGACCAGCTCAACTCAGTGAGTAACCTCAAAGAGATGACCTCTTCCTCAAGTGACGGGCTCTCAGTCATCTTTATGAATTTTGAGTACGGTACAAATCTCGATGAAGCTTCCAATGATATCAGGAGCACTCTGAGTTTTATTGAAAATTACCTTCCTGAGGACAGTGAAAAACCGACAATAATGAAATTTAATTCAAGCATGATGCCTATAATCTTCTATGCTATTACAGCAAAAGATAGTTACAGGGGGCTTGAAAAGATACTTGATGAAAAAATTGTAAATCCGCTTAACAGGATTGACGGGGTAGGGTCAGTCAACCTCGCGGGTGTTCCGGGCCGGAAAGTGTATATTGATGTGGATCCCAGGAAGATGGAAGCATACAATCTTACTATTGAGCAGATTGGTAATATTCTGCGGGCTGAAAACATGAATATGCCAGCGGGCTATATTGAAATGGGGCAGACCGATTATCCTCTGAGAATACAGGGTGAATTCCCTGAGAGCGATATTATGAAGAACATCGTTGTAAGCAGCTTTAACGGCAACAATGTTTACCTGAAGGATGTTGCAGAGGTGCGTGATACAATACGTGAATCAAAACTTGACACCCGGATTAATGGCCTTCCCGGGATGACCATGTACGTGCAGAAACAATCCGGCGGCAATACCGTTAAAGTGACAAAAGAAATTGAGAAGACACTTGCATCTCTGACAAAAGATCTGCCTGAAGATGTAAAAATCGAAAAGCTCTTTGACAGTGCAACATTTATCAAAGATTCAGTAAGCAACCTGACAGAGACACTCCTTTATGCGGCCATCTTTGTGATTCTCGTTGTACTCTTTTTCCTTGGACGATGGAGGGCAACACTTATCATTATTGTAACGATCCCCATTTCCCTGGTGGTAGCCTTTATCTACCTTTTTATAACAGGGGAATCAATAAATATCATTTCGCTTACATCCCTTTCAATAGCGATAGGTATGGTAGTTGATGACGCCATTGTCGTCCTTGAGAATATCACCAAACATGTTGAAAGAGGAAGCCGTCCCAGGGAAGCAGCCATCTATGCTACAAACGAGGTCTGGCTGGCAGTAATTGTTACAACATTAACAGTTGTTGCAGTATTCTTCCCCCTGACATTTGTTAAGGGATTTACAGGGATCCTTTTCAAACAATTGGGTATGCTGGTATCAATTACAATAGTAACGTCAGTTTTTGCTGCAATAACCCTGACACCAACCATGAGCGCCCTTCTGCTCAAATGGTATCCGATCAGAAAAGATGCTCCCTTCTGGACTTATGACGGAAGCATCAGGAAAGGACTTGACTGGTTTGATAAGTTTTATGAGAAGACCCTTCGCTGGGCCCTTTATCACAAAAAAGTTGTAATATTAGTAGCGATATTGATTTTCGCGGGATCAATGGCCCTGTTTACTGTCATTGATACTGAATTCTTTCCGCAGGCCGACGAGTCAAGAATTACTGCAACACTGGAGCTCCAGACAGGAACCAGGGTGGACGAAACCCTGAAGACGACTGATAAAGTTGACAAACTGCTGAAAGAAAAATATCCGGAAATTAATCTTGTTTCATCATCGACCGGTTCAGATGACCAGGCCGGATTTTCCTCAATGTTCGGTGCCGGAGGTACGCATGTGATAACCTATTCCATGAGGCTTGTGCCGATTGAAGAACGTGAAAAAGGTGTTATGGAACTGGCCGAGGATATGAGAACTGAATTTGCTAAAGTTCCTGAGATTGTAGACTTTACAGTCAGCACATCTGACAATATGCCCGGCATGGGTTCCAGCACTGTTGATGTGGAAATTTACGGGTATAATATTGCTGAGACAAATGTTGTTGCCGAGGAGCTGGCAGCAAAGATTAAGAAGATTGAGGGGGCAAAAGATATAACCATCAGCCGCGATAAATCAAAACCTGAGCTTCAGATCATTCTGGATCAGAATAAAATGATCTCCAACGGTCTGAATACTGCTTTGGTATCATCCGCAATCAAGAACAGGGTCGAAGGAATGACTGCAACCCGGCTTCGTCAGTCAGGTGATGAGTACGATGTTGTCGTAAGGTTCAAAGAGAGTGCAAGAAGCACTCTTACTGATATCGAAAACATCGGTATAACAAATCCCATGGGTCAGATAATCAGGCTTGGCGAGATTTCAATTATCAAAGAATTCTGGTCACCACCGAGTATCGCAAGAAAACGCCGGGAAAGAATTGTGAATGTATCTTTTACACCTTATAAGAGATCTTTTACAGAGCTGCAAACAGAAGTTCAGAAAGCAATCAATGAGATACCAACCCCTTCAGGAGTTATGGTACAGATATCCGGGGCAATACAGGAGCAGGCGGAAGCCTTCATGGATATTGCATTCCTGATTGTGGTGAGTCTTATACTTGTTTATCTGGTAATGGCTTCCCAGTTTGAATCGCTAAAAATGCCGTTTATCATTATGTTCTCAATACCATTTGCATTCTCAGGAGTGGCAATAGCTCTCTTCCTTACCAATACCACATTAAGTGTGATTTCCGGTATTGGAGCGGTGATGCTGATCGGTATCGTTGTCAAGAACGCAATTGTGCTTGTTGACTTTATAAACCTTATGAGAGACAGAGGGAATGAACTTTATGAAGCAATAGCAATGTCGGGAAGGTCGAGGCTGAGGCCAGTATTCATGACATCAGCGACCACTATCCTTGGAATGCTTCCGCTGGCAATGAGCACAGGTTCAGGTTCAGAGCTCTGGAGCCCGATGGGCGTTGCTGTTATCGGCGGACTCATCTTCTCAACTTTCGTCACGCTTGTGCTCGTGCCTGTCATATATGCAGTATTTGCAAAGCATGGCGAGAGAAACAAGACCCTGGCGCTCTATCATGATTTTGAAGTGATGAATAGCAACGGGAATGTCAAATAAGATATTAACTTCTAATCCTTTGATTATGAAAGCAATAATGATAATATACAATCAGGCTCACACTGAGAGAGTAGAGTATTTACTTGACAAACTGGGAGTCAGGGGCTATTCACTTTGGGAGAATGTTCAGGGAAGGGGTACCAGCACAGGATTTCCGCACCTGGGAACACATGCCTGGCCTGAAATTAATAAGAGCCTGCTGGCTGTCGTCGATGATAACATTGTTGACACTTTGCTCGAGAATGTTAAGAAGATCGACTCTATAAGCGAGGAGGTAGGCATCAGGGCTTTTGTGTGGGATGTGTTGAAGACTGTATAAAACTGTAGAGGCGTTGCATGCAACGCCTCTACAGTTTTATACAGTCTTCAACACATCCCACACAAAAGC
>JBFYPG010000059.1:0-5445 GCA_041303415.1 Bacteroidales bacterium
AACGGGAGTTTCGACTTATGCGAAAGCACGTGAACATGCGGTATCCCGTGTGTGGCAAGATCAATGACAAACTCCGGCGTATCCCTCACTGTAGATACTATTGCTTTGTCAATATGCTCAAGATAAGGTTGAAAAATCCTTTCAAGCTTATCACAATGGAACTGTCTGGTCCTCAGGGAGGTAAGTCTCTTACGACCGTTAAAAACAGCCATTTTGGTAGCTGTATTGCCAATGTCAAATATCAGGTTCATGGCAGTATATAAAGTACAAAGGTATGAAAGAAGTTTGGAGTGACTAAAGTTTGGAGTACTTAAAGTTATGAAGAAGTACTTAAAGTGACTAAAGTTTGGAATACTTAAAGTTATGAAGAAGTACTTAAAGTGACTAAAGTTTGGAGTACTTAAAGTTATGAAGAAGTACTTAAAGTGACTAAAGTTTGGAATACTTAAAGTTAGAAAAGACTCTCTAACTCTAAGTACTTTAGGCACTTTAGGCACTCTAGGCACTCTAAGTACTCTAGGCACTCTAAGTACTCTAGGCACTTTTTTCCCAATCCTCCAGAATTCCATTAAGAACAGAAATAGCAGAACTCACCGACTTTATATCCGTTATCGTCAGGCTGAGCCTTGACTCCTTCTGTTTGACGCTCATCCGTTTATGATGCCTGTTTACATGGTTCATAATTGAAACAAACAGCTGGCTCCTGTAGAAAGGCGAATTCTGATCCGAAATAAAATTGGCGATCAGAAGGTCATTCCTGAGAAGGATCTTTTCAATGCCAAGCTTTATCGCGATCCATTTTATGTGCACTATATCAAGCAATGCCACAGAAGTAGGCGGAAGAGGCCCGAACCTGTCGGTGAGCCTCTTTTCATATTCCTTCAGCGATTGTTCGTCCCCTATCTCATTCAGTTCCCTGTAAAGCCTTATCCTTTCGGAGATGTTCGAAATATATTCATCAGGGAACATTATCTCGAGGTCTGTATCAATTTGAAAATCAGAAACATATTGTTTTAATTTTTCTGAAGCTTCCTGTTTTTCAGTTCCGGGTTCTGTGGTTCCGGGTTCAATAATCTCAGTTTCTCTCAGTTCAGCCATGGCTTCGTTAAGGATCCTCTGGTATGTTTCAAATCCCACATCAGCAATGAATCCGCTCTGTTCCCCGCCAAGGAGATTTCCTGATCCGCGGATGTCGAGATCCTGCATTGCGATGTTAAATCCGCTTCCGAGCTCCGAAAATTCCTCAATTGCCTTCAGCCTCCTCCTGGCTTCATGGGTAAGTGAATCAAACGGAGGGGCAAGAAGGTAACAGAATGCCTTTTTGTTTGATCTGCCGACGCGGCCTCTGAGCTGGTGAAGCTCCGACAATCCGAAATGATGCGCTTCATTTATAAAGATTGTGTTGGCATTGGGAATATCGAGCCCTGATTCAATGATGGTTGTCGCGATTAGCACATCGTAGTCGCCCTGGATGAAAGTGTACATCACATTTTCAATTTCCGTGCCGCTCATCCTGCCATGTACAACTGCTGTTTTGACTTTCGGACAGATCCGCTGGATCTTCGCCTGGACCTCCCTTATATTCTCTACCCGGTTATGTATTATAAATACCTGGCCGTTGCGCGACACCTCGTATTCAATTCCCTCCCTGATAATATCCTCATTGAATCCGTGAAGCTCGGTAACGATGGGCATTCGGTTTGGCGGCGGTGTATTGATTATTGAAAGATCCCTTGCGCCCATAAGCGAAAACTGCAGGGTGCGGGGTATCGGAGTTGCCGTAAGGGTGAGGGTATCGACATTAGCTTTCAGCTTCTTGAGCTTCTCTTTCACGGAAACACCGAAACGCTGCTCCTCATCGATGATCAGCAGGCCCAGGTCTCTGAATTTAATTTCCTGCCCCACAAGCTTATGGGTGCCGATTATGATATCTATCTTCCCTTCAGCCAGCTGCTTAACAATCCTTTTTTGTTCCGCGGGCCTCTTGTGACGCGTCAGGTATTCAACAGTGCAGGGAAAACCTTTCAGCCTTGATGAAAAAGTCTTGTAATGCTGAAGAGCCAGGATGGTGGTTGGCACAAGTATTGCAGTCTGCCTGCTGTCAGCAGCAGATTTGAATGCCGCCCTCACAGCTACTTCGGTCTTGCCGAATCCGACATCGCCGCATACCAGCCTGTCCATCGGGTGCGGAGATTCCATATCCTCCTTTATCGCCAGGGTTGCAGAAAGCTGGTCGGGAGTATCCTCGTAGATAAAGGAAGCCTCGAGCTCCCTCTGAAGGTATGAATCAGGTGAAAATGAATATCCTCCCGAAGCCATTCTTTTTGCATACAGCACTATCAGGTCACGCGCAATGTCCTTTACCCTGCTTTTTGTGGTCTGCTTCAGCTTCTGCCATGCACCTGATCCAAGCTTGTAAATTTTTGGCGGAGCATCATCTTTCCCCTTGTATTTTGAAATCCTGTGAAGTGAATGTATCCCAACAAAGAGAGTATCGTTGTCCCTGTAAACGAGCTTGATAGCTTCCTGCAGCTTTCCGTTCACTTCAATCTTCTCAAGCCCTCCGAATTTGCCGATGCCATGATCGATGTGAACAACATAATCGCCCGGATTGAGTCCTGTTAATTCTTTAACAGATATACTTTCCTTTCTTGTGAAATAGCCTCTTATCCTGAACTTATGATACCTGTCAAATATCTGGTGGTCGGTGAAGACTGAAATTTTAAGATCATGGTCAGTGAACCCGCCGTGAAGGTTAAGCAGAAGGGCAGTGAATTCAGCCTCAGGATTGATCTCCGAAAAGATATCCTTAAGCCTGTCGATCTGCGACTGGCTTTCTGAGATCAGAAATGTAGCGTAACCATTCAGCTTGTTGGTTACCAGCTTCTCTGACAGGAGGTCAAAATTCTTGTTGAACAGCAACTGCGGCTCGGTCCGGAATTCAAATCTGATCGCGGTATTAAAAAACCCTGTTTTCCCAAACTCTGCTATCCTGAATTTTGCACATTCTTCAACGAACCGGCTTCCCGTCATAATCAGGTCCTTTTTCCCGGGTATCTGTTCCGTCTCCTCACGCCGGACCACCTGGTCATAAATAGTGTTCATCTTCTCCCTGATGTAAGCAGCATCCTCAAGCCATAAGAAAGATGAAGGCGGCAGGAAATCGGTAAACGAATCGCTCACCTGTTCGATCGAGATATCCTGAATGTTGGGAATTATTGAGACCTGCTTCTGAATGCTCTGCGAAAGCTGGTCGTCGGTGTTGAATGTTCGTATAGAATCAACCTCTTCGCCGAAGAAATCTATCCTGAAGGGGAGATCGGCAGAATATGAAAAAACATCCGCAATACTCCCCCTGATTGCATACTGACCGGGTTCATACACGAAATCAACTCTTTCAAAGTTGTATTCATGAAGAACCTCTTCAAGAAACTCAAGAGATAACTTGTCGCCTTTCGAAATGTTAAGTGTGTTTTTCTTAAGGTTTTTCCGGCTGATCACCTTCTCCATCACCGACTCGGGATAGGTGACGATTATCCCTTTTCTCTTCCCCGAGGCAAGAAAATTAAGCACTTCGGTGCGCAGGACGATATTGGCCGGTTCGGTCTGTTCGTACTGAACAGACCTTTTATAGGTTGACGGAAAGAAAAAGATGCTTTCATCACCTGATAGAGAAACGAGGTCATTATAAAAGTAGGCAGCATCCTCCTTTTCGGGGATTATGACAACATGGGTATACTGGGTCTTTCTGAAAACTTCGGCGACTGTTATTGCCCGGGAGGATCCTGATAGTCCGGTAATACTTATCCTGTCTTTCTCAGGGCTGCCCATCGCTTCAACTAATCCTGAAAGGAGAGGATGTGTACCAAAATGCGTTATTAATCCGGATTCTTTCATGGTTTAAACGATGCGGCAAAATTAATATCAATTTCCCGGAAATGAATTCAGTCCTTAAAACTCATACAAAATATCGTCTCCTTATCAGGTACCGATCTGACCTTCAGAGTACCGCTGTGTGCAGCCATAATTTGTTTCGAAATGCTCAATCCGATACCTGATCCATTTTCCCTGGTGGTAAAAAACGGGACAAAAATTTCTTCAAGATTCTCTTTGCTGATCCCCGGTCCGTTATCGGATACGCATATCTCTTTTTGACCGTTTAGATCATGTCCTGCAGTGACTCTGATGCTGGCATCAGCATTATTCCCGTTTGCTTCGAAAGCGTTTTTAATCAGGTTGATAAGCACAAGAGAGATAAGATTCTCATCAGCAAAGATATGAAGATCAGGATCATTTATGGAGAAGGAGATGTCTGTTCTTCCGATGTTTTCAAAGGAGGGTGTAAGCACTTTCACCCTCGAAAAAAGATCTGCGACTTTAAACAGTTTCATTTCAGGTTTTGGGATCCTTGTAAGCTTCCGGTATGATTCCACAAATTCCATCAGACCTTTGCCCTGCTCTTTTATAACGTTTAATCCCTGGATTGTTCTTGCTATCGCTTTTTCATCAATCTCATGCGGTGCGACCGGCTTGTCGCCGGGTTTATAAATATCTGAAAGCGATTCGGATAATGAGGTTATCGGTGTAATTGAATTCATTATTTCATGCATCAGGACCCTTATCAGCTTCATCCATGAATCAACCTCCTTTTCATCGAGCTCATGCTTGATATCCTGTATTGATAGAATTGTAAGCTCACTGTCAGATGATCCGAATGCAGTTGATTTCAGCAGCAATTGTATTTCTCCCGGTTTTGTATTTACAGATGCAAGGTGCCTTTCGTGGGGTTTGAGGTTTTTAATAGTCCTCAGCAGGTTATGGTCAACACGTTCAATTTGCTGCAGATGAGTAAGAACTTCAAGTGCCAGAAGCCTTTTTGCCGCTGAGTTTGCATGATGAATAAATCCTTTATTATCATAAGTAATTATACCTGTTGCCAGGAGTTCAAGTATTTTCTGAAAATATTGTTCCTGCTGCCTGTTCTCAATCTTCAGGTTTTGTATCTGCTGATTCACATTATTCATGCTCTGATGCAGTTCCTTCAGGTTACCGCTTTTATTGTCAACCGGGAACGTCAGGTTTGAATCATCATTTTTCACGGAATCAAAGAAGAACCTGATATTCCTGTTTGTCCTGTTCAGATATGTGATCAGGCTTACCGTCATAATTATAATAGTCAGGGTGCAAATGATTGAAAAACGTATCGATTGTTCCTTAAAGATGAGCCAGCCAAGCAGCATAGTCAGGGCGACTATAAGAGAGACTCTTATTATAATATTGATATACAGTTTTTTACTTATCATCCTGTTTGTTTTTCTTTAGTCTGTTATATAAAGTCTGTCTGGTAATTCCAAGCTGTTCTGCAGCAGCGGTGAAGTTGCCGTTGTTTCTCTCAACAGCGAGGAGCATCATTCTCTCTTCCATTTCTTCAATAGTGGTAATGGG
>JBFYPG010000060.1:0-6120 GCA_041303415.1 Bacteroidales bacterium
TGGGCGCATACGGAAAGGTCAGGACAGTCATGCTTCTTAGCAACTGCCCATTTGCTGAGATAACCGCCATTAACCTGGATTACCGTTCACGCTCCTCGGTCACCCTGGCAAGGATACTGGCAAAAAATGCCTGGAAGCGGAAATTCAGATGGAAACACACCGACAAGGAATTCGATTTCCTGGAAATACCCGGCAATGAAGCTGTTGTTCTGATTGGAGACCAGTGTTTTGCATATAAGAACAAGTTCAGGTTCGGGATTGACCTGTCGGAAGAGTGGCACAGGATGACCGGTCTTCCTTTTGCATTTGCCTGCTGGACAGCCAACAAGAAGCTTGACAATGGGTTCATCAATGAATTCAATGAAGCACTCTCTTTCGGTGTCAGGAATATCCCGGCAGTGGTTGCCGAATATAGCAAAACAGGTACGATCCGGGGTGCAGAACTGATGACGTATCTAACTGATAATATGAATTTTGACCTTAATGATGACAAACGTAATGCAATAAAGCTCTTCCTTGAACTGATGAAAGATATATGACCCCCTGCCCCCGAGGACTCGGGGGCGTCCCCCCAGGGGGGGACTAAAACCTGGTCATTCCCCTTTGCGTTCTTTGCTTTTTCTTTGTGCTCTTTGCGGTTAAATATTATGTGTTTATAAATAATTTAATAGCTATCTTTGAAAATAAAAATCCGAAATCCACAATCCGAAATCCGAAATTAAAAGCATAATATCATGAGAAAGACAATCACTTTCAATGAACTCCGGAAGCTGAAAGACCAGTTACCCTCCGGAAGTATGAAAAGAATTGCAGAGAGCCTTGATCTGCATGAAGATACGGTAAGAAACTACTTCGGAGGGAGAAACTTCAACACGGGAGAAAGCATAGGTATTCATTTTGAGCAGGGGCCCGATGGCGGCATCGTGACTTTTGATGATACAACGATCCTTGACATGGCGCAAAAAATGATTAAGGAATAGGCAAGATGCCAAAAGCCTGTTCAAGAGCAAAAGGCACTGTCTTTTGCTTTTTTTGTAAATAACCACTGAGTAGCAAGAAGTACAGATGGAGTTTCACTGATTCAGAAGAATAAACATAACCGTGTTACTCCGTGCAAAACTCCGTGTAACTTCGTGGTTAAGTTTTTTATCCTGCCAGAAATGAAGATTTTAAGAACAGAATCTGAATATGTGATCATACGATATCGAGGTTTATCAAATGCCGCATAGGAATCATCTGTAATTCCGGAAAATCCGGAATCCAATAATCCATGAAAGAAATAAAAGGAAATAGATTTGCCCTGGTTCTGACAACTCACAGATTATGGGGAAAAATCTTCATACCTTATATTGTTCAGAATGAGATCAATAAGAAATACTTCAGATTGAGTGAATGTTTGTCGCCTTATCCTTCAGATGATACATTGAGAACTCTGGATCAAAATGAACTTGAGCTTGTAAGAATAATCAACGAATACTCTGATAAGTCGTTGTTTAAACTGTTCTCAAAAGATAAGAATGTAAAGGACTTCCTGGAGAATGTGACATCAGAAAAAATTGAAAAATTCATAAGGCCTTATATCGAGAAACGAATCAGAAAGTGTTTTTTTATATTGAAAGATGATGATATCCCCTGTTTTAATAACAGGGTGAAATCATCGGCTGTTCATTCAAACGATATGCTGGATATTACATTGAAATCAGGGAAACCGGTGTTCAGGTTTGACAGGAATGAAGAGCAATGCTCGTATAAGCTTATAATTGAAGCCGAAGGTAAGCCGATTGAACTTTTTAAGAATCCTATTGATATTCTCAGTAATTCTCCATGCATCATCAGGGAAGGAAACAGGCTGCTGGCAATTGAAAATATTGATGGCATAAAGCTAAAACCGTTCATTTCTAAAGAGAGTGTGATCATTCCGAAAAAATCAGAAATAAAATACTTTTCAGGATTTGTTCTTAATGCTGTCAGCTCTGCAAGGGTTGAAGGAACCGGATTCAGAATTGAAACTCCCGAACCGGAAAAAAAAGCATACCTGAGTCTTGAACAAAGCATTAAAGGATATCCTGTCCTTATTCTCGGTTTTTCATATTCCGGATGCTCCTTTTCACCTGACGACCAGTCGGTTTCCCAGGCGGTTTTCGAAAACAATGATGGAAATTTTATTTTCAGGAAATACAAACGTGATTTTAAATGGGAGACCGGCTGTTTGGACATGCTTGCTGAAACAGGTTTAAATACGGATGATTCAATCAACTATTATCTTAAGAATGATATCCCGGAGATCAGCGAGAGTCTTCACAAACTGATTGAGTTCATTAACAGGAACTACAATGAACTCACTGAAAACGGATTCGAAATTATTTCCGGGAAGCTTGAAAGAAATTACAACCTGGAACCTGTAACTATTGAAATTGTCAGTAATCTTGCAGATGACTGGTTTGATCTTAAAGCTACAATAAGGATCGGCAAATGGGATTTTCCTTTTTCCAGGTTCAGATCAAACATTCTGAACGGGATTCGGGATTTTGAACTGCCTGACGGGAAGGTTGCAATTCTACCTGAGGAGTGGTTTACACGGTACAGGAATATTCTCGAATTCGGGAAAGTGTCAGGTGATTCAATAAAGATTCACAAGCAGCATTTTTCAATTCTTCCGGACCTGATTCAGAATAAAGAATCTGATTTATTCAGGAAGCTGGAAAAACTCATGTTACCGGGGCAACTGCCTGCTTACTCAAAACCTGCAGGTTTGAAATGCGAAATGAGAAAATACCAGGGAGAAGGTATCAGCTGGCTGTTATGGCTCCAGAGCTCAGGTTTGGGAGGCTGTCTTGCCGATGATATGGGGCTTGGAAAAACCCTGCAGGCCCTTTCGCTGCTGCAAATAAATATAGAAACTATTACTCCTCCGGGACTGATCGCGAAGCATGAAAAAGAGCTTACTCTTTTTGACTTACTTCCACAAAATTTAACCTCATTAATTATAGTTCCCGCCACCCTGATACATAACTGGGCAAATGAGATCAAAAAGTTTGTTCCCGGAATGAAAGTATATAGTCATTCAGGTTCACAAAGGACAAGAACAGCAGATCAATTTAAGTATTATGATATTATTATTTCTAGTTATCACACTGTCAGGCAGGATATTGAACTCATAAGCTCCTTTAAGTTCCATTATGTTATTCTCGACGAAAGCCAGACTATTAAAAATCCCTCGTCATTGGTTTATAAAAGCGTGACCAGGCTGAATTCTGATCACAGGCTTGTTCTCACGGGCACTCCTGTTGAAAATTCCCTGTCGGACCTGTGGGCTCAGTTGAATTTTGTAAATCCCGGACTGCTTGGGAGCCTTGCTTTCTTTAACAGGGAATTTGCCAGGCCTATTGAAAAGAATCAGGATTTCAGCAAGGAAGCCGAGCTTAAGAAAATAATCAACCCGTTTATACTTCGCCGTAAAAAAGAGATGGTTGCCGGTGATCTTCCACCTGTTACCGAACAGATTATTTTCTGCGATATGACAGAAGAGCAGAACACTATTTATGAAAAAGAGAAATCAGCAGTAAGGAATACAATACTGAATTCAATTACCGCAGCGAATAAGGAAAATACAGCAATTGCAGTTTTGCAGGGGCTTATGAAATTAAGGCAGATCTCAAATCATCCTGTAATAGCCGATGAAGGATACCATGGAGAGTCCGGGAAATTTGTCACTGTTCTTAACGATATTGAAAATGTGGTGGCAGAGGGACATAAAATTCTTGTCTTTTCTTCATTTGTAATGCATCTGATGCTTTATGAAAAGGCCCTTGAAAACAGAAACATAAAATTTTCCATGCTGACAGGTTCAAGTACCAACAGGGGTAAAATAGTTAACGATTTCCAGAATGATCCGGAAGATAAAGTGTTTCTGATATCATTGAAGGCAGGGGGCCTCGGATTAAACCTGACCGCTGCTGATTACGTTTTTATACTGGATCCATGGTGGAATCCTGCTTCGGAAATGCAGGCATTAAACAGGGCTCACCGGATTGGTCAGGATAAAAGGGTGTTTGTCTATAAGTATATCTCAACCGGAACACTTGAAGAAAAGATACAGAAACTCCAGGAAAAGAAATCCAAACTGGCAGAATCATTTATTGAAAGCACAAATCCGATAAAAGATATTAATATTCAACAGATTCTGGAAATACTGGGATAATCTGATGGGGTGCGGGGTACAGGGTACAGGGTACAGGGTACAGGGTACAGGGTACAGGGTGCAGGGTACAGGGTGCAGGGTGCAGGGTGCGGGGTGCAGGGTGCAGGGTGAAAGGGAATGGTTTGCAGGTATTGGTTTAAATGAGTAAATTTGTTTGTCAGTGCCTGAAAGATGAGTGATAAACAATCAGCGTATAATCAGATTGAGGAACTTGTGACCAGGTTTACACGGCAGTTCGATTCTTATAAAAAAGCCGAATACAATGAAACTCTGACGCGAAAAGATTTTATTGATCCTTTTTTCACAGCCCTGGGCTGGGATATGGCAAATACAAAAGGCCACTCCGAAGCATACCGGGAAGTGATCCATGAAGACAAGCTTAAAATCAGCGGAGCCACAAAAGCCCCTGATTATTCATTCAGGCTGAGCGGCGGCAAGAGGCTTTTCTTTGTTGAAGCCAAGAAACCCGGAGTTTTTGTGAAGGAGGATATCCAGCCTGCATACCAGGTGAGGCGTTACGGCTGGAGCGCAAAACACCCTGTGAGCATCATAACAGATTTTGAGGAGTTTGCCATATACGATTGCACGAAGAAGCCAAGCCCTGCAGACAAGCCCTCCGTGGCAAGAATTAAGTATCTTACCTACCACGATTATCTCACGGAGTTTGATTTCATCTGGGACACTTTCAGCCGCGATGCAGTAGTACAGGGCAGCTTTGACAAGTTCCTGGCTTCTGACAAGTACAAGAAAGGTACTGCATCGGTCGACAAAGATTTCCTCGAATCGCTTAACAGATGGAGGACTTACCTCGCGACCAACATTAGCTGGAACAACAGGAACCTCGATGAGGATGAAATAAACTTCGCCGTACAGCAGACAATCGACAGGATAATCTTCCTTCGCATAGCCGAGGACCGCAGTGTGGAGCCT
The DNA here is from genome assembly GCA_041303415.1 of Bacteroidales bacterium. Lineage (GTDB taxonomy): Bacteria > Bacteroidota > Bacteroidia > Bacteroidales > VadinHA17 > LD21. The sequence goes on from JBFYPG010000060.1 coordinate 5,132, forward strand.
TATGAAAACCTTAAGCGCGCACTCAGGGAAGGAAATTATTACAGGAATATTTTTGACCTGTTCAGTACTGCTGATGAAAAATACAACTCCGGCCTTTTCGATCTGAAAAAAGATAAAATATGCAGCCAGCTGACCATCGACAACAAGGTTATAAAAAACATAATTCATGAGCTTTACTACCCAGAATGCCCTTATGAGTTTTCAGTTATGCCTGTTGAGATACTGGGCAGTGTATACGAACAGTTCCTTGGAAAAGTTATCAGGATCACACCTGCACGACATGCAAAGATCGAGGAGAAACCGGAGGTAAGGAAAGCAGGCGGGGTTTATTACACACCGCAGTATATTGTTGATTATATCGTTAAGAAAACCGTTGGCAGCCTGATCGAAGGAAAAACACCGAAACAGATCTCATCCGTAAAAATAGTTGATCCTGCCTGCGGAAGCGGGAGTTTCCTGCTTGGGGCTTTTCAGTATCTGCTGGATTATCAAAAGGATTATTATACAGGAAAACGCGGAATCACAAAAGGGAGGAAAGAGAGTCCGCTCACTCCCGACGGCCATCTCTCAACAGCCGAAAAGAAGAGGATACTTATCAATAATATATATGGCGTCGACCTCGATGCCAATGCCGTTGAGGTGACAAAGCTGAGCCTTCTGCTGAAATGCCTTGAGGGTGAAACGGAAGCATCTGTGCACCAGCAGTTCAGGATATGGAACGAGAGGGTGCTCCCATCACTTGAAAACAATATAAAATGCGGCAACAGCCTGATTGATACAGATTTCTATGATAATCTGATCGATTTTGGTGAGGAGAAAAAGATAAAACCCTTCAGCTGGAAGAGTGCTTTCCCTGAGGTATTTAATACGGGCGGGTTTGATGCCGTGATCGGGAACCCGCCGTATGTGAGGCAGGAACTGCTGGGTAATATGAAAAGTTATTTTAAGGAGCATTACCGGGTTTACCACGGCATGGCCGACCTCTACAG
>JBFYPG010000061.1:0-45269 GCA_041303415.1 Bacteroidales bacterium
AGCTGGCTGACTATAACATGGAAACCAGGAAATTCTACGGGCTTGCTCCTGATGAGTTCAGAAAGATGGTTAACGACCTGGGGATGGATATTATAGCAAGCCATACACAGGTTGAAGGCGCCGGAGTCACACTCGAGAATGCTAAGAACATGGCTGAAGATCATGCAAAGATCGGCGTCAAATACTGTCTGCAGCCATGGATCGTTGAAGAGATGCGCGACTCGATAGTTACATACCAGCGCATGGCTGCCAACTGGAACGAGATTGGAAAGGTGATGAAGGAATCAGGCATCCAGTTCGGATACCATAACCATAACTTTGAGTTCGCCACTGTTGAAGGCAAAATTCCGTATTTTGATGTGATGCTTGCTGAACTCGACAAGGAGCTTGTAACCATGGAGCTCGATATGTTCTGGACCACCAAAGCCGGACATAATCCGGTTGATCTGTTCAATAAATACCCGGGCAGGTTCCAGCTCTTCCACCTGAAAGATGCCTATACCACTGAAGCTCCATTCTATGAAGTGATAAAGACCGACATAGCTCCGGTGGGAGAGGGTGTCATTAATTTCAGGGAGATTATCGCTGCAAAAGATATCGCAGGCATGAAGTATATGATCGTTGAGCAGGATGAAAGCCGCGATAATACGATTTTCGCCGATATCGAAAAAAGCATAACCAATCTTACGACAAAGATCCTTGTTTAAATAATAAAGGCTACAGGCAACAGGCGTCAGGCACCAGGCAAAACAATTAATCCCTGACGCCTTACGCCCGACGCCTGTAACCTACCAATTCGAATCGTACCACGAGCGTACATCAGTAACGGTCATCCCTCCAAGGATGGCCGCTTCTATGCCAAGGTCGCCATCTTCGAAAACCTCGCAGTACTGAGGCTCAACTCTCATTAATTCAGCACATTTGAGGAATGTTTCAGGATGTGGCTTGAAATTATCGACGTCGTTTGCCGTGACAATTATGTCGAAGTACTGACGAAGGCCTGTAATTTCAAGGGTCCGTAACACAGCAGCCCTGTGACCGCCGGTTCCTACTGACATGGGAAGTTTACCGAAGTATTTTTTTACGATATCTGTTACCGGATCTATCGGTTTTACGTTATGCTGAACACTGTAAAACTGCTCAAGCTTTTCCTCTATAATCTGATCAACAGTTACTTTTCCTTCGAGTCCGCAGGTTTTTATTATCTCCGATGCGATGAACCACCCCGGACTTCCTGTGTATTTTCGGAGAAAAGCATTATCAATGGTTGCTCCGTATTTTTTACAGGCTTTCTTCCATCCTTCAAAGTGATAAGGCATGGTATCGGCCAGCGTGCCGTCAAGATCAAAAATAAGACCTTTTATACCGGGTTGAATATCATATTTCATATCATGACACTGATTAAGGGGTCAAATGTAAAAAAATAATATTAAAAAAACCGGAAGCACAAATGATGTGAACTCATTCCGGCGGGTTAAAGATTAATGCATATTTTCCCAGTTTTTTAGTTGTAGTGAATTGATTATCTTTGCTATGGAAGAAAAATATTATAGTATTAATATGAAGGACAAGGATAAAACCAAAGCCGAACTTATTAAAGAACTGAAGAAACTTCAGCAGGAGTATGATTCATTAAAAACATCATATGAAAAAGACATCACCGAACGCAAACGGGCGGAAGAGAATTTATACGAAAGCGCCATGAAGTTGGCGCGGTTACAAAAGATCGGAAAACTTGGAAGCTGGGAGTGGAATATTGTGGAAAATTCTCTTTGGTGGTCTGATGAGGTGTATCGAATATGGGGTGTTGGAAAAGATTTCGCTTTAACATTTGAGAGTATCGACCAAATGATCCATCCTGATGATAGGGAATTAAACTTGAAAATGATTCAGGAGTTTCTCGCTAATTCTAATAATGGCGAGTTTGAATTCAGGATCATCTGTCCGGACGGAACTATAAAAAATATTTACCAGTCCATTGAAACATCCCACGCACCATCTGGACAGCTCCTTCGAATGTTCGGCATCATGCAGGACATCACCGACCGCAAGCTGGCGGAGGAGGCACTGCACGCAAGCGAGGAAAAACACCGGACGCTCATAGAACAATCGATTGATGGTATTGTCATTTCAGACGAGCATGGAAATGTTTCTGTTTGGAATAAGAGTATGGAGTCTATCACCGGGATACAACAGTGCGAAACCATTGGCAGGCCTCTTTGGGAAATCCAGTTACGGTTGATTCCTGTTGAACAAAAAACGCCAGAATTATTGGGGCAACTCCGGAATATTCTGAAAAATCTTTTGGAATCAAAAATGGGATGGCTGGGCGAACCGAGGGAACAGACAATCATAGACGTCAATGGAACACACAAAGTGGTACAAGACTCCACTTTTTTAATTAAGACCAAAAATAAAGTGAATTTTGGAACCATTATCCGTGATATTACCGCGCGCAGACAGTCGGAGGAATCGCTGCACCAGGAGAAAGAGAATTTTCGCAATTCCCTGGATGATTCCCCTCTCGGTGTGCGAATTGCCTCGGCAGATGGAAATACGATTTATGCCAATAAAACTATTCTGGATCTCTATGGATACGATAGTCTTGAGAAATTGCAAAAAACACATTTAAAGGATCGATATACTCCCGAAAGCTATCACCAGGCCCAAAAAAGAATAAAACAAAGAGAAAGCGGTGATTTCAGTGCCACCGAGTATGAAATCAGTATTGTCAGGAAAAATGGAGAGATCCGCCATCTCCAGGTTTACCGCAAGGAAGTTTTATGGAACGGTGAAAAGCAGTTTCAGGTCATCTACCAGGATATCTCCAAACGCAAACAGGCAGAAGTGGCTCTCAAAGAAAGTGAAGCCAGATACCGCAGTCTTTTTGAGAACTCCCTGATGGGAATATCGGTAGCCGATACTGATGGTCGCCTGGTTCAGGCTAATCTTGCTTATGCACAGATGTATGGTTACAAAAACCCGGAAGAGATGTTAAGTGAAATAACAAATGTCGGAATGTTATATGCTAATCCGGGTGAAAGGAAAGAAGTTTTACGAATATTACGCAGAAAAGGCTTCATGGAAGCAAGGGAGGTTGAGGTGGTCAGGCGCGATGGATCCCGGTTTTTTGTCCTTGTATCTGCTTGTGAAATCCGGGACTCTGAGGGCAAGCTTCTGTACAATCAGGCCATCCACATAGACGTCACCGATCGACGGCAGACTGAGGAGGAAATAAAGAAATCAAAGGAATTACTTGAAAAACTTAATCGGCATCTGAATGAGATCAGAGAGGAAGAAAGGGCATTAATCTCAAGAGAAATTCATGATCAGCTTGGACAATCGATGACAGCTCTAAAACTCGATTTGAACTTGATGTACAAGTACTTAAATAACAACACGGAGGCTGTGGCAAAACTTAAAGGTATGATTGAACTCGTGTCAAATACAATTAAAGATGTACAGCGTATATCATCTGATTTGCGTCCCGGCATTCTTGATGAACTTGGTTTAGCCTCAGCCATTGAATGGTATTGCGAGGAGTTTGAAAGAAGGACCGACATCAAATGCAACCTGAAATTGGATAACTCTGACTTTAGTGACACTCAGATTAATCTTGTTTTTTTCAGAGTCCTCCAGGAGACTCTGACTAATGTGATACGTCATGCAAAAGCTTCATCTGTAAGTATTAAGCTTCACCAATCCGACAGGGGTGTAACTATGTCCATAAAGGATAATGGAATTGGTATAACAAAGGAACAGATTGAATCGTACAGATCCCTGGGATTAATAAGCATGCGAGAAAGGGTAAAGCAATTCAATGGGACAATTGATATTTCGTCAAAAAAAGACAGCGGAACAAAACTGGTTATCTTTATTCCTTCATAAATAATCGAGCCTGCCATGAAAATACTTATTGCCGACGATCATTCAATAGTCCGGGAGGGACTTAAACAGTACGTAATGACTCTTGAAGAAGTTAAACGGGTTGATGAAGCTGTCAATGGGGATGAGGCATGGGCAAAGATCAAAGTCAATTGTTATGATATTGTAATCCTTGACGTTGCAATGCCGGGGATGAGTGGTATGGATGTTCTCCGGAAAATTAAAAGCAGAAATATTAAAACCAGTGTCCTTATATTAAGCGTCTACCCCCAGGAGCAGTTTGCAGTTCGTGCATTTAAGCTGGGTGCTTCGGGGTATATTTCAAAAGACAATGCCTTCGAAGAGTTAACTCATGCCATCAGGAAAATTGTATCAGGCGGCAGATATATTGGAAATGCTTTTGCAGAAAAGCTGGCATTTAACGAGTATGATTCCGGGAACAGTATGCCTCATGAGAAGCTCTCGGAAAGGGAATTCCAGGTAATGGTTATGTTAGCAAAGGGAAGATCGGTAACAGAAATCGCGAAGGAAATTCTTATCTCGGATAAAACTGTCAGCACTTACCGTAACCGGATTCTTGAAAAAATGGGGTTGAAGAAGAATGCCGAACTGACGATATATGCCATAAAGAATAACCTTATAGAATAATGGCTCAACGGCACAGGACGCAGGACGCAGGACGCACGACGCAGGACGCACGACGCAAGGTGCACGACGCAGGACGCACGACGCAAGGTGCAGGACGCAGGACGCAGGACACACGGCGCAGGACGCACGGATTAAAAGATAGTTCTGAAAGTAATTACTCGGAATATCTTGATTTAATGAGATTAGCCAGCATTCCTGAAATGCCTTTACATTCGTTTGTCAAGAATTCCATTTCCTCACTTTTTATATAACCAATTTTACTTGAAATAATTAATTGAGTATATAATTCAGCTGAAGAGCCTTTTGCAATATAGAATTGTCTTATTGCCTGTTTATCACTGCCTAATTCATCTCCTTCAGAAATATTGCTGGAAATGCTTACTGACGCCCTTCTTACCTGATCTCTTAGGCCAAAGTCTTTCTGGAAGTATTTATTTTCTCCTGTCAATTTGTAAATTGAAACAGCAAGCTCAATGGCTCTGTGCCATACTTTCAAATTCTCATAATTACTCATAATGCAACAAGATTTAATGATTACTAATTTATTCCACATCAAATTTAATCATCATCTCACTAAATAAAAAATATTCCATAATTATCATTCTCTCTCCTCATTTTCCGTGAGTCTTGTGCCGTGTGTCGTTAGCCGTGCGTCGTGAGTCGTGAGTTGTGAGCCGTTCACCGTGCGCCGTGAGTCGTGAGTCGTGTGCCCTTCCTTGTAGTCCCTTCCCTACAAATTATCTCCCTTCCCCCTACATTCGAATTAGTTATATCCTTATAACTTTCAGAATCTGCAATACCTAAATTTACTCTTTGGGCAAACATTAAGTTTTAATGTCCCCCGAACCGGTCATAATTAACTGTTAATGAAAATAGTTATCGCAGATGATTCCCCGCTGCTGAGAGACAGGATCAGTAAATTGTTGAAAGGATTGAATGAAAGAATAGTGATCTATGAAGCTGAAAACGGACAGAAGGCCATGGAACTGATTTATGCAAAAAATCCTGACCTGGTTTTTCTTGATATCAGGATGCCGGAAATGAATGGAATCGAAGTATTGAAGAAAATCAGGAAGGAGAAAATGAAAACGAAAGTCTGCATATTAACAAATTACCCTTATCCTCAGTACAAAAAGAAATGCCTGGAAGCAGGCGCTGATTATTTTCTCAGCAAAACTGAAGAATTTGAAGATATTAAATTAATTATTTCCGCATTGGCAAACAGTATGGAAGGAGGAGTAAATGGATGAATCAATTCATACAATAACAGATCAGATCGTAGTGTTCACTCTTGATGGACAATTATATGCTCTTCCTTTACCCGCCGTGGTAAGGGTTATCCACGCAGTGGAAATAAAGCATTTGCCAAAAGCTCCGGAAATTATTACCGGGATTATCAATGTTAAGGGCCGGATCATTCCTGTTGCTGACATCCGTAAACGTTTCGGACTGCCGGTACGTGAAATTGACCCGGACGACCGGTTGATTATTGCCGATACAGGAAAAAGACAGGTTGTAATTCTGGTCGATACTGTAACCGGCATAAGGGATCTGGCGCCCGGACAACAGGAACAGGCCAAAGAGACATTACCATTTGCAGAACACCTGAGGGGAGTGGCAAAAATTGATGACGAACTCATTCTGATTTATGACCTTGACCGGTTTCTCAGTCTTGATGAAGAGAAGGAGCTGGAGCAGGCGCTGAAAACGAAAAATAAATGAATCGTAAGCTCACAGATATCGAGTTATCAATGGTTTGCGAGGCGATCGCTTCCCGCATGGGATTACATTTTCCTGTCGAAAGATGGGCCATGCTCAGGCGAAACCTGGTTCTGGCTGCCAGGGAGTTCGGATTTCAAAACATGAACGGATTCATTCAATGGCTTTTGTCTTCAGAACTGAACAAAGATCAAATAATGATACTGGCATCGCACCTTACTATCTCTGAAACTTATTTCTGGCGGGAACCACAGGTCTTTACAGCATTAACAGATTTTATACTGCCGGAACTTATCAGATCGAAGAGCAGAGAGCAAGGAGAAAGAAGTATCAGGATATGGAGTGCAGGATGTTCAACCGGAGAAGAACCCTACTCCATTGCAATTGCCCTTCATAAAACAATTCCGAAAATTGAAGACTGGAATATTACAATACTGGCAACGGATATAAATCCCAGAGCACTCAGCAAAGCAATGAAAGGGACTTATGGTGTATGGTCATTCCGTAATTCCCCGGCATGGTTAAAAAGCAGCTACTTTTTTCAAAAAGAAGATCGGCAATATGAGACTATTCCTGAGATAAAAAGTATGGTGACTTTTACTTGTCTGAGTCTTGCAGAAATGTCCGCCATCAGCAATGCTAATACAATGGATATCATCTTCTGCCGGAATGTGCTTATGTATTTTACTCCCGATTGGATAAGCAAAATTTCAAACAGCTTCTATAGGGATCTTACGGAGGATGGCTGGTTTATTGTCTCTTCCTGTGAACTCTCTTCCCAGGTGTTCCCGCAATTTACTTCCGTTAATTTTCCCGGCGCCGTTTTGTACCGTAAGGGTAAAAATGGATCTGCATATTCATTTCCCCCGGCTGCTTTAACAGAGAAAGAAGTTCAACTCACTTCAACTTTTTCCCCTCTTCTCCCGCTCACCCTTTCTCCCGCTCAACATGCTGAACCCCTTCAACCTCTTAAGCTGAGCGCAGCCGAAGCTCAACCCCTTCAACCTACTTCAACCCTCTTCAACCCTCTTCAACAACCTCAATCAACTCCCGAAAATTCTTCTGCAACCAAAATATTTGCCATTCGTCTGCTCGCCGATCAGGGCCATCTTGACGAAGCGCTTTCAACATGCAATGAGGCAATAGCATGTTATAAACTCTCTCCGGGATTATATTTCCTCCGTGCTTCTATTCTCCAGGAACTTGGAAAAAGTTCTGAAGCCATTGCATCACTTAAGAAGGCAATCTATATCGATCCTGATTATATAATGGGACATTTTATGCTGGGTAACCTGCTTTCAGTATTGGGAAATTATGAAAGTGCCAAAAGATCTTTCAATAATGTCATCAATTTATTAAACAAATGTGAGATTGATCACATAATGCCCGAATCAGAAGGATTATCAGTAAGATACATAAGGGAGATCATCTTGGCCATCATGAAAACTATACGTACAGAATGAAATAATAAATACGTACAAAATGAAGAAAGAAGTCCGCGCAATACTTAAAAGCCGCGCTATTGCCATGGCACGGGAGCCTGAACAAAAAGGAGCAGCTTCTGCAACTATAGGGTTAATTGCATTTACCCTTGCAGCCGAAAACTATGCCATTGAATCTGCTTTAGTGAGGGAGGTCTATCCGCTTAAAGATTTCACCCCTTTGCCGGGAGTGCCCTCATATATTTTTGGCATTGTCAATGTACGCGGACAGATACTTCCGGTCGTAGATCTTAAAAAAATTTTCAACCTCCCGGAAAAAGGGCTGGGTGATTTGAACAGAGTTATTATTCTGTGCAATGATCAGATGGAATTTGGCATTCTTGCCGACGTAGTGCATGGCACACATAATATCGAACCGGAGGAAATTCAGGTTGTCCCTTTCACTGTTTCGGGTATCGGAGAAAAATATCTGAAAGGGGTTACAAAAGAGCATATTCTGGTGCTTGAAGCTGAAAGTATATTAAACGATGAGAAAATCATTGTCAATGAGCAAGTAATTTAAGAAACAATTAATAAAGTGGAAACCAATGAAAAATATTTTTAATCTTAATGAGAGTAAAAAACGGGCAATGGCCGAAGAATCGCTGCGAAAAATAGCGGAGGATGCTTTGCTTAAAAGCGAATCACGCTATCGTTCTTATATTGAAGCAACGGGTCAAATCGGATGGGTTACCAATGCTGATGGAGAACTTGTAGAAGATTCGCCATCATTGAGGAAATTTAGCGGACAGACCTTTGAAGAAGCCAAAGGTTCAGGATGGGTAAAAATTCTTCATCCTGATGACCTTGAACGCACGTTGCAGGTTTGGAATAAAGCAATAGTAACTAAAAGCTCTTATGAGGTCGAATACCGTATGTTCAGGCATGACGGAATTTATCGAAACCTCCTGGCACGTGCTTTCCCTGTCTTTAGCGCAGAGGGAAGCATTTCTGAATGGGTCGGAACTTGTATCGACATAACCGAGCGCAAGCTGGCAGAACAAGCCCTTCGCGATGCAAAAGAAAATCTTGAGCTACGTGTTTTGGAACGGACAGAAGAGTTATTAAAAAACAAGAAATTACTTGATGAATCCGGCAGGCTGGCAAGGGTCGGTGGCTGGGAGATCGATCTTAAAGCCAACACTCTTTACTGGTCGGAGATAACTTATAAAATACACGAGATTCCTCCCGACTTTATACCAAATCTGGAGACTGCAATAAATTTCTATGCTCCTGAAGCCATTCCGGTCATCTCACAGTGCATTGACAAGGCGATCAAGCTGGGTGAGCCATTCGATGTCGAGCTTGAGTTAATTACAGCGAAAAAGAACAGGCTATGGGTAAGGGCTGTCGGAGAAGCATATCGGGAAAACGGGGAAATTGTTAAGATTGGCGGAATGTTCCAGGACATTAATGAACGCAAATTGGCGGAAATAGATTCCCGCAAGAAATCTGAACAGCTCGGGTTGTTATCAAACGAGCTGGAAATCATCATCGATAATATTCCCGGTCTGGTTTTTTACAAAGATACAAAAAACAGGTATATACGGGTAAATAAATATATATGTGAAGCACACAATATGTCGAAAAAGCAATTAGAAGGGACTCATCTTAATGATCTGTACCCCAAAGAACAGTCACAGGCCTATTGGGAAGACGACCTGCAGGTAATACGCAGTCGCCAGTCGAAGATCAACATTGACGAATCCTGGGAGACAAAGGAAGGAACCAGGTGGGTAAGTACATCCAAGATCCCTTATATAGACGGAAAAGGCGAGGTCGTCGGTGTCATCGGCGTTTCTATGGATGTTACTAAGCGAAAGGTGGCTGAAGAAGAATTAAAAAAGTATCGCGATCAGCTGGAGGATATGGTAAAACAACGTACAGCCGATCTTTCGAATGTACTCATGGAAGTCAGGGAAACTATAAATGTTCTGGTCTCCTCTTCCAATCAAATATTGACAGCAACAACCCAGGTGGCTTCCGGAACGGCTGAAACTGCAGCTGCCATTACCGAAACTTCCACCACGGTAGAGGAAGTACAACAGGCCGCAAGACAATCTGCAGAAAAAGCAAAAAATGTAGTCAATAGTGCACAACAAGTGGCTAAGGTATCTCAGAAAGGACAAAAAGCAATTGAAGAGACTGTAACCGGTATGAATCGCATCCGCGAGCAAATGGATTCTATTGCGCAGACAGTCGTCCGGCTGAGTGAACAGAGCCAGTCAATCGGGGGTATCATCGCCTCTGTAACAGAAATTGCTGATCAATCAAATTTACTGGCAGTCAATGCAGCCATAGAAGCGGCCAAAGCCGGAGAACAGGGCAGGGGCTTTGCAGTGGTTGCACAGGAGATCAAGAACCTGGCAGGTCAATCGAAGCAGGCCACCTCACAGGTGAGAAACATATTGAATGATGTACAAAAAGCAACCGGCGCCGCAGTGATGGCAACTGAACAGGGCAGTAAGGCAGTAGAGGCAGGTGTAAAACAGACTGAACAGACAAGCGAAGCCATCCTGATCCTGGCTGAAAGTATCAATGAAGCGGTCCAGGCAGCCACACAGATACTGGCCTCGAGTCAGCAACAGGTTATAGGAATGGATCAGATCGGAGTAGCCATGCAAAACATCAACCTGGCAGGAACGGAAACTGCCGTAAGCATGGTGCAGTCTGAAAAATCAGCAAAAAATCTGAATGATCTTGGGCAGAAGCTTAAAGAGATGGTGGAAAGGTTTAAAGAGTAAAGATAAAAGACAAAATCTGAAAATAAAAAACACAGTATAAATTAATTTCAGGAGATATACATCATGTTTAAAAATTTAAAAATCAGTTTACGCCTGGGATTGAGCTTCGGCTTAATTCTGGTTTTTATGATCGTTATAATCCTTGTAAGCCTGAATGAGATCAAAGTCTCCCGGGCAATGTTTGACCGGATAATTAAAACAAACAACGTCCGCCTGCAACTGGCTGGTAATATGATTGATCATGCAAGAGAAGTATCTATTAGCCTTCGCACTATTTTATTACTGAAAGATAGCGAAAAGACATTGGAATTAAAAAACGGGATTGATTCTGTCAGGAATCTGTACGATGCAGATTTTAAAAAATTAGAAGGATTAACCCCAACCTATGATACTTTATCATTTGTTATTGCTGCTAAAATCAAGACTTCTCTGGATGTCTCAAGACAGCTGAACAATAAAGTAATTGATCTGTCAACTGCAGGCAAATATAAGGAGGCAATAGAATTGATGAACCTACAGGCCAGCCCTTCAGTAGCTGACTTGATAAATAATATTGATGATCTCATAACTCACAATGAGGACCGGAGTATCATGCGTTACCTGGAGGCAGAGAAAGCACAGGATGCGGCACGAATATTCATTTTTATACTTGGTGCAACGTCAATAGCTCTGTCAATAATGATATCCATCTTTTTGACCCAAAGTATTACCGGACCTTTAAAGATAAGTGTAAAGGCAGCTAACAAGATCGCCTCAAAAGATCTTACAGGAGATCTTTCCGTTTATGAGAAAAGGGGGGATGAATTTGGTATCATGATACAGTCTTTCAGCAGAATGGTCGAGACTCTTAGAAAGCAGATGCAGGGGATTCTTGATGGTGTGAATATTCTTGCAAGTTCTTCTACTGAAATTCTGGCTTCAACCACTCAGATGGCATCCGGTTCCGCTGAAACTGCTGCTGCAATCAGCGAGACCACAACGACGGTCGAAGAAGTCCGTCAGGCTGCTCAATTATCCAGCCAAAAGGCCCAAAATCTATCCGATAGCGCTCAATGTGTTGCTCAGGTCTCTCAAAGCGGACAGAAGGCGGTGGATGAAACCATCGAAGGAATGAACCATATCCGTGAACAGATGGATGTTATTGCACAAACAGTTGTACGATTGAGCGAACAGAGCCAATCCATCGGAGATATTATCGCTTCAGTAACAGATATTGCCGATCAATCAAACCTGTTGGCTGTCAATGCTGCCATAGAAGCTGCTAAGTTCGGTGAGCAGGGTAAAGGTTTTGCTGTTGTTGCACAGGAGATCAGAAACCTGGCAGAAAAGTCAAAGCAATCCACTACTCAGGTGCGCAACATCCTGAATGATGTACAAAAGGCGACCAGTGCAGCTGTTCTTGCTACCGAACAGGGCAACAAAGCAGTGGAAGCTGGAGTGAAACAATCGATACAGGCAGGTGAAGCAATCCGGGTATTGACAGAAAGCAGTGGAGAAGCAGCTCAGGTATCGACTCAGATCGTAGCATCGAGCCAGCAACAGGTTGTAGGAATGGATCAAATCGGGCTGGCCATGCAAAACATTAATCAGGCAGGAATGGAGACTGTTGCAAGTATGACCCAGGCCGAATCTTCAGCAAGAAACCTGAATGAACTCGGACAAAAACTTAAAGAAATAGTAGAAGGATTCAAAATGTAAAGGCGAAAGGCGAAAGGCGACAGGCACTATCAACTAACCAACTAGCCACTAATGATAATACCATGGATAAGAAAGACATCGAATTTCAGAAACGGATACAGGCAACCTTCAGGATTGAAGCTGAAGAGCATCTCCGTGCATTCTCTTCCGGACTGATTGAATTAGAAAAGACTCAGCCAGAGGAACGGGTTACAGAAATTATTGAAAGTATGTTTCGTGAGGTTCACAGCCTCAAAGGAGCAGCACGGTCTGTCGATCAAAAGGAAACAGAATCGCTCTGCCAGCCTCTGGAGAGTGTCTTTTATTCATTAAAATCCCGGAAGATCACTTTGTCTCCCTTTTCGATCAGCCTGTTTTATAAGGCTTTGGATTATCTCACAAAACTCATAAGTACAACCGGGAAAAGCACAATCACAACTGATCATCAGAGCATGAGAGGATTGATTCAGCAATTAAAGGAGATGGCAGCCGGAAAAACAGTTGAAAAAAATGATACTCCGGAGCTTATGCCAGATATCAAGGCTTATTCACCGGAGAAAGTTCATTTTCCGGTAACTGATCTTCCAGGTGGTACAGGTACGATATCAACTGAAACAGTGCGGATCCGGATTTCCAAGCTCGACCCGCTTCTTTTTCAGGCTGAGGAAATGTTACAATCAAAAATAGCTATCGATCAGCGGGTCAATGAACTGCGAGTGCTTAACGCTGAGCTGAACGAATGGAAAAATGAGACGCAAAAATGGAAAAGCCGCAGGTCTGCTGCCACAATATCCATCTTGAATGAATGGTGCGATACCAGTGAGATGCATTTGAATAAGACTGAGAGTCAATTGACTGAGATTACCCGTTCAATGGAACGGGATCAGCATAATCATGACCGCCTGGTCAATCTTCATCTTGAAGCGATGAAACAGGTGCTTATGCTTCCGGTGGCTTCTATGGTTGATGTTTTTCCGGGAATGGTAAGAGATATTTCTCATGAACAAAATAAGGAGGTCGATTTTAATATAACAGGTACAGAGCTTGAAATTGACAGGCGTATCCTCGAGGAGCTTAAAGACCCCCTTATCCACCTTATCCGCAATAGCATTGATCATGGAATTGGCAAACCACAGGAACGCGTATTACAGAATAAGCCGGTCCGTGGAAACATAACACTGGCATTTGCAGCCAGAGAGAGCGGACTGGTTGAGATAACTCTCTCTGACGATGGAAAGGGTATCGATAAGGAACATGTACTGAGAGCGGCAATAAAAACAGGAATAGTTACGAATGAAGCCGCGGAAAAGCTTGATCCAAAAGAGGTTTTGAATCTTATCTATCAATCAGGAGTTTCCACCAGTTCTATTATTACAGATATTTCAGGACGCGGACTGGGATTGGCCATCGCTCATGAAAAAATTGCAAAACTGAATGGGGTTATATCTGTGGAATCAGAAGCCGGAAAAGGTTCGACATTTCGTATTCGTCTGCCAATGGCGCTTGCTACCTTCAGAGGTATCATGGTCAGAGTAAATGGATTTCTATTCATCCTTCCTACGGTGAATGTTGAACAGGTATTGAGAGTGGAAGAGACAGATATTAAAACCGTGGAAAACCACGAAACTATAAGGATTGACTCAAAAATAATTTCACTGGTCGATATTGGGGAAGTTTTGGGATTACCCGACCATAAACATGCAGGCTCAGACAGGAAAAATACCGGTATTGAGAAATCAGCTAAAATCCGTGTCGTTGTCCTTTTTTCAGCAGAACAACGCATCGCCTTTAAGGTCGATGACATTCTCGGTGAACAACAGGTTCTTGTAAAAGGGCTGGGAAAATTGCTGAACCGGGTCAGAAATATCTCGGGCGCAACCATACTGGGTTCCGGTAATGTAGTTCCGGTGCTTAATATCTCCGACCTCATGAAATCCTCACTACACATAAAAAACAGGAAAAGTGAAGTCACTGATGATGAGCTTCTGGTTCCTGAAACCGGCAGAATACTTGTTGCTGAGGATTCAATAACCTCCCGGACTTTGTTAAAAAATATCCTTGAAACGGCAGGTTACCAGGTAACCACTGCAGTTGACGGGGCTGATGCATTTACAAAAGCCCGCACCGGCGATTTCGATATTGTTGTCTCGGATGTGGATATGCCAAAGATGAACGGGTTTGAACTTACTGCGAAGATCAGAAGCGATAAAAAACTGAGTGAGATTCCTGTAGTACTGGTCACGGCGCTTGAATCACGGGAAGACTGCGAACACGGTATTGAGGTCGGAGCAGATGCATATATTATTAAAAGCAGCTTTGACCAGACAAATTTGCTTGAGATAATAAAAAAACTGATATGATCAAAGTACTGATTGTTGACGACTCGAAGGTAATCCAGGAGTTCCTTGCTCACCTTCTTTCTTCTGATCCTGATCTCAGGGTGGTGGGGATCGCCAATTCCGGTTATGAGGCTATTGAGCTTGCCATGTTAAAAAAGCCCGATGTAATAACAATGGACATTCATATGCCGGGGATGGATGGGTATGAAGCTACACGGGCAATAATGGAAACATATCCTACACCAATAGTTATTGTGACAGGAAGTTCAAATAAAAAAGAGATAACTTATACGTTTAAACTACTTGATGCAGGTGCGCTTGCTGTTGTCACTCGTCCGCCAGGATTTGAACATCCTCAATTCGCTGCTTCGCGCAAAGAGCTGATTCAGACAGTTAAACTCATGTCTGAGGTAAAAGTTGTCAGACTTTTCCCGAGAAGCAGAAAAGAAGAAATAAAGCCCGTCCTTTTAGTTCAAACCTTTGAAAATGATTTAAAGCGAATTCAGCTTATTGCAATCGGAGCATCCACCGGCGGTCCCATGGCGCTGCAAATAATCCTTTCCGGATTACCTGCGGATTTACCTGTACCGGTTCTTATTGTACAACATATAGCCAAAGGATTTGTAAATGGATTTTGTGAATGGCTGTCTGCTACCTCCGGGATTAAACTGAAAATCGCTGAAAACAGGGAACAAATCCTGGCAGGCTTCGGTTATATTGCTCCTGATGGTTTTCAGATGGGTATAACCAAGGGAGGTAAAATAGTTTTAAGTGATCAACCACCTGAAAATGGATTAATACCTTCTGTAAGTTACCTTTTTCGTTCAGTCGCACATACTATGGGACCAAAAGCAATGGGGGTATTGCTCACAGGAATGGGAAAAGACGGAGCAGATGAGTTGAAAACCATGAAGGATAAGGGAGCTTTCACTGTAGTTCAAAATAAAGAAAGTTGTGTTGTGTTCGGTATGCCAGGTGAAGCGTTGAGGATCGGAGCAGCCGATCAGGCCTTATCTCCGGAGAAGATCGCTGAAATTATGGCAAAATCAGGTTCAAAAAAATAGAATCTGCGCAAAAAAGTAAAAACTTCAGATAATCTTACTGATATTTTAATTGTAGAAGACAGCCCCACACAGGCTGCCCAGATAAAATATCTGCTCGAAAGTTATCATTACAAAACAGAGGTTGCCAGGGATGGACAGCAAGCATTGATTTGGCTTGCTGAACATAAACCATCATTGGTCATTTCGGATATCGTCATGCCTGAAATGAACGGATTTGAATTATGTGAAAAGATTAAATCGGACGAACGTACTGAAGATATTCCCGTGATTTTGTTAACATCACTTTCCGATTCCGACGAGGTTATTGAGGGACTTTCCTGCGGGGCAGATAGTTTCATAACCAAACCTTACAATAAAGAATATCTGATTTCCAGCATAAAAATAATGCTTTCAGAAAAAGCAATTCCAAAATCAAAAAGTGATACTAAGGGAATAGAAATTAATTATGGAGGGAAAAAAAGATTAATCCGTACCGGGACTCAAGAAGTTATTAAAATGCTGCTCAATATTTATCAGGGGGCCATTTATCAGAATAATGAGCTTATAAAGACCCGGGATGAATTGAGATCATTAAATGAAAGACTGGAAGAGCTGGTTGAGGAGAGAACTAAAGAGCTTAAAAAGGATGAAGAAAAAATCCGTGCCTTCAATGCAGAACTGGAGCAGCGTATACGTGAACGGACTGCTGAACTTGATGCAGCCAATAGAGCTAAAAGCGAGTTCCTGGCCAATATGAGCCACGAGATTCGTACGCCCATGAATGCGGTATTAGGCTATGCCGAACTTCTGGGTGCAATGCTCGAAGAAAAGACCCAAAGGGACTATCTTGAATCAATAAAATCAAGCGGAAGAAGCCTTCTTACTCTCATTAATGATATTCTCGATCTGTCCAAGATTGAAGCAGGAAAACTGGAATTGCAGTTTGAGTATGTGAATTCACAATCTTTCTTTTCGGAATTCGAACGGATATTTTCATTACGGGTATCTGAAAAAGGATTGAAATTCACTCTGGAAATTTCTTCTGGTACGCCGGCAGGTATTTTTATCGATGATGCCCGGTTACGTCAGATCATTCTTAACCTTATAGGGAACGCGATTAAATTCACCGAAAAAGGAAATATCAAATTAAAAGTTTATACTGAAAATCCGCAAATCATCAAGTATCCCGGGGATAAAACCGACGAATTCATCGATCTTATAATTGAGGTAACAGATACCGGCATCGGTATCTCAAAAGAGATGCAGGAAGAGATTTTTAATCCGTTTGTACAGGGACAGGGACAGAGTGTAAGAAAATACGGAGGGACAGGTCTTGGTCTGGCAATTACACAACGACTTGTGCATCTTATGAATGGGACCATTACCCTCCAGTCTCATTTGAAAAAAGGGAGCACATTTAAGATTAAGATACCTGAAGTTTCCTATTTGAGAGACTTTGATAAAAGAATAGAAGAAATACAACTTGATCCTGCCGATATTTTATTTGAAAAGGCAACCATTATCATTGCCGATGATGTTGAACATAACCGGAAATACCTGATAGATGCCCTGAAAAAAACAAATATTAAGGTAATTGAAGCTTCAAACGGGCATGAAGTATTGTCTATTGCGAAAAAAACAATACCCGATCTGATTATTACTGATATAAGGATGCCCGTTCTGGACGGTTTTGAATTACTGGATAAGCTAAAACAAAATAATAAATTAAAACATATTCCGGTGATTGCATATTCTGCCTCCGTTATGAAAGCTCAGAGAGAGCGTATCCGTGAGAGCAAATTTGCGGGATTATTGATAAAGCCGGTTAAGGTAACTGAATTATACCTTGAGCTTATGAATAACCTGCCGTATAAGTCAATAAAAGCACCTGAGTCGGAACAATCTGTATCAGAAATAAACTACTCCTCTGGAGTAATTACTGACCTTCCGGGATTAGTTCATTCCCTTAACACCCGGTTTAAAGATGTATGGTTGACTTTTGGAGTCAGACAACCGATTGATGAAATCCTGGATTTCGGAAATCAATTAGCAGGGTTGGGCAAAAACCACAATGCTTCAATTATTGCCGATTACGGCGAAGAACTGGTAACCGCTGCAAATAGTTTCAATATTGAGGCTATATTAAATCTGTTAAGGAAATACCCTGGAATTATTGAATTATTAGAAGTTACAAGAAATAATAAAGCTTAAAAATATGAATATGCCATTTTCACCCGGCCCTTACATTTTGTTGGTTGATGACAACCCCCAGAACCTTCAGGTTTTAGGCAAGCTTTTGCAGGAGGAAAAATACAAAATTGAGTTCGCTGTAAATGGAGAATCGGCTCTCGACTGGTTAAAAACCCGGCACTTTGACCTTATTCTCCTCGACATCAACATGCCCGGGATGAATGGATTTGAGGTTTGCAGGATAATTCGCCGGGATAAAGAAATACACGATATACCCATAATATTCCTTTCAGCTGAATGTGAAAGGGAAAGTATTTTGAAAGGTTTTGAAGTTGGCGCCCAGGATTTTGTTATCAAACCGTTCGACAGCAGAGAACTTCTGGCAAGAGTAAAAACTCAACTTGATCTCAAATCGAAAACGGAAAAACTCGAAAAAGTAAATGAATGGTTGGCCAGAAAGATTGATAACTGGCTGAAGATGAGCCTCACCAAACCTGGCAGGAATGAAGCAGATGATCTTAGTACAAAAATGATTGAATTCGACAAAAATCAGAGTTTCATTCTGAAAGATATTTGCCTTGAGCTAAGGACATCTGTTAATGAGATTGAAAAACTTGTCGGGAAGAACAAGGATCTGAAAGTTCATGATCAGTGTAAAGAGATTAGTAAAAGAATAGAAGATTCAATTGCGAAACTGGAAAAACTGTAGGAATAAGTCGGAAGTCATTATGATTGCGGATTGCGGATTTCGGACTTCGGTCTTTTAAGTTAAAAAATATCTGATGGAAAACAATAATATGATACGACCCCCACTGATATTGATTGTGGATGATAATCCGAAAAACCTTCAGATCCTTGGTAATTATTTACGAAATGAAGGATTTAAGGTTGAATTTGCTTTAGACGGGGAGTCCGCTCTTGACTGGATTAAACGTATTGAATTCGACCTTGTTCTTCTCGATGTAATGATGCCGGGTATAGACGGATTCGAGGTATGCAGGATTATCAAAAATGACCCGGCTATGCAAAAGGTGCCGGTAATATTCCTGACCGCCAGGGTCGATATGGAAAGCATCATAAACGGGTTTGACCTCGGCGCCGTCGATTATGTTGTAAAACCCTTTAACCAGAAAGAACTGATCGCCAGGGTTAAAACACAGATCGAAATTAAAAGGGGCAGGGATGAAATAGTAAAAAATCTTAAAGAGATTGAATTTAAAAATAAACTCATAACATACAGTATAAAATATGCACATACAATTCAGAAAGCTGTATTGAAGGCATCTTTGAATGAATCTGATTTTTTCCCTGAGCAATTCTGCCTTCTGCTGCCAAAGGATATTGTCAGTGGAGACTTCTATTGGTTTCGTAAAATAGAAAACAAAATCCTTGCCGGTGTTTTTGATTGTACCGGTCATGGTATTCCTGGTGCATTTATGAGCATGCTTGGGATCACCCTTTTAAACGAAACTGTTATAAGGGGGAAAATCACTGAACCTAATCTGATTCTTAACCGGTTGAGAGAAAAGGTCATTGAAGCATTAGGACAAAAAGGAAGTATTTCTGAGGTAAAAGATGGTATGGATGGTTCAATCATCAGGTATGACCCAACAGATAACACTCTGGACTATTCCGGAGCTTTTAACCCTGTATACCTCATTCGCGACAGTAAAATGATTGAATTCATGGGCGACAGAATGTCAATATCTTACAGTGATAAAATGCCTGATTTTGTCAATCAGAGAATAAAAACAAGACCAAATGATCTTTTATATCTTTTTTCGGATGGATATGTGGATCAGTTTGGAGGACAAAGAGAGAAAAAATTCCAGCGGGCTCAATTTAAAGAAGTATTGCTAAAGAATCATAAATACTCTCTGGCTGTTCAGAAAGACATGCTGCTCGATACATATCTTACCTGGAAAGGTAGTACAGAACAGGTTGATGATATTACTGTTGTGGGGTTGAGGCTTTAATTAAAATTATGAAATAAAAACTGTGATGAAGAATATAGGTGAGAATGCAGGTACAAAAGATACAGAAATCCTTATCGCTGAGGATAGTCCTACTCAGGCTGCTCAGATTAAGCACATGCTGGAAAGTAACAACTTTAAAGTAACGGTTGCTAATGATGGGAAAGAGGCAATAGATATTCTTTCGAAGCGTAAACCATCTTTGGTTATCTCCGACATCCTGATGCCGGAAATGAATGGATATGAGCTCTGCAAATTGATCAAATCAGATAAGAGTACAGAGAATATTCCTGTGATATTACTGACCAGGCTTTCAGATCCGGAAGAGATTATTGAAGGACTTTCATGTGGGGCAGACAGTTTTATTACTAAACCTTACAACGAAATACATTTTATCTCAAATATTGAAAAACTCCTTTTCAACGAACCCCGGGAGTACCAAAAGAAAGTGCCTTTTGGTGTGCAAATCCTTTTCAACGGGGAAGAACGTACGATCCAGGCAGAACAGCAGAATGTTATTAAATTGATGCTTGATATATATGAAGGAGCTATTCATCAAAATGAAAAACTGGTAAAGACCCAGACAGAATTGAGATTATTGAACGAACGTCTGGAATCACTGGTGGAAGACCGAATCTCAGATCTTGCCGCAGAAATAAAATTAAGTAATCAGATTGCAGAAAGACTTAAGGAAAGCGAAGAACGATTCCGTAATCTATACAATGATGCAGTCGTGGGCCTTTACAGAACAAATTTGCAGGGAGAAATACTTCTGGCAAACCGGGCATTGGTTGAAATGCTTGGCTTCCAATCCTTTGAAGAACTTGCTAAAAGAAACCTTATAAAAACAGGTTACGGTTCTTCATATCAGCGCCAGGTATTCATTGATCAAATCGAAAAAGAAGGAGAAGTAAAAAACCTTGAAGCTATCTGGATTTGTCGCGATGGCAAAGAAATTTTCGTCAGGGAAAGCGCTAAAGCGGTTCGCGATTCAGAAGGGAAATTCCTCTATTATGATGGAAGCGTGGAAGACATAACCGAACAAAAGCGGGCAGAAGATAAACTGAGAAGCTCAGAAGAAAGGCTGAGAATATTATTTGAATACGCACCGGATGCATATTATCTGACCGATCTGAAAGGTCATTTTATAGATGGCAATAAAGCGGCTGAAAAAATGTTGGGTCTCAATAGAAATGAATTAATCGGAAAGAGTTTCCTGAAATTAAATCTACTGTCCCTTAAACAAATACCCAGAGCAGCAAAACTATTAGTTAAAAATTCATTAGGAAGAGCCACCGGCCCCGATGAATTTGTATTAAACAGGAGAGACGGAATAAAAATTACAGTTGAAATATTAACTCACCCGGTAAAAATAAAGAATCAGACTCTGGTATTGGGTATAGCAAGAGATATCACCGAACGCAAACGTGCGGAGGAGGCATTACGGGAAAGTGAAGAAAAATACCGCCTGCTTGTAAACACCGCTAACGAATCAATTATTGTCGCTCAGGATGGGCTGCTCAAGTTTGTTAATAACATTACGATTGAACTATTGGAGGTGACTTCGGAGCAGGAACTTATCGGTAGACCTTTTCCCGAATTCATCCACCCGGATGATCAGTTAATGGTGGTTGAAAACTACCGGCGACGGATAGCAAACGAAGGGCCACAGCAACGATATACCTTCAGAGTGATTACTCATAAGGGTATTATCAAGTGGGTGGAGATAAATGCGACCCTGTTTGAATGGCAGGGCAGACCAGCTACATTGAATTTTCTGTCCGACATTACCGAACGCAAACATGCTGAGGAGGAACTTATTAAAGCTAAAGATAAAGCTGAAGAGGGTGACAGGTTAAAAACAGCGTTCCTGCATAATGTATCGCATGAAATCAGAACCCCGATGAATGCAATTGTGGGCTTTTCAGCGCTGCTGGGGGAACCAGATGTTGATGCTCAGTCACGCAAGGATTATATCGAAGTAATTACACAGAGCAGTAATCATTTGCTTGCAATAATAAGCGACATTGTAGATATTTCAAATATCGAAGCCAACCTTGTAAAAATCGGAAAAAATAAAGCAAACGTTAATTCAACACTTCAATCATTATGCGATCAGTTTATACCAAAAGCAAATGAGAAGAAAATTAAACTGGTCTGTGAAACTGCATTATCCGATTCCGATGCTTTAGTTCTGACTGACAGTACCAAATTAAACCAGATCCTTATAAATCTGATAAATAACGCCATTAAATTCACTGACAAAGGGTATGTAAAAGTTGGTTGTGTACTGACAGACAAGTTCCTTGAATTCAGTGTTTCCGATACAGGTATCGGAATACCTGCTGAATACCATGCAAAAATATTTAATCGTTTTTACCAGGTACAACACTCAGTATCAAGACTATATGAAGGCACGGGACTTGGACTGGCTATATCTAAAGCATATACAGAGCATATGGGCGGAAAGATATGGTTTACCTCAGAACCGGGAAAGGGTTCATCATTCTATTTTACAGTTCCTTATGAAAAACTGGTTATGGAAACCAGGATTGCTGATGAAAAAAGCGTGGCTGAAGGTTTTGTTTTCCCGGTTAAAAAGACAATCCTTGTTGCCGAAGATATGGATAGCAACTTCAAACTTATTAAATACTTTCTTTCCGAAGTAAATATCAATTTAATAAGAGCTGTTAACGGAAAGGAGGCTGTAGAAAAATGTCTGTCAAACAAGAATATCGATCTGATTTTAATGGATATAAAAATGCCCGTGATGGATGGATACACAGCTGTTAAGCTGATTCGGGAGAAAAACTCTGCAATTCCGATAATAGCTCAGACGGCTTATATTGATGATAAGGAGCAGGCATTAGAATTCGGCTGTTCAGGTTTTATATCAAAACCATTTGATAAAAAGGATCTTCTAAAGGTTTTACAGGAGTTCATTTAAGTCAGTAATTCTCTCTTCAGTCTTAAATGTTATTAAAATAACAGACAGCCCTGCGATGTCAGGTTACACGATACCCCTGCAGGCTCAGTTGCCGGGCCTTTATCGTCATGCGGTAATGAAATTGGAAGATAGTTAACTAATTCATATATTCAAAAAAGTTATTGACAGACGTAATGCAATAAGTAACGAAAATAAATCTATTCACGAATTCGACTTCAATTTAATCTGCGAATATTTTTCAACCCCGGAAAGACAATGACCGGGCAGCTATCAATTCAACCTTCAATCAAAAAAAACAGATATGGACGAGAAAATAATCTGGAGTATTGTTTTTGTGATGATCGTGATAATATTTTGTATTATAAAACTTTACACGCGTCGTATTTTTCTTTTCAGATTCAGCGTTCTGATAGTGCCGGCTATTTTTTCCGGATGTTCATCAGGGATTCAATCCCCTAAGCAGGAAGAGAAACTTGCAAAAAGCGATTATTGACTGAAGCTGAATACACTGAGATATGAATATTTAACCGTTCTTGTAGAAGATCTCAACCTCCGCAATGCCCTTGACAATGTCAAATTCATGAATGTTGACCTTTACCACCTCCAGTCCCGTATGGGCTGAGAGTTCCTTTAAGAGTTCAGCCCTTGAGGAAGGCTTAAGCAGCTCCGGCTTGTTGAATCTGACAATATATGACTGTAAAATTTTCTTCTTCAGGAACATCTCAAGCACCAGCGCTGAAATAATTATGATCGCATTTATGACTACAGCTCCAAGGACCGGGGGCGGTATATTTGCCTGTGAATTGATTATGGATACTCCGATGACTGAAAAGAAATAGGTCATATCCTTTGTTGTGAAATTCACGGTCCGGAACCTGAGAATGCCGAATATCGCGAATAATCCCAGCGCCATTCCTATCTGAATATCAACGGTTCCCAGCAGGGAGCATATCAGAAAAATGACGATTCCCATAAAGATGAATGAGAAGACAAATTCCACTTTCCCGGTGAACCTGTAGTAAATGAGCCTTATGAGAATGAAAAGCACAAATAGGTTTACAGCGAACCTTATCAGGATACTCCACAGCGTATCTTCAAGAACAAGTGTTTCAAACGACATATGTACCGACCTATTAATTGTTACAAATCTATACATTCAGACTGGATCTTGTTGATAACAAATCCGCCCTTATCTATATTCGACAAAAATCCGTTCAGATAGTTTATTACCCACTTCTTTGATTTCTCTTTCAGGTAAGGGAATTCACTGATCACCCTGTAGAAATTATCCTTGTTTGCAGAGAACTCCTGTAGCCCTTTTATGAAGACCTCCCTGTCGCGGCACATGCCAAGATAAACTCTTTCAAGAACTGTTTCAATCCCGAGCCCCGCAAAGGGGATTGCGTAATCTGCATTTACCATTCCTGCATAATCAAAATCATACGGGATCACCAGCCCCTGTGATGACTGGCCTATCTCACCGGGCACAAAGAATACGACATTATGCCTGATCGGCAGCGACCAGTCAGGATTTCCGATCATGTAGCAGAACAGGGCCATCCTGTCCATTACCTCCGGCTTTACCAGCCGCTGGCTGATCTTCGTGTCAGGCACTTCAATAATGTTCAGGCGTTTGCATAATGCATCATCAGGCTCGATCAGGAAAGCAAACTCCTCTATCGGTTTGCTCTTTTTGGCTGTATTGATATAGGTGATCCTGGCCAGCCTCACCTTGTAGCTGTATTCCGTAAGGACGTTGTAAAGCTTGTAAGCAAGGAATTCTTTCAGCAGGTATTCTTCATTCCCTGCCCTGCAGTGTGTGACAAGCTTTATTTTATCAACATGCCTGAATTCATCACCGGGTGACTCGGACTTCTTGAAATTCAGCCTTATCGGCGGCATATCGCAATATGATCGCCGCATGTAGCCCCTGGCCTTCACTTTAATTTTCTTGTCGATTGAATCTGTCTCATTCAGGTGTATCGTCAGAACAGCATCCAGTTCTGTAGTATCCGACCTCATTCGCCTGAAGGCGGTAATATCGAAGCGCAGTGTCATATCCAGCACATCATCGCCGGCAAACAGCGCCAGGTCATGTCCTGTAGTCTCCTTTTCACTGAAAAACACATCCAGAGTGTCTTCCTGGCTGAAGAGCTGGATCAGTGGACCAAACCAGAGAGACACCATGATTAAAAGACATTTTTTCACTTCAGTTCGGGTTAATTTTGCCTGGAATGATCACAGGACGGTAAAAATTCACTTTTTATACTGATCAAGATAATCAATTACCTGGCGGTAGACATTCTCTGCAGTGAAACCGAATTTCTCGTCAAGAACCTTGTAAGGAGCTGAATATCCGAAAGTTGATACTCCCCATATCCTGCCCCTGGGACCTGCAAGTCCCTGCAAGGTGACCGGCAGCCCGGCAGTGAGTCCGAATACGGGCACATCCTCAGGTATTATGGACCTCCGGTATCCTTCCGGCTGGCATCTCAGCAATCCCTCTGAAGGAGCAGAGATGATCCTTACCTTCAGGTCATTTTTCCTGAGAAGGGAGGCTCCCTCAACAAGCGTCGATACTTCCGACCCGCTTGCAACAAGGATGACGTCAGGCCTGCCCTGGCAATCCTGTACGATATAAGCTCCGTTGCGCGCCTGCTGGGCATCTTCATATCTTGCATTGCCTGAGGACGGAAGGTCTTTGATATTCTGGCGCGAAAGTATAAGCGCGGTAGGGGTTTTCCTGTTTTCAAGTGCCAGCTGCCATGCAACTGTTGTCTCTGCTGAATCAGCGGGACGGAGCACAAGCATGCTGTTCTCGCCATGATGGTTCTTCAGATGCTCCATTAGCCTTATCTGTGCCTCCTGTTCAACCGGCTGATGGGTTGGACCGTCCTCGCCGACCCTGAAGGCATCATGTGTCCAGATATACTTTACGGGCAGTCCCATCAGACAGGCGAGTCTGACCGCGGGCTTCATATAGTCGGAGAAGACAAAAAATGTTCCGCATGCCGGTATTATTCCTCCATGAAGGGCTATCCCGTTCATCACTGCAGCCATTGTAAGCTCTGCAACTCCTGCCTGGAGGAAAGCGCCGGAAAAATCACCCCTGACAAACGGTTTTGTGTTCTTCAGGAATCCGTCAGTCTTGTCTGAATTCGACAGATCGGCTGATGCAACAACCATGTTCTCAATCTTTTTTGCCAGCACACTCATCACGCCTGCCGAGGCTGCTCTTGTTGCCGAGCCCTCCTTATGCTGGATCGACTTGAAATCGATTTCAGGGATGCTGCCTGAATAAAAAAGATGAAGTTTCTGGTCAAGGTTGCCGTTACTGGCAGCCCATTCAGCTTTACGGTTCTTCCATTCTGCTGCATTCCTGCGCCTGGTGGTCAGTATTTTCTTATAGTGTGCCTTTACTTCTTCGAAGATCTGAAAGGGATTTGCTGTATCGCCTCCGAGGTTTGCAAGTGATTTTTCGTATGATCCTCCGGCTTCGCCAACAGGCATTCCATGTGTCGATGTTTTTCTTTCGAAACTCCTGCCATCATTATCGAGCAGACCTTTGCCCATGATCGTCTTTCCGATTATAAGTACAGGCTTTTCCCTGGAGCTTACAGCTGAACCAAGCGCTTTCCTGATCTGCCCGTGATCGTTTCCGTCGATAGCGATCACATCCCACCCCCATGCGCGGTATTTCATCGCCGTATCCTCTGCTGTGACAGCCCTGGTTTCTGTTGAAAGCTGGATATCATTTGAATCATAGAACATTATCAGGTTGTTCAATCCCAGGAACCCCGCAAGCCGTCCTGCTCCCTGCGATATCTCTTCCTGGATGCCGCCGTCGGAAATGAAGGCGTAGGTCTTGTGGGCAAAAAGCTCTCCAAACCTTGCTGCAAGGAATCGCTCGGCGATCGCAGCTCCGACTGCCATGGTATGGCCCTGTCCAAGAGGTCCGGAGGTGTTTTCGATTCCTCTCGCAACATCGAGTTCGGGATGACCCGGAGTTGGGCTGCCCCACTGGCGGAACTGCATGAGGTCTTCAGCCTTAAAGTGGCCCGTCAGTGTCAGCACAGCGTACAGCATCGGAGACATATGCCCCGGATCGAGGAAGAACCTGTCGCGGTTTATCCATTTCGGATCAGAGGGATCGAAGTTAAGAAATTCAGAAAAGAGGATATGAATAAAGTCGGCTCCTCCCATTGCGCCTCCGGGATGACCCGATTTTGCCTTTTCAACCATCGACATCGCCAGTATGCGGATGTTGTCGGCTGCCAGTTTGTTAATGTCTTTGCTCATCGAAATATCTTGCTAAATAGTACAGGTAAAAATAAAAAAATAACCGCAAAGTGCGCTAAGAAAAGCAAAGGATTGTTACCTATTCCGCTGGCGCGGTCCCGATAGCTATGTATTTCTTCACATTTCATGTGACAGTTTTTATCTAATTGTTTTATATTGTTTTTATTATCAAATTACCCCCTTCCCGGCCTTCCCCCAAGGGGGAAGGAGCTAAAACCTTTCCCCCTTGGGGGAAATTAGAAAGGGGGTTGTTTGATTAAAAAGAAATGTAACAGTTATTCTGAAGTGTTACATAACTATCGGATTTGCAATCCGTGCCTGGTGGTCCGCTCGGTTGTAATCCGTACCATAAAAGCAAAATTCCTCATCCCGTGGATTGGGGACGAGGAATCTCCATCGTAAGATTTCTATTTATCAAAGGTATTTCCTGTCCTCTTCCGGAACCTCGAAGTATTTATCGTAGGATTTTACATCGGGCCCCGATTTCTCCTCCACTTTGTTGCCCCTGATCTTGAAGGTGCATTTTTCGCCGCCGATGCCTGAAAAATAAATATTGAATTCTTTACCACCCTCGTCTACCATTAGGATCCTCACCATATGAAGGTACTTCATACTGTTCAGCTGGGCTCCGCAGATAGGACAGGTAAAGATATACTCAACTCCTTGCTTCATGCTGAATGAAGGGTGGGTTGTATGTGTATAGTTCCCTAAATCAGGATTGAGATAGACCAAACCTCTTTCATTACGGTCACTGAGGTTCGTGGCAGCAAGGATTATCGAGGTTTTAACATTGAGATGACCCTTGCATACTTTGCACTTATATTCTACAGCCATAATGTGCCTCCTATGAATTAATCAGGTTAATAATTTTGTCAGCAATATTCTTAACAAGGTACGAAATATTTTCACCAAATTCAAGTTTTTCGGGCTGAATCGCCAGTATGTAAACCGGCATTTTAAAAAATTCTGACAGCCTGCGCAGCGAGATGTTGTGAGTGTTGAAGGTCAGATCCTGTATCTGGTTTAATTCCAGTAGTTTATATGTGCCGGGAAACGATCCCAGGTCAACACAGTCAATAAGTACCAGGATATCCGGGTCAAGGCTGTTGATCTTGCCGATGTAGTTTTCGATGCTTACCTCTACGGTAAGGGATGAGATATTGCCTCTTTTTCTAATGTTTCTGCTTATATAGACACCGGCTCCGTCGTCGGATTTAAGGACGTTGCCAATGCCAACAAAGAGGATACTCCTGTCCTCCGGCAGAATAAGATCTTCAAGGCTTTTATGCACCTTTGAAAAGGTATTTTACAAGGACCTGGCGCATGCAGTTGGGGCATATTACGTTGAACATATCCTTTCGCTTCAGGTCGTCCCTGATCTCAACATCAACATCCTGTCCCTCGGCAAATTTAAGCTTATCGTTCAGCATGTTGAGGTTTAGTATTGATGAGAATGCCTTCGGTCCGAGGCGCCTGTGCATGAAATGGAGATGTTCCTTGGTAGTAATCACAGCGCCGCAGCTCTCGCATATCAGAAGCTCTTTTTCCTGGTATTCAACATTTTTCTCCCTGTCAAAGACAGCTATGTCATATATCTTATCTGACAATTTCACGCCCTTGCCGGTTATGCAGTGGTCCTGGCACATGGCACAGAAAATGCATTTGCCATAATCCCTCTTTATGATCCTGATCCCCTTTTCCTTATCATCAGTGAATGTTATGGCATGGGGCGGACAAACATTTGCGCACGTCTCGCAGCCGACGCAGTTATCGTTGTCAACAACAGGTTTGCCCCTGTATCTCTCGAAAGGCACGTGGGGTTCCGCGGGGAATTTTGATGTATACGCCGGAGTAACCAGAGATACAACAGCCTCCTTCAATTCTCTGAGCTTCGGGTATTTCATTTTACTGCCTCCTTATAATCGTCTTTTACGGTTTTGCCGGAAAGTTTTGTGCCAAAATGATAAGCTCCCCTGATCAGTGCATGCGCTGCTACTGTTGAACTGAAAAACAGAATCGGGATGGCAACAATGGCTTTTGTGCCTGCATCACTGAATCCAAAATGAAACAGCACACCGAGGAGTATACTGCAGCATCCGAGAGTTACACATTTGGTTGCCGATTGCAGCCTGTTGTATACATCAGGAAGACGTATCAGCCCGATACATCCGAAGATGTTGAACAAAACCCCTATGCATATCAATATGATTGTTACCATACTACTCATTTAATTTTTTGCCGCTGAGATATTTAGCCAGTGTCAGGGTTCCGATGAAGCTGAGGATCACCCAGGCTATGCCGATATCGAGAATAAAAGATTTTTCAGTCTGGATCGAAATTATGGCACAAACCCCTACGACCAGGATACCGAATATATCTATTCCAACCATCCTGTCGGGAATCGTCGGACCGCGTATTATCCTGTAAAGACAAACAACGCTGAGGCCTATCTGGATATAAAGGAGTATTGTCAGAAAATCATTCATTCTGCAAATCTTTTAATGAATTTCTCAAATTTCCCTGTGATCTTGCCGGTATATTCAGAAGGATCTGCTGATGAAACATAAATCCAGTGGACGTAAAAATTATCATCGATAACATCCACGGTAATAGTACCCGGAGTCATTGTGATCGAATTTGCCAGCATCATCTTCGCGAAATCCGTTTTCAGGGTTGTCTTTACCTTCACTATTCCCGGCTTTATCGGCATAGCCGGATGAAGCACCCTGTATGCAACATCAAAATTAGCCTTGATACATTCCCATATGAAAAAGACCAGGTACACCAGGAACCAGAAGTAACGCTGAGGCTGCAGGAATTTGTAAACATTACGGAAGTAGTATCTGCCGAATACCAGTGAACATATCAGGGCAGCAACAGAACCGACAATAATATTGGGCACTGTCAGCTTGAAAGTCAGCAGCAGCCAGAAGATCAGGGATAGTATGAATACTGTTACATATCTCATTTTATATTCCTGTTATTTGTGAAGAATACTTTGACGGATCCATAAGTATGTCAGTTGCCGGAGTAAGAATCATCTCCCTGATCCCCGGGAAGACAAGCATGCTCAGGAGAAGGCATACAATACCCAGAACGATCATGCTGAACAGCATGGGGAATGGCACCTCCCTGACTTTCTGTTTATTTTCATCATCAGCTTTATTGAAGAAGGCATAGCGCTGGAATTTCATGAATGAAGCCAGCGTGATTATGCTTACTATCACAGCAAGAAGTGCCAGGAAATAAAACCTGGCCATTATGGCAGCAACTATTATTATGAGTTTACTGAAGAATCCGTTGAAAGGAGGAATCCCGGAGATTGAAAGTGAAGCTACCAGTGATGTGGCGGATGTTGCAGGCATCGATCTAGCCAGACCCCCCATCTCCTGAAGATTGCGTGTGCCTGTTGAATACTCAATCGCCCCGGCATTAAGGAAAAGTAATCCCTTGAACGCGGCATGGTTGATAAGATGGAACAGGCCCCCTGCAATGGCAAGTGCAGCAATTTCACTCCTTATACCGCGCGAGATAAGGATCATCCCGATCCCCACCGATAATATCACGTAGCCCATCTGGCTGATGCTGTGGTATGCCAGGAGCCTCTTTATATCCCACTGGCCTATGGCAAGGAAGACGCCGACAACCATCGATAGAGCTCCAAGCGTGGTAATCAGTATTGCCATGCCTTCGCTGATGGCGAACATATTGAAAAAGAGCCTGATAATGACATATATACCGACAGCCTTGATCAGCACTCCGGAAAGCATTGCTGATATCGGAGACGGTGCAGATGAATGTGCATCGGGCAGCCATGCATGAAAAGGAATTATAGCGGCTTTCAAACCGAAACCGCTAAGCAGAAGTATCTGTATAAGAAGGTAATAACTCCTGTCATATCCGCTGCTGAAGACATTCCTGATGTCAGCAATGTTGAGTGTCTTTGCCTCCCAGTAGATGAAAGCGATCCCCATAAGTATCAGGAATGAAGCTATTCCGCCGAGGACCTGGTATTTGAATGTGGCTTCCAGTTCGTTTTTTTCAACTCCGAATGCCACAAGCGCATACGATGAGATGGCTGAGATCTCGAGGAATACAAAGATGTTGAATATATCACCGCTCAGAACCACCCCGTTCATTCCTGCAACCATGAGGCAGAAGAGGGCATAAAAGTAATTCTCTGAAGTGTACCTTGCTATATAGGATATTGAATAGAAGACTGAAAGGAAACCGATCAGGTTGATTATGCAAAGGACGATTGTCGTGAATCCGTCCATGACCATATATACGCCTATAGGCACACTGTTTACTGCTTCCCATCCTCCGACCTTATAAACCGACACATTACTGCCGGTGGTGAAGAGCGACCAGAAGCTGACAACAACGAGGAACAAAAGAATGAGAGAGGCAAGATACTTGTTGAAATTCCTGATGAACCTCCCAAGTATCATTATCAGGAATGCACCTGCCAGCGGGATTACAACAAACAGTGGTATCAGCGGATTCATGATCTATCCTCTTAAATTTTTGATCTCTCTTATATCAAATGTTCCGTATTTCCTGTAAATCCTTATAATAACAGCCATCAGCATTGCCGTTGTTGCCAGTCCTATCACGATCGCTGTAAGCACGAGCGCCTGGGGGAGCGGGTCAACATATAACTTTACCGGATCTGCCGGGTCAACAATAGGGGCAACTCCTCCCTCCCTGAAACCGATGAGTGCAAAAATCAGGAAGGTGCTGAATTCCATGATTGATAGCGATATGGCTATTTTCACCAGGTTTCTCCTGGTGATGACTCCGTAAAGCCCGACAAGGAATAATATGAAGCACAAATAGTAAGGTATCATTCCGGCATTTCTTCTTTAAATATTACAAGAGCAAGAAAAATGGTAAGTATTGAGGCTGCAACCTCTATACCGATAAAAATATTATAAAGCGGCAGTATCCCGGCGCTTACAAGCTCACCAAGGGTCCCTTTCGGCAGCCAGTTGAAAAAGAATGCTTTAGCTCCGAAAAGCAGGCCCGACAATGCCAGGAAGACGACGACGAGGATGGCAAGGTTCTCATACATGGTCGAACCAAGCTCTTCCCTGGTCAGCTTCATGAAGTCGCTTCCGGCTGCAAGGATCTGCAGGATGAAAGCACCTGCAATGATCACCCCGCCGGCAAATCCTCCTCCCGGGGTAAGATGCCCGTGGATGATCACATATATGCCGTAAAGGAATATCAGCCCCGATATCAGCTGGACTGTCTTCTTCACTATGAGGGTCATTCCTTTCATTGTAGTCTTATAGTCTTATAGTCTTATAGTCTGATAGTTTTATTTTTTCCCTTTTATTCTTAATATTGTCAGTACTCCCAGTACCGCCGTTACCAGCACAGTTGCTTCACCGAGAGTATCATAACCCCTGAAGTCAAACACAACTCCGGTTACCAGGTTGGCACTGCCCGTCTTTGCAGCAGCTCCTTCTATATAGTGTTCTGCCATGCGAAGAGTACTATTGCCGAAGACATCCAGAGAACCAGCTGCAATCTTTAAGAAGTAAAACAGGACAACGATCAGCAGTACAGCTGTAATAGCTGACACATATCCCTGGGTATCAGGCTTTGAAAACAATTCCTCCCTTGAGCTGTCAAGAACCACAGCAACCATGATGATGAGCGAGATAGTTTCAACCACTATCTGTACAATTGCCAGGTCGGGAGCTTTTAGGAGCAGGAAGCAGATAACCAGGCCATAGCCAACTATTCCGCATGCAATGACTGCCGAAAGAAGATCCTTCGCATGGATCGCATACAGGGCTCCCAGGATCATCAGACCGGTTATTATGGATATGGCAATTTCCATTTATAATCAGATATTTATATCATAATCAGCAACATAATGATCAATCCGGCAAATACCCAGATAATATATCCCGGCAGGACACCTCCATGGGCCTCGCTCAGGAGATGGCTCACCCACAGCACAAATTTCTTCGACAGGTCATAGATGTCAAACCATTTCTCCTCAGCTTTCCTGTAGATCCATGCGAAGAAACCGAATTCGCTTATTGTTTTATAGAATTCAGGTGTGGCATAGCTGGTCTGAGCCTGGAACTTTTCGCCTCCTATAAAACTGTCTTCCCTGCGGAATTTCTTAAGGTTGAGGGCGAGGTAAATTATAAGTCCGAGAACCAATG
Organism: Bacteroidales bacterium; assembly: GCA_041303415.1. Classification (GTDB taxonomy): domain Bacteria; phylum Bacteroidota; class Bacteroidia; order Bacteroidales; family VadinHA17; genus LD21. Next base: position 33,131 of record JBFYPG010000061.1, read on the forward strand.
AGATTAAAACCAGGAGTGAGACGAATGAGGAATTCCAGAATCCCATGAACTGGAATTCTCCTGTTACCGGCATGAAAAGTTTTGGTACAACATAGCCTGTTGCGAAAACACCAAATCCGATACAAAAGAGAGCAAGGATTGCGAGAGGTATCCACATTGCAGCGGGTACTTCGCGCACTTGTTCAAACTCAGGCTTGCGTCGGCTGAGGAAAATCCCTCCGATAAACTTGATGAAGCTTGCAAGAGTGAGGGCGGATCCAAGCACGGCCAGACCCAGCCATAAGATCCAGAGCTTATTTGAAATGCCCGCTCCGGAACCGAAGTCAATTATTCCCTGGTAGATCATCCATTTGGATGCAAATCCGTTCAGCGGAGGAACTCCGGAAATTGACATGGCAAAAATAAGTGCAGCAACAAATGTCACTGGCATGGCTCTGGAAAGGCCTCCCAGGTCATCAATGTTCTCTTTTCCTGTCCGGTATTCAACACAACCTGCTGAAAGAAGTAGTCCGCTCTTGTAAAGAGCATGGTTTATCATATGGAACAAACCGGCTGCAATACCTATCATAGAGCCAAGGCCAAACCCCAGAACCATATAACCTACCTGGGATACTGCATGGAATCCGAGCAGTTTCTTATAATTGTGCTGGATAAGAGCCATCATCACGGCACTTATAATAGTAACCACGCCTATAATAAGCAACATCAGCCGGATACCGTCGCCGGGGATGAAAATGTCGGTCATCATCCTTGCCAGGAAATAGATGCCAAGCAGCTTGTCAAGCGATGCAGGCAGAAGCGCTGACGAGGAGGCAGGTGCGTTTTTTGCATAATCCGGTACCCATGAATGGAATGGGAATGCCCCGGCTTTTGTGAAACTGCCAACCATAAGGGCAAGAAATGCAGTTACAGACAAAATATTGTCAGTCGGCAGGTTGACCGATTCAATGCTCAGAGATCCGGTCAGCCTCCATATCAGCGCAATCCCGATTATCATGATTGAATCGGAGGCTCCGATAAGGATAAGTGTTTTCTTGGCAGTTGCTGAACTATCCTCATCACGGCCGGGGATAAGCTTATACAGCGTAATTCCCAGTATTCCCCAGAATGCAAGAAACAGGAGGAGATTGTCAGCCAGGACTGCACCATATGAACAGCCTGCAGTTATCAGGAACCAGGAGTAATAATTTTTTACTTTTCCTGCTTTAATATATGAAAGCGAGTATATAAGGATCAATACAGTGAAAATGCTGATGAAAAGAGTTATCAGCTTGCTAAGATTATCAATTGTGAATGTAAAATAGCTGTCTGCACCATGCAGGAGGTTGGAACCAAACAGGAGAATACATGATTTTCCGATAATGCTGTCAAGTACTGCCACCTGCACTGAAGAACTGAATAATGAAACAGTCAGATAACCTGTGAGCAGACTGATCAGAATGGCAAATATGCCCTTGGCCCTCTGGAATTTATCAGGTATAAGGAATAACAGTAATCCGGCTGCAAGCGGTAAAAGTATTATGAATTGCAGGAAGCTGCAGACTGAAGGATTGGATAATATGGAGATGAAATCATTCATTTCTTTTCAGAGATATTTTTCTTCAGTTCAGATGTTCTCGCAGTTGACAGGTCTATCAGCTCTTTCCCGTTCATAATCCTGCTTCCGGTCTTCTGATCATAAGCTACTGCCAGTCTTTCAGTGCAGCAATAACATGGATCCACTGCAGCCAGGGAAATCGTAGCATCTGCGATGGTCTGTCCGACGCATGCCTTCTTGAATGTTGCAATATTAACATAGCTGGGGGCCCTTATCTTATGCCTGACAGGAGAGTTTGACCCGTCAGAAACAACAAAATGGAACACTTCGCCTCGCGGAGCTTCTGCCCTGCCGGCACCGTATCCTTCGGGGATCTCTTTAACAACGACATTCACATCACCTTCTTTTGTCTTCTCAAGGCCTGCAACACACTGCTCGATGATCGATATTGATTCGTACATCTCAAGAAGTCTTACCTGTGCTTTTGCAAAAACATCGCCGGCTTCTGCAGTGATGACTTTCCAGTTTACCAGGGGGTAGGCTGCATAAGGATCATCCTTTCTGACATCTACTGCCACACCTGAGGCTCTTGCCGTAGGGCCTACGGCTGCATAATCAATGATGTCCTGTTTTGTAAGAATTCCAACTCCCTTGGTTCTTGCGTGAATAACAGGATCATCCATTACAGCGCCTGTAAGGAGGTCGTTTTTCTTTTTGAACTCACTCAGCGTTTTTCTTATTACCGGTATTTTGCTGTTTTCAATATCTCTCCTGACTCCGCCTACCTTGAACATCGCATAGCTGTTCCTGTTGCCTGTGATCATCTCAAACAGGTCAAGTATCGGCTCCCGGTATTTCCATGCCCACATGAACACTGTGTTGTATCCCAGGAAATGGCCTGCCAGTCCGACCCAGAGAAGATGACTGTGGATCCTTTCAAGCTCCCCGATGAATGACCTTATATATTTTGCCCTGTCGGTTATCTCACACCCGACGATCTCCTCAACTGCATTCGCAAAAGCAAAAGGGTGAGAAGTTGAGCATATGCCGCAGATCCTTTCAACCAGGAAAAAAACCTGCTCGTATGTTTTTGATTCACTGAGCTTTTCTATACCACGGTGGTTATAACCTGTTTCCCATTTTATATCCTTTACGATCTCGCCGTCACAAAACAGCTTGAACAGTTCAGGCTCTTCCTGCAGGGGATGATATGGTCCGATCGGTATGAGAGTTTGTTTACTCATCTTCAGTTCAGGTTCTTATTTAAACTCTTTTCTGTAAGGATAAACTCCTTCTGCCCAGTTGCCTTCAGATATCAGTTTCTCCTGGTTCGGGTGATTCAGAAAATTAATTCCGAACAGCTCATGCATCTCCCTTTCTATCCAGTTTGATGCATTGAACATATTTGACAGTGACTCGATCTGAGGATTTTCCTTATCAAGGATTACATGAATGTTCAATACCAGCCCGATTTCATCTCCGCTGAAATGATAATGTATCTCAAATCCCCTCTTAGTATGAAGTGCAGAAGCAATGATGAACCTTAATCCTGCGGTCTTGTACAGATACTCCGCGACTTTCAGAATGGCATCTGGTCTGATTGTGATAACAGCACGCTTATCACTTTTCTTAAAGACCTCGATGACATCAGCCTTAAAGTTTTCCCTGAATTTCTCTATCACCTGATCCGTATTCATCTTTTTATAATACTTCTTACTATCATTCTCAATTTCCTGTCGCCTGTCGCCTGACGCCCGACGCCTGACGCCTTTAGCCTATTTTTTGTTTAGCAGCTTAACAATCCCACCTATTATTGCTTCAGGTTTCGGCGGACACCCCGGTATATATGCATCCACCGGGATTATCTTATCAACAGGTCCTGCAAAGGGTATACCATCTGCAAATATTCCTCCGGTGCATCCGCAGGCTCCTATTGCCACTACCAGGATGGGTTTGGGAGCCTGGTGATAGATCTCAAGAAGCCTCTCCTTGTCACGTTTATTTATTGAACCGTTAACCAGCAGTACATCTGCATGCCTGATACTGCCAACCAGGAGTATCCCGAAACGCTCAAGGTCGTGTCTCGGCGTCAGGCAATCCAGTATCTCGATGTCGCAGTTATTGCAGGATGCTCCGCCGAAGTGGAAAACCCATAGGGACTTTTTGAAGCAGAATTCTTTAAAACCCACGGCTGCAAATATTTAGTAACCAAATGCAATCAATACTATAGCGATCACTGCAAGCAGGTTCATCCATATCGCAAAAAAGCTTATGGCCTGCTTTATCTTGATCCTCGGATTAGTATTCCTAATAAGCGTCAGTAAAAGCACTACCAGAATTACCTTAAGCACTGCCCAGAGAATACCCCATCCCTGAAGGATGAAACCGTTCATCAGCAGGGCTATAAGGAACGATGGCAGTATGAAGAGCATTATGTATTTTGCCAGTTTAACAAGCCCGTATGGGGCACCGGAATATTCAATGAATATACCTTCAGTTATCTCGGCTTCAGCTTCAGGCATATCAAAAGGGACAAGTGCAAGCTTTGCCTGGATGCAGAATATACCTGTTATAAATAAGAGTACCCCTGATACACTGCCGATAAACGGAGTGCCTGCCTGCTGGGTATGAATAATTGAATAAAGATCAAACTGCTGTCCGCATTTCATAATTATCGCGGCAACGAAAAGCAGGAACGTCAGTTCGTAACTCAGGATGAGCTTCATCTCCCGTGATCCGCCGACAGCTGCAAGGGGGTTCCCTGAAGCCAGGGCTCCCATGATATATGAAAATGAGGGAATTGTGAGCAGGTAAAAGATAACAAGCAGGTCGCCTTTAAATCCTGTTGTTATGTTAAACAGGGGAAGAAGAATAAAGACTCCTGCCATCACTGCCCCGAAAACAGCGAATACGGGAGCAAGCAGGAACATCATAGGAGAACCGTGCTTCGGGAGTATGGTCTCCTTTACCAGCACCAGCTTGAAAAAATCGTAGAAAGGCTGTAACAGGGGAGGTCCTTTGCGAAACTGAACCCTGGCAGTTATCTTCCTGTCGAACCATGAAAGGAAAGCTCCTGCAACTGCCGCAAAAAGCAGTCCGGGGAAGATAAAGAAATAAAACAGGTACACTGCCATGTTACTTTTTTTCTGTTATATACAAATAGTCTTTCACAAGCACCCTGTCATTAAGCCTGTAAATATTCTTCTCAGGCGACTCATCCTCATCTGTAAGCGACACAGTTCCGGGAGGTGAGGCTTTGATGAAGTTATCCAGCTCCCTTTCATCGTTAAGGTTATAGAAGAGATCCCTGTTCCTGTGGTATGTGAAAAAGTCTGTCATCATGGTCCCGAAAGGGCAGATGGTGACGCACGATTTGCATGCAATGCAAAGATTTGTATGCCTGTTGATCACTCCGTTACTCTCTTTTTCGAGTGCATCGGCCGGACAGACACTTATGCAGGGCGCATCCTCACACCTTCTGCAGGTAAACCTGAATGCGGCCAGCTCCCGTATCGTCTTCAGTCCGTTGGTGTTGCCTGCAGGATATAACAATGCTTCAGGCAGTTCCAGGGTTGAGTTCTCAACCACTGCAGCCCGCAGCTTTATCATATCTATAAGGATCTTTCCGGCCATATCAGTCCCAGATGTTAGGTTGCTCTTTTATCTCATCATAAGTGAAGACGGGTCCGTCCTTGCATACGAAATATTTTCCCATCATGCAGTGGCCGCACTTTCCGAGCCCGCACGACATGTTCTTTTCCATCGACAGGTAGATATCATGTTCGGGATAACCCATTTCAAGGAGTTTTCTTGTTCCGAACTTCATCATAACCGGTGGACCGCAAACAACTGCTACAGAATTTTTTATATCAACTTTTACATCGTCCAGGAGAATTGTAACCACTCCGACTCTTTCCGACCAGTCGCCGGAGGCCTTATCAACACTTCTGTGCACCTCAAATTTAGGGGTTTGTCTCAGGACAGAGATATAAGGTTTGTAAATGCAATCTTCGGGTGTTTTTGATCCGTAGCACAGAGTGACCTTCCTCAGTTTGTCTGAAATGGCAATAAGGTTGTAAAGAAGCGATCTTATTGGTGCAAATCCGCAGCCTCCTCCCAGGATCAGAACCTCCTTGTCATAGAATTTGTCCACAGGATAGCCTCTTCCGAAGGGACCTCTTATCCCCATCAGGGCTCCCGGCTTCAGGTTATGCATATATTCTGTTACATAACCTGTCTTCATTACTGTTACTTCAAGCTTTTCTTTTACAAGGGGTGAGGAGGAAGGGGTGAAAGGAGCTTCCCCGATGCCATCAACCGAAACTTCAATGAACTGCCCTGTTTTGAATTCAAAATCATGTTCAGGAGTGAGGCAGAAAGTTTTTATCAGGGATGATTCTTCTATCACATCCGTCAGTTTTGCCCTTATAGGCTTATATATATTATTGTTGTTTCCCATAATGGTCAGGCAAATTCCCTGAAAAGCTCATTTTTATTTATTTTTCCTATGCACGCCTCTATGCACCTTCCGCACCCTGTGCAGGCGATGGAGTTGAATTTCTGAGGCTTCCATACATACTTGCACATATACCTGTTTCTGAACCTGTCGTGAAGCTTGTGCAGGCTGTCTTCTCCTCCGGCGGTCCTCTCAAATCCGGGGTACTGGCAGGCGTCAAGCTGTTTTACTTTTTCAAATCCGGGCTTGTCGATCAGCAGGAAGCAGGTGCAGGTGGGGCATATTGTTGCGCATGCTCCGCAGGAGACACACCGGGCAGAATATTTTTCCCATACATCCTGCTTTGCTTCAGTTACTATTTTTCCTGTCCTGCTGTAATCCGGCAATCCCTTGTTTGCCTCGGTGAGTATCGACTCCGTTTCTTTCTGCTTATCTTCAATGGCCTTTATGATGTTCGTGTCATTAAGCAGGCCTGCACCTGGCATCATCTTCAGAAACTCTTCACCCTTTGCTGAGATAACCCTGAAAATTATAGTCCCGTCCATGCTTATAACTGCAAGATCTGCCTTGCCGAGCGAATATGGTTTTATGCCGTATGTGAGGCAGTGGCAGTGCTCCTGTGTGCCGAAGCAGTCGGAAGAGATCAGCAGGGTGTTCTCGCGGCGGTTCCTGTAAAAAGGATCCTCAAAATCCTTGTCAAGATATATCTCATCCAGGATCGACAATCCTTCTATGTCGCAGTTGGGTGCCCCAATAATGACCCTCTTCCTGCCGGTGCTTATTTCCGATGTCACATTTTCCCTTACAGGTAGGAAGAAACTCTTCAGCGAAGTGGCAGGTTTTGGCTTATTATAGGCGATGTTTGAAATATGACCTGAATGGAGCAATTCGTAATCCTCTCCGAATTCATCAGCAACATTTGCATAAACTATGTGTGTATTAATCAGCTCTCCGAGAAACTGATCCCACTCTTCCTTTTTTATGCTTCTGTATTGCATTTATGTGATTTAATTCACATTAAGAACATTTTATAAATATATAAAAATCTATTTGAAAAAAACAAGTGAAAAAATCATATAAATTATAAAAAACAGAATATCAAATGATTAATTATATATAATTTATTAAAAATAATTTATTATTTTGCATGGACATAATTAATGATACAATATTATGTGAAATAATTCACAATATAAATGAAAAAGAACAGCATTAACCGGATTTTTCTTTATCGCTCCTGCCTGAACAGGCTCAGGCTTATGGGAGTGGAAAGGGTCTTCTCTTATACTCTCGCAAATGAAACAGGAGTGACACCCGCCCAGGTGCGAAAAGATTTCTCGGAGTTCAATATAAAAGGTACCAGGAAAAGCGGATATGAGATTGACGACCTGCTGGCAAGGATGGAAAAGATCTTTTTTGGAAACAGGGACCACAGCATAATCCTGGTTGGTATGGGAAACATGGGACAGGCGCTTTCAAAATACCATAAGTTCGTAACAAGGAATATAAACATAGTAGCAACTTTTGACATCGACCCCTTCAAGCATAAATATAAATCAGATATCCCGGTATATTCCATGGATAAGATTAAGGAGATAGTAACGAAACACAAGGTGAAGGTTGCAATTATTACAGTACCTGAAATATCGGCACAGGAAGTTACAGATATGCTTATACGTCATGGCATAAAGGGAATTGTGAATTTTGCCCCGGTGCTTCTAAAGTCACCGCCTGATGTAAAAATAAATAACGTTAACCTTTGTGACGAACTTGAAAGAGTGATCTATTTTGTGCACAAGCAGCTTAAAGCTGACGGACTTAAAAACCTTGAGCTATTATACAGGGATATGAAATACTGATCAGGGGGCTGGTACAGGGCGTGGGATTCCGCCCCTTTATCTGCAGAATGGCCGCAAAGCACGGCCTTACCGGCTATGTCGAGAACAGAACAGGCGGCGTTTCGGTGGTTGTGCAGGGCGACCTTAAGACGATCGACAGGTTCAGCAATGACATCCTTCAGCTTGCACCTCCCGCCTCACAGATAAAATCAATTGAGATAAACAGTGTGTCCATTCCCGGTTTCGATAACTTCAAAATAGCCGGAAGCAAAACCCATGATGACCAGGTGACCGAGATAAGCCCCGATATTGCAGTCTGTCCCGAATGCCTTGATGACCTCGGGAACGATCCCCTCAGAAAAGACTACCCTTTTGTGAACTGTACCAACTGCGGGCCAAGGTTCACAATCATTGAAAGACTTCCGTACGACCGTCCCCGGACTACCATGAAAAGTTTCAGGATGTGCCCTGAGTGCAAAACACAGTACAACGACATCCTTGACCGCCGTTTTCATGCACAGCCGATAGCATGCAATTCCTGCGGACCGGTTTACACCTATAAAGATCATAACAAAGAGCTCAAAAATATTGCTGAGATACTTCATGAGGTTTGCGCTCAGGTGGCTTCAGGAAGAAGTGTCGCGGTAAAGGGCATGGGCGGCTACCACCTCATGTGCGATGCCTTTAATAACAACGCCGTCAGCGAACTGAGGAACAAAAAACAGCGCGACGCAAAGCCATTTGCCGTCATGTTCAGGGATATTAAGGCTGTCAGGAACTATTGCCATATTGATGAAAACGAGGAGAAGGAGCTTTTATCCTGGCGGAGACCTGTTGTGATCCTGCGCCAGAAAAAGCCCCTTGCTTCAGCAGTTAGCGACGGGCTCAATACTATCGGGGCAATACTCCCGTACATGCCTTTGCATTATATGCTGTTCAGGGAATTAAATACGCCGGCTGTCGTCCTGACCAGCGGGAACCTATCCGATGAGCCGGTTATAATCTCGGATTCTGAAGCCGCCAGACTTCTAATTCCTGTCGCAGATTCAATACTCAGCTATAACAGACAGATACTAAACCGAACAGACGATTCGGTCGTCAGATTCATCGATAAGAAAATTTCCGTAATCAGGAGGTCCAGGGGATTTGTGCCGCGACCTGTGGACCTGAAATTCAATGTGGAGGGAATAATTGCCCTGGGCGCCGAACAGAAGAACAGCTTCTGCATCGGAAGAGGGAACCAGGCAGTAATGAGCCAGTATATCGGCGACCTTAAAAACCAGCCAACATTTAATTTTCTTGTCGAATCAATCGACAGGTTCACAAAGCTTTTCCGGTTTAAGCCCCGTTTTATTGCCTGCGACCTTCATCCTGATTATCTCTCAACCCGGCATGCCGAAGCTCTGATGAAAGAGCTCAGGGTGCCTCTTGTGAGGATCCAGCATCATCATGCGCATATAGCCTCCTGCATGGCGGAACACGGAATAGATGAGGAGGTTATTGGGGTGAGCCTTGACGGAACAGGATACGGGACCGACGGAAATACATGGGGAAGCGAGTTTCTTGTTGCAGACCTTATGAAATTCAGGCGGTTTGCCCATTTCGATTACGTTGCCCTGCCCGGGGGAGACAAAGCGGTTGAAGAACCATGGAGAACCGCATACTCTTATATATATAGGTATTACGGCGATGATTTTGATTATGATTCGATGCCTCTTTTCAGAATTGTGGAAAAGAGAAAACTGACTATGGTCAGGGAAGCCCTGGTAAAAAACATCAATGCACCTCTCTCATCAGGAGCAGGCAGGTTGTTTGATGCCGTATCAGCCATACTGGGCCTCTGCATTGTTTCACGGTTTGATTCCGAAGCTCCCATGCGGCTCGAATCAGCCATAAACGATGAGACTGACGATTTCTATCCTTTTAATGCCCGCGGTGAAATAGTCTTTGCTGAAACCCTGAAAGCAGTTTTAAAGGATATGAAGAAGCAGACGGCATCAGTGATCTCAGCTAAGTTCCATAACACGATCGCCAGGGTGATCCTTGAAATATCAAAGCAGGTAAGAAAGGAGACATCAATAGGAAAGGTAGTCCTGTCAGGCGGAGTATTTCAGAATAAGTATCTTCTCGAAAAAACTTCGTACCTTTTAAACCATAACAGGTTCAGTGTTTACACAAACCATCTCGTGCCTGCAAATGACGGTGGTGTTTCACTTGGTCAGCTTGTAATTGCTTCTAAAACAAGAAAATAATGTGCCTTAGTATTCCGGTAAAAATAATTTCAATTGAAGGGAACATGGCTGAAGTCTCTGCCGGTGGCACCATTTTCAGGGCCGGGATGCAGATGATTGAAGATGCCCAACCCGGCGATTATGTCCTGCTTCACGCGGGTTTTGCAATTCAGAAGATAAGTGCAGAGGAAGCTGAAGAGACACTGAAACTGCTCAGGGAAATAAATGATGCTGATGAAGTACATTGACGAATACCGCGACAGGGATCTGATAATGAAACTCGCTGGCAGGATCACGGCATCTGCAAGGCACGATTATATATTCATGGAGGTATGCGGCGGACATACTGCGGCAATACACCGGTTTGGAATACCGGCATTGCTTCCGGAGAATATCAGGCTCATCTCCGGACCAGGCTGTCCGGTTTGCGTCACAGGTACAGATTTCATTGACAAAACAGTCGCGTACTCTGAAATGGATGATGTGATCATTGCAACATTCGGCGACCTGATAAGAGTCCCGGGATCTTCATCATCACTCGAAAAACAGAAAGCTTCCGGTGCAGATATAAGAATAGTTTTTTCTGCCCTCGATGCGCTCGATATTGCCAGGACAGAGAAGGATAAAAAAGTGATCTTCCCCGGGATAGGCTTTGAGACGACAGCCCCGGGAACGGCAGTCACCATAAGACAGGCGTTGCATGATAGAATTGAAAACTTCTTTGTGCTGAGCGCACATAAAGTCATGCCCCCTGCCATGGAAACAATCGTTAAGGAGGGTACAAGTATCAACGGATTCATCTGTCCGGGTCATGTAGCCGCTGTAACCGGATCCTCCATTTTCAGCTTTCTGCCTGAGAAATACCGACTGGGTTGTGTTGTGACAGGCTTTGAGCCGACCGACCTTCTCCAGGCCATTCTTATGTTGATTGAACAGGTCAACAGGAAGGATCCGAAAGTGGAAATACAATACAGGAGGGCAGTGACTGCAGGAGGCAATCCGCTGGCACAGAAAAACATCAGGGAAGTATTCGTTCCGTCAGACGCATACTGGCGGGGTTTTGGTACAATACCTGCCAGCGGCCTGGCGCCCGGACGCAATTATGACAGGTTTGATGCGGAAATCTCAATGCCGGTTAAGGTTCATTATCATGAGGAAAATGAAATATGCATCTGCTCTGAAATCCTGAGAGGACTGAAGAACCCCTGTGATTGTCCGCTTTTTGCAGATATATGTTCTCCTGAGAATCCTGTGGGAGCCTGCATGGTTTCAGGTGAAGGAGCCTGCAGCACCTGGTACAGATATAAACGAGAAAGGTGAAAGAGAGGATAACACTTAATCACGGCAGCGGCGGCAGGCAGACAAATGAGCTTATCAGGAACCTGTTTGCATCACGGTTCGGCATGAATGAGCCGCTTACCGATTCAGCCGTACTGAAAAAACCTGAAGCTGCTCTTGTCTTTACCACCGATGCTTATGTCGTGGATCCCGTTTTTTTCCCCGGCGGCAACATCGGCAAGCTTTCGGTTTGCGGCACCGTTAACGACCTGGCTGTATCCGGGGCCAGACCGGAGCATATAGCCTGTTCATTCATTATTGAAGAAGGATTCCCTCTTGATGATCTCATATCCATAGTTGATTCCATGGCTGATGAAGCGGCCAGGGCAGGAGTGAGAATAGTCACCGGCGATACCAAAGTAGTTGGTAAAGGGAAGTGCGACAAGATATTCATCACCACATCGGGCACGGGAGTAATTGAAAAAGGAAGGGAGCATATTGGTTCAGGCTCTCGGGTCAGGGCAGGCGACAGGCTGATAATAAACGGACCGGTCGGCAACCATTCAATTGCGGTGCTTGGTGCACGCAACAATCTGAGTTTCAGCACACCTGTTCTCTCTGACTGCGCATCGCTGAACCATCTGACAGCCTGTATCATGGACAAGTGCAGCGACATTCATTTTATGCGCGACCTTACCAGGGGGGGCCTTGCCGGAGTACTTAACGAGCTGGCCGGAATGACAGGGAGGGGAATCATCATCAATGAATCCGCGGTTCCTGTTGATGAACCCGTCAGGGG
>JBFYPG010000062.1:0-2839 GCA_041303415.1 Bacteroidales bacterium
TGCATAAAATGATCCGGCTGATAACCTTCAGCACATCAGCAGGCGGTTACCTCAATTTCATGGGAAATGAGTTCGGCCATCCCGAGTGGATCGACTTCCCCCGCGAAGGGAACAACTGGAGTTATAAATATGCCCGCCGCCAATGGAACCTTCTCGGGAATAGGGATCTTAAATACCATTACCTGGCAAATTTCGACAGGCAGATGATCAGGCTTCATCATGAGTATAAAGTGCTCGATATCCCGTCTGCGTTCAGGATATACGAGAATAACAACGACAAAGTGGTCGCCTTTTCAAGGGGAGATCTTCTTTTTGTTTTCAATTTCCATCCGCAGACTTCTTTTACCGATTACGGCATACCTGTTAAAGGGAAATACAGGATAGTTCTTGACACCGATGATCCGGAATACGGAGGATTTGACCGGATCGACAGAAATGCCGTCTATGCTTCCTACAAGAAAACAGAAATGCACACTCTGAATGTGCCCTTCTACCTTTATCTTTATCTGCCTTCCAGGACGGCTCTTGTATTTAAAAAGGAGCCCGTAAGGAAAGCGACAGATATTTAATCGATCCAGCGCAGCAGGTAGAAATCCTGCTTGTGTGGGAGATCCTTATGCCTGGGATAGATCCTTATGCCATAGAAGAATGTCCCGGCTTTTTCAGGTACCAGGTTGGCCCTGTAGAAGCATTTACCGCTTTTGCTGCTTACCAGATCAAAGTCCTTGCTTGCAACAAATTCATGTTCACCCTGCTTATCCATGTGGGTGATCACATATTCAACACCGACATTTTCTTTTGGTATCTTCTTGATATTCAGAGCTATCTCTGCCCTGTATTCATGTCCTGAATGGTATACATTCTCTTCAGGTTTTTCAAAACTGTAATTCAGCACCTCGATATTATCCCACTGCTCAAGCATGGTCTTCTTCCAGGCCGCCAGCTCTTTGACTTTCTCAAAATTATTGGAGATCAGGTATTTACTGCGTGTAAAGAGTTTTGAATAATACTTTTCGTAATAGTCATCAAGCTGGCGTTTCATGGTGAACTCAGGAGCTATTTTGACCATCGTGTTCTTGACCAGGCTTATCCACTCCACAGGGATACCATTCTCATCAAATGAATAATATGCAGGAATGATCTCATACTCCAGCATGTTGTATATTGTTTCGGCATCCACGTCATCCTGAAGTTCCTGGTTGGCAAAGGTTCTCTTCTTCGGAAGCGCCCATCCTGCGAAAGCCCTGTATCCTTCAACCCACCATCCGTCAAGAACGCTGAAATGGATCGTTCCGTTCATCACGGCTTTTTCACCGCTTGTTCCGGAAGCTTCAAGAGGCCTGGTCGGAGTATTAAGCCAGATATCCACACCCCTTACAAGGTATTTTGCCAGTTCAATGTCGTAGTTTTCGAGGAAAATAACCTTTCCTGTAAACTGCGGCATCTGCGAAATTTCAAATATTCTCTTAATGAGGTCCTTGCCGCCGCCGTCGTGCGGATGGGCTTTGCCTGCATAGATGAACTGAACAGGCCTGTCGGGATTATTTACGATCCTGGACAGCCTGTCAAGGTCTCTGAACAGAAGTGATGCTCTTTTATATGTAGCGAAACGACGTGCGAAGCCTATCGTAAGGGCTTTTTCATCAAGGTGGCTGCTTATGTTCAGCAGAGTCCGGGGGCTAACGTGTTTTTCGATCATATCGGTCTGAAGCCTCTTTCTGATATTTGAGAAGAGGTTCTTTTTCAGTCCTTTCTTGATCTCATAGATCCTTTTATCATCTATTGAATAGAGCTTTTCCCACAAGTTCCTGTCGGTCTGGTCGAAATTGAGGGTACCTGTAAGCTCCCTGTAAACATCACGCCATTCCGGCGCGGTCCAGGTTGGATGGTGAACACCGTTGGTAACATAACCGATGAACAGTTCTTCCTTCAGGTACCCTGGCCACAGTTTATTAAACATGCCCCGGCTAACCTCTCCATGCGTTCTGCTGACTCCATTTACTTCCTGCGACATCCGTGTGGCCAGATAGCTCATGTTGAATTTCCTGTCGCTGTCATTTTCGCATCTGCCAAGTGACATAAGCTCATCCCATGTTATGTTCATGCGGCTGTGATAATGCGAAATATATTTTCTGAGAAGATCTTCCTCGAATGCATCATGCCCTGCCGGAACCGGCGTATGCGTGGTAAACAGGGTTGAAGCCCTCACGGCTTCGAGAGCCTGCACGAAGGTAAGATGATTTTCCTCGATCAATGTTCTCAGCCTTTCGAGGCTGATGAATGCCGAATGGCCCTCATTGCTGTGGTAAACATCCGGGTTGATTCCCATTGAGACGAGCGCCCTTATGCCGGCAATACCAAGGATAAGTTCCTGCCGCAGGCGGTTCTCATGGTCGCCTCCGTACAGGTAATGGGTCACTGTCCTGTCTTCCGGGATGTTGTCATCAAAATCAGTATCGAGAAGCACAAGCCTGACTTTTCCTATCATGGCTTCCCAGACGCGTATTTTAACTGTGCGGCCGGGCCATACAAGGGATACCGTGAGATGATTGCCGTCATTGTCCTTCACAGGATTAATAGGCAGCCTCGAGAATTCCTCAGCTTCGTATACTGCCAGTTGTTCTCCCTTCGGGCCCAGCTTTTGCCTGAAGTATCCGTAACGGTAAAGGAGCCCGATACCGGTGATGTTTATATTTGAATCGCTTGCCTCCTTCAGATAGTCGCCTGCAAGAAGCCCAAGCCCTCCTGAATATATCTTAAGGCAGGGATGTATACCGAACTCCATGCTGAAATATGCGATGGACGGTTTTTCCGGATCAGCCGGCCGGTTCATGTACTC
>JBFYPG010000063.1:0-20054 GCA_041303415.1 Bacteroidales bacterium
CTGTAGAGGCGTTGCTTGCAACGCCTCTACAGTTTTATCATTCCTCCTCTTCTTCTTCCGTATATGCCTTGATCACGGATTCCTGAACATCACCGGGAACCTGAGCATATTCCAGGAATCTCATAGTGAACATTGCACGGCCTCCGGTAATGGAGCTGAGGGCAGTGGAATATTTATTCATCTCGGCCAGCGGCACTCTTGCTTTTATTACCTCAAATCTCTTTTCGCTTGACATTCCGAGAACCATTCCCCTGCGTCCCTGGAGATCGCTTATCACGTCGCCCATGCGGTCTGATGGAACCATGATCTCGACTTCATAGACAGGTTCAAGGATCTTCGGGCTGGCTGTCTTGAATGCCTGGCTAAATGCGTTACGCCCGGCAAGCCTGAATGATATTTCGTTTGAATCCACCGGGTGCATCTTACCGTCATAGACGTAGACCCTGATATCACGGGCATATGATCCTGTAAGCGGACCGACTTCCATTTTTTCCATTAAACCTTTCAGGATGGCGGGCATGAAACGGGCATCTATCGAACCACCTACGATACAATTGCAATATATTAGCTTGCCCCCCCAGTCAAGATCGACCTCATCCTTACCTCTTACCGAAAGCTTTATCTCTTTTCCTCCGAACTTCATCATGCTCTGTTCAGATGATCCTTCAACATAAGGTTCGATAATAAGATGAACCTCGCCAAACTGCCCTGCGCCTCCTGACTGCTTCTTGTGCCGGTAGTCAGCCTGTGCTGACTTGGTTATGGTTTCACGGTAAGGTATTTTTGGAGAATTGAAGTTTGTGGGGATCTTGTATATATTATCAAGGTGCCATTTCATTATATTCAGATGGTACTCGCCCTGCCCGTGGACGATTATCTGCTTCAGCTCCTTTGAATACTCGATAATTATTGTCGGGTCTTCAAGGTGTATCTTGCCGAGAGCTTCTCCAAGCTTCTCATCATCACTTTCACTCTGTGCCTTGATCGCAGTACGGTATTTAGGGTCAGGGAATCTGACTCCTTCATATCTCCAGTCGTTGCCGGGAACATTGAGAGTATGATCCATTTTGGTGTTCTTAAGCTTAACAAATGCCCCGATATCTCCAGTATGAAGCTCAGGAACGCGGGTCCGGTTCTTTCCTGCGCACACATAGAGCTGTGAAAGTCTTTCCTTGGTTCCGTTATTGCTGTTAACGGTGTCAAGGTTTTCGGTGATCTTGCCTGAATAGACCCTGAAATAGTTGATCTCGCCTATGTGTTCCTCAATGGAAGATTTGAATACATACACTGAGCCCGGTCCTGCAGGGTCGGGTTTCACAATATTCCCCTTGCTGTTCCTGGGCGCCGGCATATCGGTTATTGAAGGTGCCTCGCTGACAATAAAATCCATCAGGTCGTCAACCCCGATGTTGTTTTTTGCAGAGATGCAGAATACCGGGAACATGCCCCTGGTGAGGATTCCTTTTGCAATACCTTTTCTTATCTCCTCTTCGCTCAGCTTGTCATTCGAGAAGAAAAGCTCCATGAGCGATTCATCGCTCTCTGCAGCTTTTTCTACCAGGGTATTGTGAATCTCTGCGGCCTTATCCATCTGGTCGGCAGGGATGTCAGAAACCTTTGCAGCTCCTCCATCTTTCGGATACTGGAGCAGTTTCATTTTGAGTATATCGATTACAGAATTGAAGCCAACTCCTTCATTTACAGGATACTGAACAAGGACGACACCATTGCCGAACCTTTCCTTCATCATCTCCAGGGACTTCTCAAAATTGGCCTTTTCATGATCGAGGCCGTTGACAACGATTATCACCGGCTTGTTCACTTTCTCCGCATGGCGGAAATGTATATCCGTGCCGACTTCAACGCCGTTCTGGACATTGATTACCAGCAGGGCAGTGTCAGCAGCATACAGCGAGGAGATGACGCCGCCGCTGAAATCATCCAGACCCGGTGTATCGAAGATGTTTACTTTCTTGTTCCTGAACTCTGTATAGAGAACTGTTGAATAAATTGAGTTTCCGTTTTCATGTTCAATCGGACGGTAGTCAGACACTGTGTTCTTGCCGTCGATGGTTCCTCTTCTCTCAATAACGCCGCCATTAAAGAGCATGGCTTCAGCAAGAGTGGTTTTTCCTGATCCGGAGTTCCCCAGCAGAGCGATGTTCTTGATCTGGTCAGTCTGGTATGTTTTCATGATCAAATGATTATTTTATTATTACTATTTATATACGGATTTGGCGCGGACAAAAATAATAATTTTTTAAAAACATTTCCGGAAAGAGAGCATAATATAGAAATTTTTATTTTCTTTGCACCAGTTTTTTGAAACGCAGGAGTACCGGTTTTTCTTTCGAAGGTAAGTTTACAAAACGTTTTTCTGCAGGAAGAGTCGGGAAGTTACCTGTTCATAACTTACAATTAAGTTTGAATAGTACTAGTTTCAAGACATGCTTCAATGCCCTGATTATTTTCATTTCAGGACACTGAAGATTGCATGGATTATTGATTTGAAAAAAATATCAGGCTTGTTTGCTAATATTAAAATAGAATCAATACCTTTGCAAACCATTTTTTTAAATGATTTTTTAATCAATTAATTTGAAAATATGCCGACAATTCAGCAATTAGTAAGAAAAGGCAGGAAGAAACTGGTGGACAAAAGTAAAGCTCCTGCTCTGGATTCATGTCCTCAGAGAAGAGGTGTTTGCGTCAGGGTTTACACCACAACCCCCAAAAAACCTAATTCCGCAATGAGGAAAGTAGCCAGGGTCAGGCTTACCAACCAGAAAGAAGTGAACGCTTATATCCCTGGCGAAGGTCACAACCTTCAGGAACACTCCATCGTACTCATAAGGGGTGGCAGGGTAAAGGATCTTCCGGGTGTCAGGTACCACCTTGTCAGGGGTGCTCTGGATACATCCGGAGTTGATGGCCGTACTCAGAGAAGATCTAAATATGGAGCAAAAAGGCCCAAGAAGTAACATTAAAGGAATAAGATATGAGAAAATCAAAACCAAAGAAGAGGATTCTGTTACCGGATCCTAAATACAACGATCCGTATGTAACAAGGTTTATCAACAATCTTATGTATAATGGCAAAAAGAATCTTGCTTATCAGATCTTTTATGACTCACTCGATATAGTAGGAGACAAATTCAAGAGCGAAGGTAAAACCCCTCTTGAGATCTTCAAGCAGGCTCTTGAGAACGTCACTCCCCAGGTTGAGGTCAAGGCAAGGCGCGTTGGCGGTGCAACCTTCCAGGTACCCATGGAAATACGTGGCGACCGCAAAGTGAGCATCAGCATGAAGAATATGATTTTATTTGCCCGCAAGCGCACGGGCCATTCGATGGCTGACCGCCTGTCGGCTGAGATAATGGCCGCTTACAAGCTTGAAGGCGGAGCTTACAAGAAAAAAGAAGATACCCACAGGATGGCTGAAGCAAACAAGGCTTTTGCCCATTTCAGGTTTTAATAAGTTCACTGCAGCAGTTAAATGGACCAGAATCTGAAATATACCAGGAACATCGGGATCATGGCACACATCGATGCCGGGAAGACCACTACGACAGAACGTATTCTGTTCTATACCGGTCGTACCCATCGTATGGGCGAAGTGCATGACGGAAATGCCCAGATGGACTGGATGGTTCAGGAACAGGAGAGAGGCATTACCATTACCTCGGCTGCCACAACTGCTTTCTGGAAATATAATGGCGAGGAATACAAGATAAATATCATCGATACTCCCGGACATGTCGATTTTACCGTTGAAGTGGAGAGATCTCTGAGAATTCTCGACGGTGCGGTGGCCGTATTCTGTGCCGTGGGCGGCGTTGAACCCCAGTCAGAAACTGTCTGGAGGCAGGCCGATAAATACGGGGTCCCAAGGTTAGCTTTCATTAACAAGATGGACCGTGCAGGCGCAGATTTCTTCTCAGTTGTCCATGAGATAAGGGAAAAGCTTGGAGCTCATCCTGTCCCGGTGCAGATTCCCGTAGGAGCAGAAGAGTACTTCCAGGGAATGATCGACCTTGTTCACATGAAAGCAATCATCTATAACGATGATGAAACCCTCGGTGCCACATTTGAAATAATGGAGGTGCCGGAAGAACTTATTGAGGAAGCTGAAGAGTGGCGCGGTAAACTTGTCGAAGCTGTTGCAGAAGTCGATGATACTCTTCTCGAAAGATATATTGAGGATCATGAATCCATAACTCCTGAAGAAATTATTACAGCCCTCAGGAAGGTTACGGTTTCCGGACATGCAGTACCGGTGATTTGCGGAGCATCATTCAAGAATAAAGGCATTCAGAGCCTTCTTGATTCAGTTACAGCATTTCTTCCGTCACCCATCGATATAGGAGCTGTAAAGGGAACAGATCCGAGAAATGATAATGAGATAACGCGTGAGCCCGACGATGAAGCACCATTGGCGGCTCTTGCATTTAAAATAGCAACAGATCCGTATGTCGGCCGGCTGGCTTACCTGCGAATCTATTCCGGTGTCCTCCATTCGGGTGATACTGTTCTGAATGTGCGAACAGGCAAACGCGAAAGGATCAACCGCCTTTTCCAGATGCATGCCAACAAGCAGAATCCCAAGGAGAGCATATCGGCAGGCGACATCTGTGCCGGCGTAGGATTCAAGGATCTGAAGACAGGAGATACCCTTTGCGCTATTCACAAGCCAATATTACTTGAGTCAATGGATTTTCCTGAGCCTGTTATCGGAATTGCAATTGAGCCGAGAACCCAGGCTGATGTTGACAAGCTTTCAATGGCTCTCAACAAGCTGGCTGAGGAGGATCCCACATTCCAGGTGAAGATCGATCCCGACAGCGGTCAGACTGTGATCCACGGGATGGGCGAACTCCACCTCGAGATACTTATCGACCGTCTCAGAAGAGAATTCAATGTCGAGTGCAACCAGGGTCCGCCGCAGGTTGCGTACAAGGAGGCGGTCACAACTACTGCAGAATTCAGGGAATTATTCAAGAAACAGACGGGCGGCAGAGGCAAGTTTGCCGATATCACAATTGAGCTTGCTCCTGCAGAAGACGGGATAAGAGGACTCCAGTTCGTAAATGAGATAAGGGGCGGAAAGATACCGAGGGAATACATTCCTTCAGTTGAAAAAGGATTTCTTGAGGCTATGTCAAACGGGCCCCTTGCAGGGTTCCCCCTGGATAGTCTCAAAGTAACGCTTAAGGACGGTTCGTACCATCCTGTTGACTCTGATGCGCTTTCATTTGAAATCGCAGCCAAGCAGGCATTCAGGCGCTTTGCAGGGAAATGCAATCCGGTTCTGCTTGAACCGATAATGGCTACTGAAGTTGTAACCCCCGAGGAATATGTCGGCGATGTGATAAGCGACTTCAACCGCAGAAGAGGCAAGGTGGAAGGTATGGAATCGAAAGCAGGCTCAAGGGTCATCAGGGCCAAAGTACCTCTGGCAGAAAAATTTGGTTATGTCACAGTACTCCGGACCATTACCTCGGGAAGAGCGACATCCACGATGGAGTTTTCCCATTTTGAAGAGGTGCCTGCAGAGATAGCAAACAGAATTGTTGAAATTACCAAAGGAAAAATTTTTTAAGATGAGTCAGAAAATTAGAATCAAACTGAAATCCTACGATCATAATCTGGTTGACAAGTCAGCCGAGAAGATCGTAAAAACCGTGAAATCAACCGGTGCTGTGGTCAGTGGTCCTATACCGCTTCCGACGCACAAGAAGATCTATACGGTTCTTCGCTCGCCGTTCGTGAACAAAAAGGCGCGTGAGCAGTTCCAGCTCTCTTCATACAAGAGGCTTCTGGATATTTACAGCTCGACGCCTAAGACTATCGATGCTCTCATGAAGCTGGAGCTGCCGAGCGGTGTTGAAGTGGAAATTAAAGTGTGAAACCGGTAAACCTATATAGATATGCAGGGATTAATTGGAAAGAAGATCGGAATGACTTCCCTCTTCAATGAAGAAGGGAAGAATGTTCCTTGCACTGTACTGCAGGCTGGTCCGTGCGTTGTGACACAGATCAAGACAGTGGAAAAGGACGGCTATTTTGCAGTTCAGCTCGGATTTGATGAGAAAAAGGAGAAGCACGCTACCAAAGCTGAAATCGGCCATTTCAAAAAAGTCAACACTACTCCCAAGAGGAGAGTCATTGAATTCACAGGCTTTGCCGAAGGCCAGGTAAAGGAAGGCGAAGTGCTTACTGCTGAGCTTTTCAGGCCTGACAACTGGGTCGATGTGAGGGGTTGGTCAAAGGGAAAAGGATTCCAGGGTGTTGTGGGACGCCACGGCTTCAAGGGAGTGGGCGGCCAGACACACGGTCAGCATAACAGGGGAAGGGCACCCGGTTCAATGGGCGCTTCATCATTCCCTTCAAGAGTGCTCCCCGGAATGAGGATGGCCGGACACACGGGGAACGAGAAGGTTATGTCTATAAGCATGCGCGTGATAAAGCTTATGGCTGAGGATAATATATTAATTGTGAAAGGATCAGTACCTGGTCCTAAAGGTGGTTACGTAATAATTACAAAATAATGGAATTAGCTGTTATTAAAATCAACGGTAAGGAAACCGGAAGAAAAGTCAGTCTCAATGATTCTATTTTCGGTATTGAGCCCAATGATCATGCCATTTATCTTGATACAAAGCAGTACATGGCAAACCAGCGTCAGGGTACTCACAAAGCCAAGCACAGGGGTGAAGTATCAGGAAGCACAAGGAAGATCAAGAGGCAGAAGGGTACGGGTACGGCACGCGCCGGAAGTATTAAGAACCCATTGTTCCGCGGGGGAGGACGTATATTCGGGCCGGAACCCAGATACTATGGCTTCAGGCTTAACAAGAAAGTGAAACAGCTGGCAAGGAGATCAGCCCTCTCATATAAGGCATCCTCCAATAGTATAATTGTTCTGGAAGACTTCAATTTTGAAGCTCCAAAAACAAAGGAAATGATCAAAATGGGGAGCAGCCTGAAGATCGCTGATAAAAAATCGCTGATTGTTTTACCGGAACAAAATAAAAATATATATTTGTCAGCCCGAAATATTGAAGGGGTTGAAGTTGTAACTGCTAAGGAATTAACCACTTACGAAATTATGAAGGCTTCAACTTTAGTATTTGTGGAGAGCGCAGTTGACGTTTTGCAGGCAACTTTTGAAAACTAGAAAACTTTAAGTGATGAATATTTTGCTCAGACCGATAGTTACGGAAAAGATGACAAGCCAGGGCGATAAATACAATCGCTATGGTTTCCTTGTTGCAAGAAACGCAAACAAGTTGCAGATCAAAAAAGCTGTTGAGGAACTGTACAGTGTCACGGTAGAGTCAGTTAACACAATGCGTTACGGCGGGAAAGTCAAAACACGCAACACTAAGTCGGGACTCCTCAGGGGCAAGACATCGGCCACCAAAAAGGCGGTTGTCACGCTTGCCGAAGGGAACAAGATAGATTTCTATAGCAATATTTAATAAGCGATATGGCAGTCAGAAAGATCAAGCCTGTAACACCAGGTCAGAGAAACAAGATAATCAGTGCTTTTGACGGCATCACAAGCACTACGCCGGAGAAATCCCTCCTCAGGCCGAACAGGAAAAGCGGAGGAAGGAACGTTAACGGCAGACGTACAATGAGATACATCGGAGGTGGTCATAAGAGGATGTACAGGGTTATCGATTTCCAGAGAACCAAGGATGGCATGCATGCCACAGTCAAGGCAATTGAATATGATCCGAACAGATCATCAAGAATCGCCCTGGTTGTTTATGAGGACGGAGAGAAGAGATACATAATTGCTCCGATAGGACTGAAGGTAGGACAGAAGATAGTGTCAGGAAACGATGCAGCCCCGGAAGTAGGCAACACCCTTTTCCTCAGCGACATTCCACTGGGTACGGTTGTTCATAATATAGAACTCAAACCGGGCAAGGGAGCTGCTCTTGCACGCAGTGCAGGGACATATGCCCAGCTGTCGGCAAGGGAAGGGAAATATGCTACCATCAAGCTGCCGTCGGGCGAGACACGAAATGTGCTGACATCATGCCGCGCCACGATAGGAACAGTATCCAATCCCGATCATAACCTCGAGAAGTCGGGCAAGGCAGGCCGTTCAAGGTGGCAGGGCCGCAGGCCAAGGGTCAGAGGCGTTGCAATGAACCCGGTTGACCATCCCATGGGAGGCGGCGAAGGAAAAGCTTCAGGAGGCCACCCGAGATCGCGCAGAGGCATTCCTGCGAAAGGTTATAAAACACGCGACAAGAAAAAGTACTCTGCAAAACTTATTTTGGAAAGAAGAAAGAAATAACTGATTTAATATGAGCAGATCAATAAAAAAAGGCCCGTTCATTGATTTTAAACTTGAGAAGAGAGTTCTCGAGATGAATGACGGCGGGAAAAAATCAGTAATAAAGACTTGGTCGAGGAGGTCAGTTATATCTCCCGATTTTGTCGGACATACTATTGCAGTTCATAACGGGAATAAATTCATCCCCGTATACATTACAGAGAACATGGTAGGTCATAAGCTCGGGGAATTTGCACCTACGCGGACTTTCAGGAGTCACTCCGGTAACAAATAGAGTAATGTGAACATTGAAAAAAATTGAGTAATGGGTGCGAGAAAAAGAAATTCAGCTTTAAGGAGAAAAGAGGCCTCCAAAACTATGTACCAGGCAGTGATGAGAAACTGCCCCACCTCCCCGCGCAAAATGCGTCTTGTAACCGGACTGATAAGCGGCAAGGAAGTCAATAAAGCGCTTGATATCCTCAGGTTCAGCAAGCAGGATGCATCACGACGGCTTGAAAAACTTCTGCTTTCTGCTATCGCGAACTGGCAGGCAAAGAATGAGGGCGTAAGGGTTGAGGAGAGCAGCCTCTATATTAAAAACATACATGTGGATGGCGGAAGAACCCTTAAGAGACTCCAGACAGCACCGCAGGGAAGAGCTTACAGGTTAAGGAAAAGATCAAACCACGTAACGCTTGTCCTCGACAGTATGAATAAAGAAACAGAAAAAACATCAGAGTAAAACATGGGACAAAAAGTTAATCCGATTGGTAACAGATTAGGAATAATCAAAGGCTGGGATTCAAACTGGTACGGTGGAAAAGACTTTTCCGGCAAACTGGTTGAGGATACGAAGATCAGGGAATACCTTAATGCCAGGCTTGCAAAGGCGAGTGTCTCCAGGATCATCATCGAGAGAACGCTCAAGCTCATTACCGTGACAGTTAACACCGCCCGCCCCGGTATAATCATAGGTAAAGGCGGAAAAGAGGTCGATACTCTTAAGGAGGAACTAAAGAAGATCACCAAAAAAGAAGTGCAGATTAATATTTTTGAGGTCAAGCGTCCCGAACTCGATGCAAACATCGTGGCAAACAATGTTGCAAGGCAGCTTGAAGGAAAGATTTCCTACAGGCGCGCCATCAAGATGGCGATTGCTTCAACAATCCGCATGGGAGCAGAAGGTATCAAGATAATGATATCCGGGCGCCTGGGCGGAGCTGAAATGGCGAGGACCGAAACATACAAGGAAGGAAGAATCCCCCTTCATACATTCAGGGCTGATATTGATTACGCTCTCGCGGAAGCCCATACGAAAGTCGGACTGATAGGCATCAAGGTATGGGTTTGCAACGGAGAGGTCTATGGCAAGAGAGATCTGAGCCCCAATATCGGAGCAAGGAATGCGAAGACCAAAAGCCTTAAGAGAAAAACGAAGAAATAAGGAAATATTTAGAAACAACATAACAACATTTAGCGATGTTACAACCAAAAAGATCCAAACACAGGAGAGCCCAGAAAGGGAGAATGAAAGGGAATGCCCAGAGAGGAAATGAGCTGGCATTCGGATCATTTGGGATCAAGACTCTGGAACAGAGCTGGATCACAGGCAGGCAGCTTGAGGCAGCCCGCCAGGCTGTTACGCGTCATATGAAACGTGAAGGGCAGCTCTGGATCAGGGTTTTCCCCGACAAGCCTATAACCAAAAAACCCGCAGAAGTGCGTATGGGAAAAGGAAAAGGCGCACCTGAAGGATTTGTGGTTCCTGTCACTCCGGGAAGGATCCTCATGGAAGCAGAAGGCGTTTCATATGAAGTGGCAAAAGAAGCTCTCCGCCTGGGAGCCCAGAAACTGCCGGTAACAACCAGGTTCGTTGTAAGACGCGATTACGTAAAGTAAATTTATAAGTCATGAAAACATCAGAAATAAGGGAACTGAGCATGCCTGACCTTATCGAGCGCATAGATACGGAAAAAACAATGCTTGTCCGCATGAAAATGAACCATGCGATTACACCCCTTGATAATCCTCAGAAACTGAAGCAGACAAAGCTTACACTGGCACGCCTGCTTACTGAATTACGCGCAAGAGAATCTAAAGAGAAATCAAAATAGCCGTCGGATACTATGGAAAGGAATATCAGAAAAGAACGTATCGGAGTAGTTATCAGTAACAGCATGGACAAGTCCATAGTCGTTGCAGTCAAGGGAAAGGTCAAGCATCCCATTTATGGCAAGTTTGTCAACAGGACAAAAAAGCTTATGGCCCACGATGAGGAGAATACATGCAAGGTGGGAGATACAGTTAAGATATCAGAGACCAGGCCTCTGAGCAAAAATAAATCCTGGAGATTGGTAGAAATAATTGAAAGAGCTAAGTAATTATGATACAGCAGGAAAGCAGGCTGACAGTAGCTGATAACTCAGGCGCAAAGGAGGTCTTGTGCATCAGGGTTCTCGGTGGCACTAAAAAAAGGTATGCCTCGGTTGGCGACACTATCATTGTAAGTGTGAAATCTGCACTACCGTCAGGTGAAGCAAAAAAAGGCACGGTCAGCAAGGCCGTAGTGGTCAGGACCAAAAAAGAAATCCGCCGCTCTGACGGTTCTTATATCAGATTTGACGATAATGCCGTAGTGCTCCTCAATAACCTTAACGAGGTCAGGGGTACCCGTATTTTCGGCCCGGTAGCAAGAGAGCTCCGCGAAAAATACATGAAAATAGTATCACTTGCACCTGAGGTGTTGTAATTGAAAAAAAAGAGCAATGCAGAAGAAATTACATATTAAAAAAGGCGATACGGTTATGGTTATAGCCGGTGAGTCAAAAGGCCAGAAAGGCAGGGTCCTCAGTGTTGACAGAACGAAGGATAAGGCTTTTGTCGAGGGTGTTAACATGGTATCAAAGCATACTAAGCCCAACTCAAAGGCACCTCAGGGAGGCATTATCAAGAAGGAAGCCCCTATTCATCTTTCAAACCTGATGCTTATAGATCCTGCTTCAGGAAAACCTACCCGCGTAGGCAAAAGACTCAATGAGAAAAATAAACTAGTGCGTTATTCAAAAAAATCAGGAGAGGAGATCAAATAATGTACGTACCAACGCTTAAAAAGAAGTATAGGGAAGAGATCGTCCCTTCATTGATGAAGGAATTCGGATATGAGACTGTCATGCAGGTCCCAAGGCTGCAGAAGATAGTTCTTAATCAGGGCGTGGGGCAGGCGATAGCTGATAAGAAGCTTCTTGAGTCCGGTGTTAAGGAATTAACTGATATTGCGGGTCAGAAAGCAGTTCTTACCTATTCCTCAAAGGATATCTCGAACTTCAAGCTCAGAAAGAATATGCCCATCGGCATTATGGTTACCCTGAGGCAGGAGAGGATGTTTGAATTCCTTGAAAGGCTCATTTCAGTTGCACTGCCTCGTATCAGGGATTTCAAGGGGATTAATGCAAAGCTCGACGGCCGCGGCAACTATACCCTTGGCATTACCGAGCAGATCATCTTCCCGGAGATCGATCTTGATAAAGTGTCCAAGATAATGGGACTGCAGATCACATTTGTAACAACTGCAAAGAGCGACGAGGAAGCCCTGGCATTGCTGAGCAACTTTGGCTTACCCTTTAAATCTTCAAAAAACTGATAATATGGCTAAGGAATCAATGAAAGCCCGCGAAGTCAAACGCGCACGACTGGCACAGAAATATGCTGCTAAAAGAGCCGCCCTCAAAGCCGAAGGCAATTACGTGGCTTTAAGCCGCCTGCCGAGAAACTCAAATCCGAACAGGCAGCGTAACCGCTGTAAGATTACCGGCCGTTCCAGAGGCTATATGAGACAATTCGGCATCAGCAGGATAACATTCCGTGAAATGGCATCTTTCGGCCTCATCCCTGGCATAAAGAAAGCCAGCTGGTAATTTGAAAATGAATACAAACTTTAATATAAGAAGATAAGATGACGGATCCAATTGCAGATTTGCTGACCAGAATAAGAAATGCCATTATGGCCGGCCATAAGGTTGTGGAGGCACCAGCATCCAATCTTAAAAAAGAGATTGCAAGAATACTTTTTGAAAAAGGTTATATTCTAAGCTATAAGGTAATGAAGAGTGATGACGGACAGGGTGTGCTCAAGATTGCTCTCAAATACAATCCCAAGAGCAAGAAGCCTGCCATCAAGGAACTTCAGCGTGTAAGCCGCCCCGGACTCAGGCATTACACAGGAGTTGATGAAATGCCTAAAGTGCTGAACGGACTCGGAATAGCCATTATATCAACCTCAAAAGGCCTGATGACCGACAAGGAGGCAAAAAAGGAAAAAATTGGTGGTGAAGTGTTGTGTTACGTTTATTAATCAGGAGGAAAGCTTAATGTCACGAATAGGAAAATTACCTGTAAACCTGCCCAAGGGCGTCACTGTTACTGTCAGTGCCGACAATGTGGTTAGCGTGAAAGGTCCTTTGGGCGAATTGACCCAGTCTGTTGACAGGGACCTGAAAGTTGAAGTGGTGGATAACCAGGTTATGATCTCAAGGCCGTCTGAATCCAAGAGCCATAAGTCGCTTCATGGTCTTTTCAGGTCTGTCATTGCCAATATGGTAACCGGAGTCTCTGAGGGATATAAGAAGGAACTTGAGCTTGTTGGAGTGGGATACCGCGCTGAAGCAAAAGGACAGAACCTCGAGTTGAGCCTCGGATATTCACACGAGATAATCTTTCAGCTTCCCGGTGAAGTGAAAGTTGAAACCAAAACGGAAAGAAGGAGCAATCCTGTAATCACCCTGTCAAGCATTGACAAACAGCTTATAGGACATGTTGCGGCAAAGATCAGATCCCTTCGTCCGCCTGAGCCATATAAAGGCAAGGGTATCAAGTTTGTAGGCGAACAGCTCAGGAGAAAAGCCGGGAAATCGGCAAGTGTTTAGTAATCTGGAAAAAGTTTAAGGAAATGGCTTTAACTAAGTTGGAAAAAAGAACCAGGATCAGAAAAAGGATCCGGAACAAGATAAGCGGAGATGCTGAAATTCCAAGAGTGGCAGTATTCCGCAGCAACAAGCAGATATACGCACAGGTCATTGATGACCTGAAGAAAGTTACCCTGCTGTCGGCATCTTCGAAGGAGAAAGAAGTTGCTTCGGCAAAGAGTATAAAGAAAACCGAACAGGCTAAGCTTGTAGGCAAACTGCTTGCTTCGAAGTGCAGGGAAAAAGGTATTGAAAAGGTAGTCTTCGACAGAAGCGGCTACAAATATCACGGAAGAGTAAAATCATTGGCAGATGCAGCCCGCGAAGGCGGATTAAAATTTTAACTGATTATGGCAGACGGCATTAGAAAAGTAAAAACCAGCGACCTGGAACTAAAGGACAGACTTGTCAGCATCCAGAGAGTTACAAAAGTTACAAAGGGCGGACGCACATTCAGCTTCTCGGCAATAGTGGTTGTCGGAAATGAAGACGGTATCGTCGGACACGGACTCGGCAAGGCAAGCGAGGTGACAACAGCAATTGCAAAGGGCATTGAGGATGCCAAGAAGAACCTTATCAAGGTGCCTGTTATAAATGGTACTATACCTCACGAACAGGTAGCGAAATTCGGCGGTGCAAAAGTGTTCATCAAGCCGGCATCTGAAGGTACAGGCGTAAAGGCTGGCGGTGCCATGCGTGCCGTGCTTGAAAGCGTCGGAGTGAGAAACGTGCTTGCAAAATCAAAGGGCTCTTCAAACCCCCATAACCTCGTTAAAGCCACATTCGCCGCGCTTCTCGAAATACGAGATGCATTTTCGATAGCAGAGCACAGGGGAATTAAAATGGAAAAAGTATTTAACGGTTAGTAATTATAATGCGATGGCAAAAATTCGTATTACCCAGATTAAAAGCAGGAACGGCAAACCGGAAAGGCAGAAAAGAACTCTCGATGCCCTCGGCATCCGTAAATTGAACCATAGTGTTGAACATGAAGCCACCCCGCAGATAATGGGAATGGTGAATAAGATCAGACACCTGGTGAAAGTTGAAAATATTTAAGGTATAAACAATATATTCAGAATTAAGTCATGGATTTGAGTAACTTAAAACCTGCAAAGGGATCGGTGAAAAGGAACAAACGCTTAGGCCGCGGACAGGGATCTGGAAAAGGAGGAACTTCCACCAGAGGCCATAAAGGCGCAAAATCCAGATCCGGATACAGCAAGAAGATCGGATTTGAAGGAGGCCAGATGCCTCTTCAGAGACGTGTTCCTAAATTCGGTTTCAAGAATGTAAATCGCAGGGAATATAAAGGCATTAACTTAGGTACGCTTCAGCTCCTGGCCGAAAACAATAAACTCGATAAAATTGATCCGGTAGTGCTGGCAGCAGCAGGACTGATCTCCAAAAATGCACTGGTGAAGATACTTGGCAAGGGAACCCTCGAAAAGAAGCTTGAGGTTCATGCGCATGCTTTCAGCAAATCTGCTGCAGCTGCAATTGAAGCCAAAAACGGAACCGTTGTAAAACTCTGATCCAATGAGACTGATCAATACATTAAAGAATATCTGGAAGATTGAAGATCTTCGCGCAAGGATACTGTATACCCTGGGAATCATCCTCCTTTACAGACTGGGTAAGTATGTTACCCTTCCCGGAATTGATCCTTCGCAGCTTCAGGGACTCCAGAGCCAGACATCCTCAGGTATAATGGGACTGCTTGATATGTTTTCAGGCGGAGCATTTTCGCAGGCTTCCATTTTTGCACTGGGAATAATGCCATATATATCGGCATCGATCGTTGTTCAGTTACTCGGGATAGTTTTTCCTTATTTCCAGAAACTTCAGAAAGAAGGCGAGAGCGGAAGGCGCAAAATGAACCAGTATACAAGGTACCTTACCGTACTGATACTGATCCTTCAGGCTCCAACATACCTTGTTAACCTTAATGCCCAGCTTCCCGATTCAGCATTTATAATTAAAGGTACCTTCTTTCAGATCTCTTCAGTGATCATCCTTACGGCAGGAACCATGTTCGTGATGTGGCTCGGCGAGAAGATCACCGACAAGGGCATAGGCAACGGAATTTCACTTATCATTATGATCGGAATCGTGGCCAGAATGCCTGCCAACTTTATTTTTGAGGCAGGTACAAGGATGAACGGAGCCGGCGGTGCGGTTGCGCTGATAGTTGAAATAGTGTTGCTCTTCGTTGTTGTGCTCGGAACCATCCTGCTTGTTCAGGGAACACGCAGGGTGCCGGTGCAGTATGCCAGGAGGATCGTCGGGAACAAGCAGTACGGAGGCGTGCGTCAGTATATCCCGCTGAAAGTGAATGCGGCAGGAGTTATGCCGATAATATTTGCACAGGCTATCATGATGCTCCCGATAATCATTGCCGGCTATGCTGAATCAGCTTCCGGGTTCGTGGTGGCATTCTCAAATATGTACGGCTTCTGGTATAACCTGGTAACAGCCATCCTGATCATCGCATTTACATATTTCTATACGGCCGTTACCATCAACCCGGTTCAGATGGCTGAGGATATGAAGAAAAACGGAGGCTTTATACCGGGTATCAAGCCGGGTAGAAAAACGGTTGATTTCTTTGACATGATCATGTCGAGAATCACACTGCCGGGATCAATATTCCTGGCAATAATTGCCGTTCTTCCAGCGATAGCTGTACAGGCGCGCATTACGCCTCAGTTTGCACAGTTTTATGGTGGAACATCGCTTCTGATCCTTGTGGGAGTTGTCCTTGACACCCTGCAGCAGATCGAAAGCCACCTGCTGATGCGTCATTATGACGGACTTATGAAGTCGGGGCGCGTTAAAGGCAGGTCGGGTGCTGTGACATCAATTTAAATAGTTTAACGTTCTTTGATGTTGTATTTAAAGACTGATGAAGAGGTCGGGTTGTTGAAGGAGAGCAATTTACTTGTGTCAAGGACACTTGCAGAAATTGCGCGCTACATTGAGCCCGGAGTTACCACTCTTTATCTCGATAAGATTGCCGAGGAATTCATCCGCGACAATGGAGCGGTTCCGGCATTCCTGGGATATGGAGGTTTTCCGAAAACCCTCTGTACATCTGTCAATGATGAGGTTGTTCACGGTATACCTTCCGGGTATGAACTGAGAGATGGAGACATCATTTCAGTCGACTGCGGTGTGATACTCAATGAGTGGTACGGCGACAGTGCCTATACCTTCGCGGTGGGAGAGATAAACGACGGGGTGAAACAGCTGCTTGAATTCACCAGGGCAGCATTGCATGAAGGCGTAAAGGCAGCTGTGAGTGGAAACAGGATCGGAGATATCTCATCGGCTGTTCAGACCAAAGCCGAAAGCGGCGGATTCTCGGTAGTGCGCGAACTCGTAGGCCATGGCATCGGAAAGAAGCTCCATGAACCCCCAGAGGTGCCTAATTTTGGCAGGAAGGGAAGCGGCCCCAAAATGGAAAAGGGGCTGGTAATATGCATCGAGCCTATGATAAACATGGGAGCGAAGGAGACAGTCCAGATGATGGACGGATGGACAGTGAAGACGGCTGACGGCAAACCTTCGGCACATTTTGAATACGCCGTGGCAGTCAATAAAGGGAAGGCAGACGTTTTAACAACATTTGATTTTATTGAGGAAGTATTAAATAAAATGTAATCATATGGCTAAGCAACCATCAATTGAGCAGGATGGAACTATCATTGAAGCCCTTTCAAATGCTATGTTCAGGGTTGAACTTGAAAACGGGCATGTGATAACAGCGCATATCTCAGGAAAGATGAGGATGCACTATATAAAAATACTGCCAGGTGACAAGGTCAAGGTGGAAATGTCGCCGTATGATCTGACAAAAGGAAGAATTACATTCAGATATAAATAAGAAACATTACGATAATGAAAGTAAGAGCATCTGTAAAAAAGCGAAGCGCCGACTGCAAGATAGTCAGGAGGAAAGGCCGCATTTATGTTATCAACAAGAAAAATCCCAAGTACAAACAGAGACAGGGATAATTTGATTAATTTTGCAAACTATTTAAGAAAAGATAATTATGGCACGTATTGTTGGGGTAGATTTACCAAGACATAAAAGAGGCGAGATTGGCCTGACATACATATTTGGCGTCGGGAGAAGCACCGCCCAGAAAGTCCTGGATGAGGCAGGTGTTGACAGGAACACAAAGGTTGAGGAATGGACAGATGAACAGATCAATACCATCCGCCGCATCCTTAACGATAAATATAAGCTTGAGGGAGAGCTCCGTTCAGAAACACAGCTCAACATAAAAAGACTTATGGATATCGGCTGTTACCGGGGTGTCCGCCACAGAATCGGTCTTCCCGTCCGCGGCCAGAGCACGAAGAACAATGCCAGAACACGCAAAGGCAGGAAGAAAACTGTTGCAAACAAGAAAAAAGCTACTAAATAAATAGAATATGGCAAAGAAAACCGGAGCATTGAAGAAGAGGCTTGTAAAGGTAGAAACGTCAGGTCAGGCTCATGTTCACTCATCATTCAATAACATAATTGTAACACTGACCAATAATTCAGGACAGGTCATTTCATGGGCATCTGCCGGAAAAATGGGATTTAAGGGATCAAAGAAGAACACTCCCTATGCCGCACAGATGGCATCGGAAGAATGCAGTAAAGTAGCTTATGATCTTGGATTGAGAAAAGTTAAGGTTTTTGTAAAGGGACCGGGATCAGGACGTGAATCAGCTATCAGGGCTATTGCCGGTACAGGCATCGAAGTTACAGAGATAGTTGACGTTACCCCAATGCCGCATAACGGCTGCCGGGCTCCCGGAAGAAGAAGAGTTTAATGGAATTGCGGATTTCGTCCCGATAAATCGGGACGAAATCCGAAATAATAAAATAAGTAAATTCAAATATTTTAAAAGAAAATGGCAAGATATACCGGCCCAAAATCAAGAGTCGCTAGAAAATTCGGAGAGGCAATTTTTGGTCCCGATAAAAACCTGGACAGAAAGAATTTTCCTCCGGGACAGCACGGGATGATGAAGAAGAGAAAGAAGACCTCGGAATACGGCATCCAGCTCAGGGAAAAGCAGAAAGCCAAGTATACCTATGGTGTTCTTGAGCGTCAGTTCCGCAACACTTTCGAAAAGGCTTCAAGAGCAAAGGGTGTTACCGGCTCGGTTCTCCTTCAGCTCCTCGAGGCACGCCTCGATAATACTGTTTACCGCCTTGGCGTTGCTCCCACGAGAGCCAGTGCAAGGCAGCTGGTCTCACATCGTCATATTACAGTCAATGGCGAAGTGGTTAACATCCCTTCATATCAGCTCAGGCCCGGAGATATTATCGGTGTCCGTGAAAAATCAAAATCGCTCGAAACGATCGTCGATTCTCTGACAACCAGGAGAACTTCAAAGCTTCCGTGGCTTGAATGGGATGATGCCCAGATGGCTGGCAAATTCATGAATATGCCGGAACGTTCTGATATTCCTGAAGATATAAAGGAACAACTGATAGTTGAATTGTATTCAAAGTAATTATTTAAGATAAATTCTATGGCCATATTATCATTCCAGAAGCCCGACAAAGTAATAATGCTGGAAGCAGATGACAAACTCGGAAAATTCGAGTTCCGTCCTCTTGAACCTGGCTATGGCATTACAGTGGGAAATGCCCTGAGAAGGATACTTCTCTCATCTCTCGAAGGTTTTGCCGTAACCACAGTCAAGATCGATGGCGTCGACCATGAATTCTCCACCATTAAAGGTGTGATGGAGGATGTTACTGAAGTCATCCTGAACCTGAAACAGATAAGGTTCAAAAGAATAGTGGATGATGTTGATAATGAGAAAGTTACTGTTAAGATCCATAATCAGGAAGTTTTCAAGGCAGGAAACCTGAACAATGCCCTGAGCAATTTTGAGGTTCTTAACCCTGACCATGTGATCTTCAGGATGGAACCCGGGACCAAGGTTCAGATAGAACTTAATATCTCAAAAGGCCGCGGATATGTCCCTGCTGAAGAGAATGAGCCGGCTGATGCTGAGTTCGGGATTATAGCCATCGATTCAATATTCACACCTATCAGGAACGTCAGGTACTCGGTTGAGAACTTCCGTGTTGAGCAGAAGACCGACTACGAAAAGCTTCTCTTTGAGATAGAGACTGACGGTTCAATTCATCCGAAAGACGCGCTTAAGGAAGCTGCCAAAATACTCATTTATCACTTCCTTCTCTTCTCCGATGAGAAGATAACCCTCGATTCGGACGACAAGCTGGCAAATGAGGAATTTGATGAGGAAGTGCTCCATATGAGACAGCTCCTGAAGACAAAGCTCATCGACCTCGACCTGTCGGTAAGGGCGCTCAACTGTCTTAAGGCAGCTGAAGTTGAAACACTTGGAGATCTTGTCAAGTTCAATAAAAATGACCTTCTCAAATTCAGGAATTTTGGAAAGAAATCACTCACTGAGCTTGATGAGCTTCTTGAATCCATGAACCTTTCATTCGGGATGGATGTAACCAAGTATAAGCTTGATAAAGATTAATTTGAAACTGTTTGAGGATAAATAGCAATGCGACATTCAAAAGTTATAAATCATTTAGGGAGAACGAGCTCACACAGAAAGGCAATGATGGCTAACATGGCCACTTCCCTTATTCTTCATAAGAGGATCAGGACCACCGTACCCAAGGCGAAAGCGTTGAAGACATACGTTGAACCCCTCATAACTAAATCGAAGGAAGATTCAACCCACTCCAGGAGAGTGGCATTCGGCTATCTGAAGGATAAAGAAGCAGTAGCTGAATTATT
>JBFYPG010000064.1:0-16156 GCA_041303415.1 Bacteroidales bacterium
ATGATTAAACGGCAGCATTGCACCCCATACAATGCTGCAGACACTGTAACCGGGCAGGTAAACGGAATTATCCGCTGTAATATATCTGCGACCGTTAAAAGAGCTGATCCACAGGGAGTAAAAGCTTCCTGATTCTGCGTACAACGTTCCTTCAGCCTGGTGTTCAGGAATATACATCAGCTGGGTCCCTGCTGAAGGCTCGGTATCTTCATCTGCTGATACAGCCCTGGTATATGTATAGCCTGCATTCGCGACAATTTTTAAAGTATGAACGCTGTATGCAAGTGAAAGCGAAGACTCAAACCCTGATGTGTTTATTTTTCTAAGGTTGTCTGCGGTCCAGTATGAATATTCTCCCGGATGCCATTGTATCATATCTTTTATAATGTTTCTGAAGAATCCTGTTTCAGTATTAAGCTTTAATGTGGATGAAAGTTCATGATATATTTTGTATCCAAGATCGATCATATATGCATATTCATTCCTGAGTTCGCTGTTCCCGCCGGGGTACCACCAGCGGTCGTTCATTGAAGGGATCCTGGAAGTCCTTGAAATGCCCGAACGCAGGAAATGATCTTCTCCCGGGAAAACCCTGAACTCTGCACCCGCTGAAAAATCAGGAATGAGGAGCTTCGTGTTATCCAGCGTTTCCCTGATGAGCAATGATGCACCCAGCCTGTTGCCTGCCTTGCGCTCTGCGACGACAGTAAGAGAAGCGTTACTGCCTGCGGCATTCTGACCGTAATTGTTTGATCTGACAAGATTCAGTTCTTCATTTATAAATACCCTGAGCGTTGTGCCTTTCAGTATTTTCCGTTCAAATCCTCCCTTCAGAATAAAGGAATTTGAACAGTTCACCGATTCGATTGAAACCTGCGGGTTTGAGTAATCAAGCCTGTTGAATATCCAGGCACCTTTAATAAAATAGCCGGCCACTCTCTTGTCAGATTCATAGCTGAACATGCTCCGTAATGATTCGTCATACTGTTTTTCACCTTCAGCGCCTGACTGGATAAGCATTGAACCGGGAAGGTTCCTGTCAGCTGACTGATACCAGATGCGGGCTGAAAACAGATCCCTGTCACCTTTCCGATAGATCTCCTGCAGAAAATCCCTCCGTTTAAACTTGCTGTTACTCCTGGTTTCCATCACCGGCTCTGAGGAGGTTACGGTATTCAGGTAAGGGTAATCATTTTCAGCGATATCATAGCCAGCCCTGGTTACGGATTGCAGGCGGCTGTTACCGGTCTGCAGGCCGGCAATGGTGAAGAACCTTCCAAAGCTTCCTGCTCCCGGGTTAATAGTCAGTATGGTCCCATTCTGCCAGTCAGGCCTGTTTTCAAGGTTTATCATTCCGCCGATGGCTCCGTTCCCGGTTGCGGCCGATGATCCCCCCATGCTTATCCTGACATTATCGATCATGCCCGCATTGATCAGGGAGAAGTCGGTTTGCCCCAGCATCGGATTGCTGATATTGATCCCGTTCCATGAGACAGAGGTATGAGATGCTCCTGTGCCCCGCATGGAGGAGGTGGCAGCTCCTCCTGATCCATAGCTCTTTATAAAGAGCCGGGAGCTCATTGTCAGAAGATCAGCCAGAGAGGCGGCACCAATTTTTTCCAGTAGAATTGTATCAAGGTCTGCACTTGTAAAACCTGGCAGGTCGGAAGTGACCGGCCTGCTGCTTATCACCACCTCCTTTATCCTGATGGTATCATTAATAATCAGAGGCTGACAAAGAGATGGGAATGTCAATAACAGGAGACCTGCAATCAGCAGGTTTCTCAATAAGCATCTGTGTTCTTTAAGCCTGATCATTCAACTCTGTCTTAACTTTCAGCCTTATTCAGGGATTTCAGCAGGACAGGAATTGAATCAACTGTGAAACTGAGCCTTACTTCCCGAAAGCCTTGAATATGGTTTGTCTGGCAGGTCTTCTGACTTGTCCCGGCCCTGTGAAGCCTTCCCATCCCGGGTGCCCGGAACAGTGGCAGGTTATCACAAGACCATCATCCCGCCTGAGGCGGGATCGGGCATCACAGCAGCGGGTACTGTTGCGGATTCACACCGCATTCCCTTTTCATCACACTGATTTAAATTCAGTGCAACACCAATTACAGTTCAAAGATATATTAATTATATGACAAGAGGAAGTTAATAACTGTTTGAGATATTAACAGGTTGCTAGTTGCTGGTTGCTGGTTGCTGGTAATTGGTTGCTTTGAGTATTTGTTCGCCGATGCCGATCCTGTAGCCTTCGGAAATTAAGAGGATACTGCCCCTATCATCGGCTACGATCAGCAGAGGCGTGCCGAAATCCCGGGTGGGTAATGATATCAGATCGTCGGGCGGATGATCACCGGTGCTGAAAAAAAGTGCATTCTCAGGAAGCATCTCCTTGTTTTCAACCGGAGATTCCGAAATAAAAACAAACTGTATTTTGCTGGCATCCAGTTCATTCTTCAGAAGCGGAAGATCGTTAAGGATATGCTTTGCAGGTTCAGTCAGAGGATCAATCCATACAATTGCGACTCCCTTATCTGCAGGTGATCCGGCGGGCAGAAATGAGAGTACTTTTTCCATATCGATATTACCTAAGATCTCCGGCGGTGAAAGATCTTTTCTTAGCTTAACGTTAATTTTCCTGTGCTCACCTTCCGTGAGATCAAAGAAAGTGATGCCGGTAAGGATCCTTCCATCACTTCTCCTGTTGCCTGTTACCATCATATAGTGGCCGGGGTCAAGCTGCAACTCTTCGCTGAACGTATTGACACGCCTGTTGAAATCATACTCCAGGGTATTATAGCGTCCGTTACTGAACCGAGCGATCGTGAAATGAGTGTAATATTCCGGAACAGGATTTGTATCATCTGAACTGAACCTGATGTAACCTTTCTGTGTCCCGGGTTGTTTCTGATCAGAGAAATATACATCCTGCCATGAGGCATTGTACCAGTACTGAGGTACGAGGCTGCCCGGTTCAAGCCTGGCCGGGAGCCCAAGACTCCGGCAGACCGCCACAAAGCAGATGGAGCGTGACCTGGAATCAGAGATTTTCAGCTCGCTGACTCCAATTGGGGTAAGAGCTGTCTTCGAGTAATTATTAAAGTCATCTATGACAATACTGTCGTTGAACCATTCGGTTATCATATGCGGTGAATCAGGAGCAGCGCTTTTAAGCTCCTCAGGAAGCTTCATCAGAAAATGATTTCGCCATGACGTCAGAATCTCATTTGAGATGCGCGGATTCATGATATACTGAATAAAAAGTGAATCATTTACGGAATTCCTGAAATACGGCACCGAAAAAGAAAGATGGTCGTCAAGGATGTTCTCCCGTGTGTCCCTGAGGTCCTTTTCGGCGACAACTTCAAGGAGTGAAACTGCCAGAGGCCAAAGTGTATCGGATGTTTGTTCCAGGAATTTCATAATGCTTCCGTAGTTGCCCATGCTTTTTTTGATTATCCGGGTAACACGGCTGCTGTCTTTTCCGAACTGTCTGCTGAATTCTGCAGTTTCCTCTGTGCTTATCCATGAGCCGATGTATTTATTGCGTACGGCATTTTCTGTCTCGATACGTTTTTTGTTGGCCTCAGAGAGCTCCGCAGAAGGAGCAGGCAGCGGGGATCGCGCCAAAGGTACTTCAAGATCAATATCGATGTTCCGGGGCTCATGGTTCGAGCCAAGCGTAAGCATAACAGTATCAACAGCCTGAACGGATATTTTCCTGAAATCAAAATTATCTTCACTCCTGCCCCACACCAGCAGGTCTCCAAGGCCTGTTATGAACGTGCTCACGCCATTATCATCCGTGGGAACGGCTGCCAAAGGGTAGAATTCAGCATAGTTATATAGCTGGTATTCTACTATTGCGTTCCTTACCGGTTTACCCTCCTGATCAATGGTCTTTACATATATTTGTCTGGTAACAGCATATTTGGGCAGGGTGTTAATCTCTGCATATTTTTCGTGCCGGTTCATAACAATTTCATCGCCATGATAGTGACCAAACGCTTTTGTATGGACAAGCATTGCGCGCCTGGCCGGCTCAGTGAACCATCCTCTGTCAATAACAGGTTCCGGCTCGCATGCGCCCATATAATACCACTTTCCATTATCCCATATCTCAACCCATGCATGGTTGTCGTCGGTGTGAGCCCATCTGGGTGTATAGACCTGACGTGCCGGTATCCCGGCAGTGCGAAGGGCGGCAACAGTAAAAGTTGATTCCTCCCCGCATCTGCCTCGCGCAGAGAGCATCGTGCTCAAAGGAGCAGATGTCCTGGAATCTGATGCCTGATAGGTAACCTTTTCATGACACCAGTGGTTTATTTCCAGCGCCGCATCCACAAGGTTTCTTTTATCCCTTATCCGGGTCATTATCTCATCATAGCAGACGATCCTGAATGAATCGAGGTTTTCGTTGTTGACCCTTACCGGAAGAACATAATGAAGGAATATATCTTCGGGCACCGATCTCCCCCAGGGTGCTTCATCCCTGGCCTTCAGCGACAAATCAGCATTTGCAAGAAAAAACTCCCCGGTATAGTCTGCCAGGTCGTTCAGCGGCATATATGCATAAAGGAATTTCAAAGCTTCGATCTGCCTGGTAGTAAGATCGTTCCGGAACACGGCAAACAGCTGTTCGCTTCTTTTACCGGCTATTACCTGAGTTTCGGAAAAGGAGGCATTTACCTTTTCCCTGAAGCCTGTCTCGCTTATCAGGTGATCATCAAAGCAGCCTGAGGCCGTGACTAAAATAAAGCCAATCAGGGCAAAATTCAAATATTTCATATAATTTATGTATCGCCTAAATTGTTCCACAGGAATTTCTTACCACGAGTTCCGGAGTAATATTGACCTGGCGCTTGAACTTACCCTTCCCGGAGTTCTTCACTTCCGACCAGATCATATTAGCCACTTTCATTGCCATCCCCGGCAGTGGTTTTCTGAGGCTGGTAACCGGCGAAAGCATGAGGTCAAATCCTATCCCATCCTCCATGGAGATAATGGCAATGTCCTGCGGAACCCGCAGTTTTCGCCGGTTCATATGAGCCATAAGCGGATAAACAAGAGAAGAGTTCATTGAAATGATCACATCAGCTCTGTAGGGTGGTCTGAGGAATTTCTCAAGCTGGGTAAGATCAGTATCACTCCCGTTGTATGCAATATCGAACTCCAGTAAAGCAGGCTTATTTAAATTCTGAACCCGGGCCAGGGCATCTTCCATGGCTTCAAGGCTGCTCCTGTCGGCCCTCAATGATCTTTTATCAGCAACAATAACTACATTCAGGTAGCCCAGTTTGGCAATATGGTTAACAACCAACCTGGCTCCGGCAGCATAATCAGTGCATATTGTATTTAACCTCAATGTTTTAGACATCTTCTCGAGCAGGATGAATGGATAATCTGTTGAACGGAGATTGCGCACTGTCACATCGTCGGCGACGTCACCTACAAGAATCATCCCGCTGAAAAATTTTCTGAAAGCAGCTGCAAGCCTGTCAAACCGCTGATCATCGGGGTCCCTGGTGATTATTGAGAAACCAACACCTATGCTTGCAAAAGCTTTCTGCAGGTAAGGAGTGATGCCTGCAACGAACGGATCGCTCATTGACGGCACTATCATTCCGATAACCCCCGGCTTCTCTTCAACCGGCGAAATAGCGCTGCTCTCTTCAAGAGATAAAAAATAGCCCATCTGTTTCGCCAGCGCAAGAACCTTTTCCTGCGTGTCTTTTCTTATTCCATGCTGATCAGCCTTGTTATTTAAAACAAGCGACACAAGAGTACCGGATACTCCTAATTTAGCAGCTAAATCCTTGTTTTTAAACTTTTTCCCCATTTCCCCGTAATATGAGAAGCGCAATATATATGATTTTCTTATTGTGCTCCTAAAATTAATGTTTTTTAACAAAAAAGGAATATTCTGAATGGCTAAACTATCTCCTCGGAGGATTTAAGCCCCTTGCTTTGGCAGCTTCCTCGAGGCGCTGCTGCCATCTAGACTTCTTCACCGGCTTTTTTCGGTTTTCCTCAAGAGTGGCCAATACCTTTTCCTGGTTTATGAACCTTTTTGATATTATGTTCTGCAGCCAGGTGATCATGTTTGCCAGGAAATAATAATATGTCAGGCCTGACGACCACTGATTCAGCAGGAACATGAACATTATCGGCATCATCCACATCATGATCTTCATCCCGGGCTGATCAGATCCGGCCGTTGAACCCGACATCTTCATCGTTAAAAGCGATGAGGCTGTCATAAGGAGGGTGAAGAGGCTGACATGGTCGCCATACATCGGAATGGTAAAGGGCAGCTGAAGGATCGAATCATAGGTCGACAAGTCGGTTGCCCAGAGAAATGCCTCCTGCCTCAACTCAATCGATACCGGGAAGAACCTGAACATTGCAAACAGGATCGGGAACTGCAGAAGTGTAGGAAGGCATCCACCCATGGGGTTTATCCCTGCTTTTTTGTACAGATCCATAGTCGCCTGCTGCTTTTTCATTGCATCTTCCTTCTTCGGGAACTTCTTGCCCAGTTCATCAACAAGCGGTTTTAATACTGACATTTTAGCCTGCGACTGGTATGACTTGAACGTAAGCGGGAACAAAACGAGCTTGATAAGAAGGGTCAGAATAAGAATTATGATACCATAGCTTCCGATAAATCTTTCAAGCCAGTTGAAGACCGGAATGATAACAAAGCGGTTTATCCATCCGATTATATTCTTGCCCAGGAATATTATTTTATCGAGTTCCATACCTTCTTTCCTGAGCGTTGAAATATGATTGGGACCAAAGTAAAGTCTCATTCCGATATCCGTTTCCGGTCCGGGGGTAAAAGGAACGCCCACTTCAGCAGTATAATAACGGATATATTTTTCTGATGTCAGCGTCTTGGTTGAAGTCACATAACCGTTCAGAAAGAAGTCATCTGTGATGAGAACAGAAGAAAAGAACTGATCCACAAAAGCAACCCAGCTGAGCTTTGTGGTAAGGTCAACCTCCTCAACTTCCTTGTTTGACCGAAGCCTCATACCATCAACCTCATCCTGGTAATATTTATATCTGATGGTAGTGTAATTCTCTTCATTCTGCCTGCCCTTTTCCTGTTGCGGAATGAACATCCTCCAGTCGAGTGTGATACTATTCTGGTTTGCCGGCAAGATCCCAGTCAGGTTTCTGAATTTGACATCAAAGTCAACGCTGTACTTTTCAGGAGCCAGGGTATATTTATATTCAATGTACCGGTCTTCGCCGGCAGGAAGCCTCAATATCACGCTTTGCTGCTCTGACTCAGCATTAAAGTATCGTGCATCTGAAGCAGGCTTGAAATAAAGATTATTGGTGATGACAGCCTTATTGTCAGAAGTAAAGAAGTTGAATCCGAAGTTTGTTGAGTCGCCCGAGAAGAGTATCAGAGGCAATGAATCGTGTGTTGTATATTCCTTCAGGCGCGCAGAATATACCCTGCCGCCCCTGAAAGCGATCTTCAGCTCAACTTTATCGTTCTCGAGTGTTATGAAGCCTTCTTCTCCGGCTGCCGCCTCACTGAATGGGCCGTATTCAAGTCCTCCCGGAGCAGCAGAAGGAACAGGCACGGCCGGAACTGCCTGTTTTGTCTCCTCGCTAACAGTTGATGTATCCTCTGCGGTCTCCTCAGGTGTAATACCGAGCTCTATGTTAAGCTCATTCAGTTTTTTCAGCACATCGGGGTGATTTGGCTTAAACCTGAGGGCATTGACATATTGGGTTCTTGCCCTTTCAAGGTTGCCATCTGCCACTTCAGCTTCGGCTGCAACGACTGCTTTCTCATATCCTTTTTTCAGACGGGCACTATTTATCATGCTTGATCCGATGAAGATCGCAATGATCAGTATAATGCCTATTATGGTATTTTTATCCATCATGCTCTTTAACTCCGCTTATTTTATGCATGCTTTAATGAACTGTACAAAAAGAGGATGCGGGCTGATAACAGTACTGCTGTATTCGGGGTGGAACTGAACACCCACGAACCATTTATGGTCAGCTATTTCCATTATCTCCACCAGGCCAGATTCAGGGTTGGTT
The DNA here is from genome assembly GCA_041303415.1 of Bacteroidales bacterium. Taxonomy (GTDB): domain Bacteria; phylum Bacteroidota; class Bacteroidia; order Bacteroidales; family VadinHA17; genus LD21. Next base: position 8,080 of record JBFYPG010000064.1, read on the forward strand.
CCAGCTGCCACCATCCCGTGCTCCCTGTACAGATCAATATATCTGTCGTTAAATTCATATCTGTGGCGGTGTCTCTCCACCACTTCGGTTTTTCCATATGCCTCATAGCTTTTTGAGTCTTTGCTGATTACGCACTTATAGCCGCCAAGCCTCATTGTTCCGCCCTTATTGACAACGCTTTTCTGCTCCTCCATCAGGTCAATCACCGGATGGATTGTTTTATGGTTCATCTCGGTTGAATGTGCACCTTCTAGTTTAAGGACGTGCCTTGCGAATTCAATGACCGCACACTGCATTCCGAGGCATATACCCAGGTATGGGACGTTATTTTCGCGGGCATATCGCGCAGCAGCAATCTTGCCTTCAACACCCCTTATTCCAAAACCCGGGGCAACAAGTATTCCGTCAAGCTTGCTGAACCTTTCGGCTGCGTTATTTTCATTTATATCCTCCGACTGGATAAAGTCAATATTGACTTTGCATTCGTTGGTTGATCCGGCATGAATGAAAGCTTCTGAAATTGATTTGTATGCATCAGCCAGCTCGACATATTTGCCAACAAGGCCTATTCTGATCGAGTGTTTCGGATTTTTGAGATGCCGGAGGAATTCCTTCCAGTCGTCCAGATCCGGATCTTTCTGAAGGGAGAGGCCGAGTTTGGACAGAACGATCTCATCAAGCTTTTCCTCCTGCATTTTCAGAGGCACCTCATATATCGTTGAAACATCGACCGATTCGATCACAGCCTTCTCCTCCACGTTGCAGAAGAGTGCAACCTTGCGCTTCAGTCCCTCATTCAGGCTCCTGTCGGTCCTGAGCACCAGGATATCGGGCTGGATACCTTCCTCGAGAAGCATTTTTACCGAATGTTGTGTAGGTTTGGTTTTCAGTTCTCCGGTTGTCGAGAGGTAAGGCACAAGAGTAAGGTGGATGACTATGCAGTTCTGTGCTCCGAGTTCCCATTTAAGCTGGCGGACAGATTCAATATAAGGCAGTGATTCTATATCGCCGACAGTGCCCCCGATCTCGGTCAGCACGATCTCAAATTTCTTTCCGGCACTTACCAGTTTTATCCTTCGTTTTATCTCGTCGGTAATATGGGGAATTATCTGAACTGTTTTCCCGAGGTAATCGCCTTTCCGCTCTTTTTCAATAACAGTCTGGTAAATCTGCCCGGTGGTAACATTATTTGCTTTTCCCGTGGGCACATTCAGGAACCTCTCATAATGGCCGAGGTCAAGGTCGGTCTCAGCTCCATCGAGTGTAACATAGCATTCACCGTGTTCATAGGGGTTCAGGGTGCCGGGATCTACATTGATATATGGATCAAGCTTCTGTATTGTCACGGAATATCCCCTTGCCTGCAGCAGTTTTGCAAGCGAGGCAGAAAGAGTCCCTTTACCGAGTGAAGAGGTTACTCCGCCTGTAATGAATACATATTTAACGTCTCTCAATTTAAAAAGAGGTTAATATTAAGTGAATACAAATCATTCATCGAGACCCGACTGATCGATCATTTTGACCTTTTCCTCAAGAGTCTTTATCATCTTCTTTGCCTGATCGATCTTATCTTCCACTTCACGGATCATTGTATCTGCGTTCTTTGATTTTGCGAAAAAGCCAATATTATTTTCCCACAGTACGATGTCGCCTTCAAGCTGTTTTATCTTAGTGACAAATTTGTCGCGTTCATTTCTGACTTTTCTGGAGGCTTTTGGATTTGTCTTCAGGCTATCGAGCTTGGTTTTGTATTTAAGGATACTTTTATCTTCGTCTCCTATCTTGAGTTTGTCGAACTCCTTGTTTAGCGCGTTCCTGTAGCGGTTGGTTATTTCGTCCTTCATATTGAAAGGAACGAATCCTATATCTGTCCATTTCTTCTGAAGCTCCTTAAGCCGATCGAAGGCTGCCTGCACGTCGATACCGGGTTCAAAGCCCTCAAGCTCCTCAATAACTGCTGTTTTAGCTTTAAGGTTATCTTCATATGAAGTATCAAGCTCGGCAAAGAACTGGGTTTTCCTGTTGAAGAAATGGTCGCATGCTTTCCTGAAACGTTTCCAGCATTTTTCCGATTGTTTTCTCGGAACAGGCCCTACTTCCTTCCATTCTTTCTGAAGCCTGATAAGGGCATCTGATGCTGCTTTCCAGTCGGTGCTTTCCTGGAGCGCTTCAGCCTGGACGCATAGTTCGATCTTCATCTGAAGGTTATTCAGCTGAACCTCCTTATTATCAGCATAGAAAGTTCTTTTCTTTTCAAAGAAATTATCGCAGGCATCGCGAAATCTCTGATAAACTCTGTTATTCTGCTTTTTCGGAGCAAACCCTATCGTTCTCCACATCTTCTGAAGAGCAACGACTTTTTCAGCCTTCACATCAAAATCCCTGAAGTTTTTTATCTCAAGGGCATTCAGTGCTTCAACCTCCTCGCATATTGCAATCTTGGATTCCAGGTTTTTTCGCTGTTCATCCTTTTGATTCTCAAAATACTCGTGATGCCTTTTATTGATTTGTGAAGTAGCCTCCCTGAACCTTTCCCATATCTCGTTTTTCGATTCCTGCGGAACAGGGCCTATTTCCCGCCACTGGTTATGGTAATCCTGGAGAGCCCTGAAAGCATTTACGGGATTGGGTTCAAGAAGAAGCTCTTCGGCTTTTTCGCACAGCACGATCTTGGATTCAAGGTTCTTTTTCAGGTCAAGGTCCCTTAGTTCCTTGTTAATTTTTATGTAATCATAGAAGATCTCAACATGATGGTGATAGTTCTCCCACAGGTCTTTCAGCGAATTCTGAGGCACTATGCCTATTGCATGCCACTCATTCTGAAGGTATCGGAATTCGTGAAATGTCTTGTTTATTGATTCCTCACGGTTGACAAGCTCTTTTATCTTGTCAATTATATCGTATTTCTTCCTGAGATTCTCGTATTTCTCGGATTCCTGGACCCGGTTATAGTCTGATTTCCTTTCCCGGTATTTCTCCAACAGGTGCTTAACCCTTGCTTCAGACGGATCGACCCATGCGCGGTATTCTTCTATCTTACCGCCTTCTGACAGGAATTTGTTCTTCCTCTCTTCAGACTCCTGCTTAAGCTTCTTGTAGAAGAGTGCCTTGATGCGGTCAATATCGCCGTGTATCTCAGCAGGCGGCCTGTTTTCAATGATCAGGGCAAGAGTATCTACCAGCTCATTCTTTGAATATCCCGAATAGTCGACCGGAGGAAGAATAACATCGTCCATCTCATGGACGCTTTCTTCCCTCAAATCTTCAGCTTCCGACCCTGCTGCATAAGCTTTTCGTGATCTTCGCCTGACTTTTTTAACGACACCCTCCGCACTTTCCTCTTCTTTTCCTGCTTCTTTTTCTGTGTCTTCTTTTTCTTCTGCTTTTTCAGCGTGTGTGGTCTCCTCAGTTCCGGCAGCTTTTTCATCAGCCCCGGATTGTTCTTCACGAACAGAGTCATCCGGATCTTTCTCAATCATAATCAATCCTTTCTTGTTTCAGCCTCTAATCCATTCTTCACCATGGCTCTCCATGGATTTTTCAGACTACGAAAATATTGAAATATTTAATAATACTCTAAAAACTTTAATAATATCTTTGAAAAAAAATGCAGGCTATAGTTTGGACTGCAGATAAAATGATAAATCATCAGACTCTATGAGTACAACAGAAGTTTTGTTAATTGCACTTGCCTTTGCTGCACTTGGATTCAGCCTGTACAAAAAATATATTAAAAAGGATAAAGCCGGATACGGGCAGAAAAAAGCAACGGGATCATCATTCTCATCCAGTTCGAAGGATGATGATTATGAGCCATACCAAAAGAATTGATCAGCTGTTTCTGCTTTTAGATGCAAGATGCCTGAACGGATTTATTATCTTCTGAATCAGCCGGAGATCTTCAGTTATGATTTCGGCAGTGCCCTGCATCTTCTGGGTGAAATCGAGTCTCTTCCCGTACAGAGTGGTAAGGCCATCAGGAAGTATTACCTCAATTACATACGCATCGCCTGATGGAACCAGTGATTTTGATCTGACGATGCCACGTACCATGCCATATTCAAGATAAGGGTACCCGCTTAATTTTATATTTACCATCTGACCTTCTTTCACCTTTCCCGATCTCTGCATCTTAAGGTTTATCCGGCCGATATAATCCCCCGCAGTTTCAGGCACAACAGAAAGAACTGCCTGGTCCGCAGCTACAGACTGGTTTTCACTCCAGTATTCAGTAAATGCAATTTTACCTCTGACAGGTGAAACCAGCAGATAAGCATTTTCCCATATCTTAATCTGAGCCTTAAGGTTATAGAATGTTTCATCAAGCGCGGAAGATAGTTTCTCTTTTTCTTCCTGCCGTTTTATCCTGTAGTCCTGAAGGAGCTGCCTTTTTTCAGCAAGCTCAATTACCCTGGAAGCATTATCAAGCCTCACCTCCTGAAGCTCGAGCTTTGTCTTTATGAATGCCTGTCTCGATATTTCCAGGTCGCTCTGTGAATATACGTTTGTTGAATAAAGCGTTGAGTCGCGCATGTATTTGTTTTCCTCAATCCGAAGGTTTTGGGAAACAAGCCTTTCCTTCACTTCAATCCTCCGGATATATTCATCGATCCCTTCGATCTCATCAGAAACAGAGCTTATTTTACTGCCATAAAAATCGTTTTTCACATAAGTATTGTAATCGGCAAGTGCTTTCATGAAAGATGCATATTGCTCCTGAAGTTCGCCAAGCTCAAATAACGGCGGAAACTGCTCATTATGAAGCCTTTCCGGTCGTTGAACTGTATCCGTTACAGCCTTGAGCTTCTCTATTTCCCCAATTGATGCAGCAGTCTCCATCACGGCAATCAGCTCGCCGGGTGAAACATTTTCACCATCTTTTACGTATAATCTATTAATACGCCCTGTTATTTTGCTAACCAGCGTTACAGGCGGATTTACAGTTGTTATTTCCACCGGGGCAGGCACGACATCAGGATATTTGATCAGCCAGGAAAGGAGAGCCAGCAGTACCAGAACGGAGAATATCAGCGTTGTCCCCCACCTGACTATCCTCTTCGGCGGATCTGAAATGATCTCCCTCACAGGGTCAGAGTACAATATTTCAGGTTTCCTGTTCTTCATCCTGAGTTTATTTTCCAAGCTCAAGCTGGTTTTTCACCAGGTTAAAATAGGGTCCCCGGTTCTCTATCAGCGTGTCATGGGTTCCTGTTTCTGCTATCCGGCCATTATCCATTACCACGATCTTATCGGCGTTCCTGACAGTGCTTAGCCTGTGTGCCACAATAATGACAGTCTTTCCGCTGAAAAAACCTGCAAGATTCTCCACGATGGCTTTCTCGTTGTTTGCATCGAGTGAATTGGTTGCTTCATCAAAGATTATGATGTCGGGATCTTTATAAACGACCCTTGCAATAAGCAGGCGCTGCATCTGTCCTTCGCTCAGTCCATGCCCATTCGCTCCTACTTTTGTATTATATCCGAGGGGCAGTGATTCAATGAATCCACGGATGTTGGCGACCTCTGCTGCTCTTACCATTTTATCCTCATCAACATCATCGATCCCCGGTGCGATGTTGGCTGCAATAGTCTCCGGGAAGAGGAATCCATCCTGCATCACGGCGCCTGTTTTATGCCTCCACACTTTCAGGCTGAGGTTGGCCAGGCGGGTATCACCTATAAGGATATCTCCTGATACCGGCTGGTAAAATCCAAGCAGCAATTTGAGCAGCGTAGTCTTTCCGCTGCCGCTGGTGCCGACAATGGCTGTTGTCCGGCTTTCCTCAATGAAAAGGTCTATATCCTTGAGAGCGTAGGGCGAATGGGGTCCCTCATACTGGAATGAGACGTTATTCACAAAAATATCTTTTTTGTCGGGCAGTTTCCTGACCTTGTATTCCGGCTCAGGCTCCTCGTCATTCATTTCGTGAACCTCCGAGAGCCTGTCGAGGCTCATTCGGGCATCCTGCGACATTCTGAAAAATGATATTACCTGGCTGACCGGGACATTCATCTGCCCGATAATGAACTGTACTGCCAGCATTGCACCAAGCGTCATATCGCCTTTCAGGACAGCTGTAGCAGCAACAACGGTTATAAGCAGGTTGGTTACCTCGTTCAGGAATGTAGCGCCTGCCGACTGATACTGAATTATGCCAAGTGACCTGATCCTGAGTCCAAACAACGCCGCCTGAATCTTTTCCCAGTCCCAGCGCTGGCTTATCTCGCTCTGGGTAAGCTTGATCTCCTGCATTCCATTGACCATGCTTATTAGTTTGTTGCCCGAGACTGACATTTGCTTGAATCTCTGCTGATCTAGTTTCGCCCTTTGCTTCATAAACAGGGAGACCCAGAGCATATACAACACCGAGCCGGCAAGGAAGATTGCAAGTATCCTGATATTGAAGATGGCCAGAACAATACCGAAGACCACAAGGTTAAAGAATGAGAAAAGTATTGAGAGGCTGGTTGAAGTAAGGAAATCCTCGATCCTTGAGTTGTCTTCAACTCTCTGAAGGATATCTCCCGTAAGCTTGGTGTCAAAAAAGGCTATCGGAAGTGACATCAGTTTCTGAAGAAACCCGGATATTATCGCCACATTGACCCGCGTACCGATATGCAGCAGCAGCCAGCCCCTGATGAATTCGACCGACATCCTTCCAATAACCAGTGAAAGCTGGGCAAAGAGAATCAGGTAAATGAACCCCAGGTCGCTGTTGTTGATGCCGATATCTATTATAGACTGTGTAAGGAATGGTATGATAAGCTGAATGCCGCTGCCTATGAGCAGACCCAGAATAAGCTGAAAGAAATACCTGTTGTACAGGCGGAAATACCTGAAGAGGAACCTGAAACCCTGAGATCTTTCATGTTCGCTTTCCTTTTCATATAGCGCAGGCGAAGGTTCCATAATCAGCACAAGCCCTGCCGGTTTACCGTCAGAGACTGTTGATGCCCAGTTCTTTATGAATTCTTCCCTGTCGTATCTGACCAGGCCGAATGCAGGATCAGCTGCCCATACAGTGCCCTTCCTGATCTTATAGACAACAATAAAGTGACGCTGGCGCCAGTGCACAATGCAGGGAAGCGGAACCTTCTCCTCGAGCATTTCAAGGGGAATTTTAACACCAAGCGTTTTAAAACCCAGCGAATCGGCTGCCTCAGATAGGCCGAGAAATGAGACTCCCTCCCGGGTTATAAAGCATTTCCTGCGTATCGTTTCGAGCGAAAAGCTCTTCCTGTAAAAAGCCGACACCATTTTAAGGCAAGCCGGACCGCAATCCATTGCATCAGGCTGTTTTACGAAAGGAAACGGCATATCTTCTCCTGAGGTTTGTTATGCTGAGTAAAGATATTTATATTTTAACAAGAAGATAACTGTGTCTGCCATAAATTCAAAAGACGGTAATGCACCAAATGTATCCTGAGACGGAAATACTATATTTGCCACTACATTCTATCAAGCGGGGATTGTTTAAGAGGGTTTCAGATAAGAATATAATTGAGGGTATAAGGAAGCAGGACGATAAAACCCTTAACTGGCTGTATGATAATTATTCTCAGATGGTCAGGAATTATGTTATGAAGAACAGCGGAACAGGTGAGGATGTATCTGATGTTTTCCAGGACACGATAATCATCCTTTTTAAACAAATAAGTGACCAGAAACTTGAACTCACATCCGATCTTAAGGGATACTTTTTCGGAATAGCTAAGAATGTATGGAATTCCTATCTCAGGAAAAAAAGAAAGACCACGGGACTTGATATTGATCTTCCTGATGAGCTTGCGCATGAAGAGTCGGATGAACCTATGTTTGAAAGAATAGTGAGCAGGGCTTTCCAGAAGTTGAATCCTGACAATCAGCTTGTACTGACGCTGTTTGCCGACGGGTGCACATACGAGGAGATAGCCCGGAAAATGAACCTGAAAAGCGAGATATATGCACGCAGGAAGAAGTATCTGAGCAAGGAAGCTCTAATCGAACTGGTAAAAAATGATCAGGAATATCAGGAGTACCTGCGATACAGGAAGTAGGCACCAATGAGGAAAATCCCGTCTAAGCTCAATATAATTA
>JBFYPG010000065.1:0-13465 GCA_041303415.1 Bacteroidales bacterium
GGTCGTTCTTTCTCAAAGAATTTAAGAACTCTCCCGGCTTCTTTCGCTGCTTTATAACCAAACAGTTTATGGTAAAAAGAATCACGCCATAACTTATTGTCTTTTGGTTTTGGTGCTTTTAGCATAGGAATAATCTAATGTTGTCTGATGCTTAAAATCATTCGTCAGGCAGTGCGGACCGCCAATTTATTCTTAGTACATAATTAAATGCATTTAACCTTCTTCTTTTGCTGAAACCAGTTACCATAATAATTGAAATTACACTCCCGTCCCGTCAGCCACAAAACTAAATACCCGGCTGACTACAAGCTGCCTGCCCGTTTATTGAGATGCTCCCGCCTGAAGAATTACCCCGGAAATTGCGGTGAAGAACAAATTTACAACATGGAGTCGTTAAAGTCAAATAAATAATACGGCGTCAGGCATCAGGCGGCAGGCGGCAGGCGACAGGCGTCAGGCGGCAGGCGGCAGGCAAATCGTGATGACCCTATTGAATGTCAGTATTAGCTGCTGTAAATTATTTTGTATAATCTAATTTACTCCAAGCTTCTTTAAGACGTTTTTAGCATTGGTATTTGTTGGATCCATTTCCAGTGATTTCTTATAATTTTCTATGGCAAGTTTTTCGTTACCATCCACTAAATATGCTTCACCCAAACTATCGTAAACATTCCCCGATTTCGGAAATGCTTCTACATTTAGTATGAAAACCTCAATCGCTTCAGCCACTTTATCGGAACTTAACAAACTATATCCCACGCTGTTCATTTCATTTTCTTTTAGAGAATAATTTTCAGAATTCTTGATCTTTTTGAAATGTTCAAGTCCTGAAGTCAATCCATTCTTAATAATAACATCCAACAAAGAGAATGCAACAGATTTTTTTGGCATTTCATAGGAAGTACCATATAATATACTCATTATGGCTGTGTTCATCTCACCTAAAGCTGCACCTCCTGTATTATTTAATAACACTATTAAATGTTTATCGGAAGGAATTCTTTGAATGAACGTATTAAATCCGTTTATGCCACCGGGATGACCTGTCACTATAACGCTGTCACCAGTATTTCCAAGCGGTGTTTTACCAACAAACCATCCATAACCGTAACTTGCGCCCATTGCTTTGATATATGGCTTAAATAACAAATCCCTTGTTTTTGACGGGAGGAGAGTCTCACTATATAATGCCTGATCCCATAGATATAAATCTTCAACAGTTGAATAAAGTGCTCCTGCTGAATAAGGTACTGACATATCTAGATAGTCAGCATTTCTATACTTATCTTCATTCTTTTCATAACCAGATGCTCTATTATTTAGAATCGTTTCGTGATGATCATATCCGGTATTATTCATTTTAAGTGGATTCAAAATATTTTCCCGTAAGATTTGTTCATAAGGTTTGCCGGATACTTTTTCTATAATAACACCCAATAGAATATATCCTGAATTGCTATATGAAAATTTTTCTCCTGGTTTAAATTGAAGTGAAGAATCTGCAAAGATTTTGATTAACGCATCCGGGCTATATGTATTTATACTTAAATCTTTTTGATAATCTGGGAAAGATGTAAAATTTGGAATACCCGAGGTATGGGTCAGTAAATGATGTATAGTAATAATATCCCCTGTTTCCTTTGGGTAATCAGGAAGATATGTTGTTATTGGCACATTTAAATCCAGCTTACCTTCCTCAACAAGTTGAAGTATTAACATAGCTGTGAATTGTTTCGTTACTGATCCTAGCCTGTGCTTTGTGTCAGACTGATTAGGAACTTCCCATTCCATATTTGCCAATCCAAATCCTTTCTTAAAAATTACTTTCCCGTTTTCTGCAACAAGGACAGACCCATTAAATTGAGCATATTCGTTATATCGCTTCATCAACTCGTCAATCTTTTCTGCTTTGGTTTGTCCGAAGGAGTCTGGTAAGAAAGTTAATTGAATGACTATCCCAATCAAAATTACTTTCTGAACGTTGAATTTAGTTTTCTTTCTCATGGTTGGATGTGTTTGTAGTTTAAAGCAGATAACTTACGTATAGTACATTATAAGCAACATTTTAACTTCAATTTTTGCTGTAACAAGTTATATTATTCACCCTTAGTTTACACTCCCGTCCCGTCAGCCACAAAACAGTATACCCGGCTGACAACAAGCTGCCTGCCCAGTTATTGAGATCTTCCCGCCTTTAGAATTTGCCCGGAAATTGCGGTGAAGAACAAATTTACAACATGGAGTCGTTAAAGTCAAATAAATAATACGGCGACAGGCGGCAGAAAAAGGAGGGGGAGCTGGTATTCCACCTACGCTAAAGCTTCGGCGGACAAAGGACGGGATTACGGTGCGACGGCTGGCAGAAAAGAGTCGGCGGGATGCCTAATTAATTAATATCTATAAAGTTTTTGATCACAAAGTACATCATTTTAAGTATCTTTGTTAATGTAGTCTTGCTTTACTTTTAATTAACATATATTGATGGAACTGGCCACAGGTTGATTTCATGTTTATCCTTAATCAGACAGAAAAGGAAGAACTGGTCACAAATTGTGACCTCAAGATTATAGTTACATTTACGTCATTAACACTGATCAAATGGCTAAAAAGGAGACTATTGCAACAATCCCGGACGATATCATAAGTAGCAAGATTTATCTCATAAGAGGAAAGAAAGTTATGCTTGATCACGATCTTGCAATATTGTACAGGGTAGAAACAAAAGCTTTAAAACAAGCAGTCCGTAGGAATATTGAAAGGTTCCCTGATGATTTTATGTTTGAACTTAATAATAAAGAGTTTACAATTTTGAGGTCACAAATTGTGACCTCAGGTTCGGGTGGGTCAAGATACCTTCCAATGGCTTTTACAGAGCAGGGAGTTGCAATGTTGTCAAGCGTGCTAAGAAGTGATAGAGCCATAATGATGAATATTCAAATAATGAGAGTATTTACGAAGGTACGGGAACTTCTTATGGATACTTTAAATCTCCGAATCGAAATTGAAGAGATCAAGAAGCAAATTAAGAATCATGATAAAAACATTGAATTAGTTTTCAGTTATCTTGATGAGTTAATCCAACAGCATGAAAGTCCAAAACCCAGAAAAGCAATTGGGTTTAAAAGATACGATAAAGAATAATCGAAGAGTAATCCTAAGGCAATCAATATTCCCCAGGTTATCAAGTTCAAAACTTTAGCCACCACTTGCACCTGGCTTGTTTTTATAACAATATTACCTGCATTTTAACTTCAATTTTTGCTGTAAAAAGTTATAATATTTATTCTGAATTTACACTCCCGTTCCGTCATCCACAAAACAAAATACCCGGCTGACAACAGGCTGCCTGCCCGTTCATTGCGATGCTCCCGCCTTTAGAATTTGCCCAGGAAATTGCGGTGAAGAACAAATTTACAACATGGAGTCGTTAAAGTCAAATAAATAATACGGCGTCAGGCATCAGGCGGCAGGCAAAGGAAAAGGTTGAAGAGGGTTGAAGGGGGTTGAAGAAGGTTTGGTATGACGGTACGACGGTATGGAAGTGTGACGGTACGACAGCTTGCCCCGGGCGTAGTCTCGGGGGTGTAACGGTATGAAGATATGAAAGCAGCAGCGTATGAGCGTTCCGGTTTCGGCGTCTTTAGGTTTGTACTTATTGACGATATCCTACTTTTTGCTTTTGTTATAGAGAGTAAAAAACGGTATATCAACCAGTGCAGAAATGTTAAAACGTACTACACTTACATTTGTATTGGTCACAACAGCCGTGTTGTTTTCATACTTAATTGTACGCAGATCAGGTATATAGTTTAAATGAACTCCTATACTGACCGGTGCTTTTGGGAAATTATAAAAAATACCTGCGCCGGGAGTAAAAAAATGCTCAAGTTTCAGATTACTGTAAGAAACAGTGTCATTATTAATTCTCTGGTTTACAATAGAACCAAGATCAATGAAACTGGCAAAGAATGAGACATTACCCTTGAATTTCGTGACAGATATACCAATCGGTGCAGCCAATCCCACATCTGTTCGCCATTGAGTAATGTCGCCCAATGCCATCTCTCTGCCACCTGTCAGACCGACATAACCATTTATGGAAATATTCGTTTTACTATTCCTTTTTATTGAGGAACTGCCTATTGGTAAAGCATAAGCCTGAAGTAATGCTTCAAAATCTTCAGGATCCTCTATAGTGACCATTTGGGAAATAAAGGCCATTGACCTGGTATATTTTCCTTCTCCGGCCATGTATTTTCCAAATTCAGTCAATAATAAAGGGATTGCTCTCTGAAAATCATTTCTTATAAATGCATCATAAATATCAATGTAGGTAATACAGTATTCAAACCGCTCTTCGGATATATCAATAATATGGATACGATTTAAAGTGAATATTAATGAATTTATACTATTCGCAATTTCTTTCACATAAATCAGCAGATCATCAACCGATTTAAAGATGAATTCTTTTTCTTCTGCGAATCTGTAAGTGCTGTTTAAATAAACCACAAACTGTGTGATTTTTTGCAGCTCAATTGCGAGTTGTTCTTTTTCCCCGCTGAATTTCCCGAGATAATCTTTGCAAACCGGTATATCCTTTAGCTGTTCATACAATAATCCATAGAAAAATAGTTTTTCGTTGTTGATATTCATATTCAAAGGGTTCAATACAGTCAATGGATTTACCCATAAATCTTTGCTGTTAATCGTATCAAGCAAAGCCTGCGATATTAAATCTGCCATGTTGACGATGGACTCAATGGATTTATCCTGGTACTCCTGATTTGCGAGCATGGATATAATTTCCGGTAACGGCAGACTCTGCCGGCTATATTTAATAATAGTACTGCTTAACAACAGAATATCCTTCAGCTGAGGTTCAACTGTACTCTTTGGGAAAACTGTATTAAAATTCTGAATCATGTTTTCAGGAATACCCCTCATATCCAATAAGGCCAGCTGCCTTAGATAAAGCAGATCAGCAGTGTAATATGTCCCCTTTCCATTGTTATATAATATGTCAATCTGTGCAGCCGTTTTCGGGAAGAGGGCCAGGATTATTTCTTTATCTTCAACTGTCATTTTTTCAAACACCTGGTTTATCCCAAAATGAAGTGCCTCCTCTTTAAACCGGCCTGCCATAAAATTAGCTGTACCACCTATTATAGCAGCCTGCCAGTTACCCCCGGTGGTATTTACACTTTCAGTTTTCGGAGTACTAAATAGTCCCGGCTCTGACAAAATTAAAGCTGCAGATGGGATTTTATATGTCGGGATCTTTATACGCGATTGTTCCACTATAATCTCGGCTTCTTTTTCAGCAAGGCTGATTAGAAAAGCACTGAAGAATGGATTGGATCTCAGTGTATCATCGGAATACAAGCCTGCAATTGAATAAAAACTGCTTAATAGCTTCTTAAATTCCGTCATCGTTGTAATTTGTGTCATCTGATCATCGATCTTTTTCAGCTTATAGGCATCCTGGCAGGTGTGCTGTTTGTTGTACTCCTGGGCATTTACAACATGACCAGACAGGAAACAAACAATGATAAGAAACAAAAATCTCGTTTTCATTGACATCAGAATTTAATTTGACGAATCAAATACTTAATTTATTATACTTCTTTTAACTTCACTCTATTATTAAGGGAGGGAATAATAGAAAAACAGCACAGATGATTTAAAACATTCATGCCAGTAAAATACCCTCAAAACATGTATCCGGGATCCATGCCGGGTAAGAACTGCTACTGACTTATATGGGTATGTTATGATAACAGCTTTATGAATACTGCCGCCAGCGGGATAACAAACCCTAAAGCTGTGATTATGATCGCAATCCTGAATAATCTGGACTTAAACAGAGTGATCCGCGAGTTTATCAGGATCTCATCCATTATATCCAAATCCAGCCTGTCAGGAGTGAATCCGCCACCAGACTGGGCAATGATATCTGAAAAGTCATCTTTCCCAAGCTTTGCCAGGTCCTTAAAGAAGTACAGGTTCGGAGACTTTGGCCTGTTTGCATTGTTTAGTTGAATCTGATTCTTCAGGTGCGGATACAATGAAATGAATGAGGTTACCAGCGATAACCCGAAGAGAACAACAGATATCAGAACAATAACTGCAGGGATTTTTGTGGTGTACAGATTATAAATACCCAGGATCCCGAAAATTGTTCCGCTGTTCAGAGCGATCAGACCGGCATGCTTTGCCTCCTCATATGCCAGCCAGCTGTTGACATTGGCGAAAATGTGCTTCAGATTGTCTTTCATGACATTTGAGATTTTTGGTTAATTTTCCTGTTTACAACCGAATCTTTGTTATTAATTGCGCTGAGTATATGATGAAAAAATGAATCGATAATTGCTTTATTATGCTTGCCTGAAAATCTCAAGATTCTTGCCCAAGGGTTTTAATCCCTTGTTTACCCCCATTGCATCAGCGTCATGTAATACTATATCAAATTCAACACCTGCCTCATTTTGAATAGTATCCAGACTGGCCAGGAAAGCAGTTACTTTCCTGTCAAATCTTGGCAACCCTTCTTTCCCCAGTCCTTTTTTCTTTATTGTTTCCTCCTGACTCAGGATAAATCCATATACAAGATTTCCATCCGCTTTACTTTTTATGGCAAACACTTTCCAGAATTTCACAGAGTATTGAATATCACAATACTCCGGATCATCATTTTTCAGGATCGGATCTGCAAGAATGCATGCTTTCCTCCTGTAGCGACCTTCGCCCTGAGCTCTGCGCCCTAAGCCAGATACCCATGCACTGCTGCCCGTACTGAAATCATGCTTCCGCCGGGTCACTCCCATACCGGGAAGACAAAATCCGGTGCGATCCCCGGTTGAATCTCTCTGGTTCCAGATGCTTAATAGTCATTAGGGTGAAATTGTTACCCTGGTTTGGGGAGTTTTTCTGCAAGAAAAGTGAAAAAAAGGGGGTTGAATAGGGTTGACGGTATGACTCCTCCTACGCTAAAGCTTCGGAGGATAAAAGGTGCGACGGTATGTCGGTACAACGGTGCGGCGGTGCGGCTCCCCCTTCGTCCAGGGTACACGGGATCGGGACGGGGCTGGTACCCCGCCTCAGTCGGGAAGCCTATTAAACATAGCACCGTCCGTGTTAGCAACAGGGATTTTTTAATTTATTGAAACAAATCTATATATCTCTCAAATATATATTCCCGGCTCCGTTGTCCTCCAGTTATTTCCTTTAAAATCTCAAATTTCTCCATATCCTCTATTAGTTTATATGCTGAAGGATAAGATATACCAGCTACTTCAACAATTTTTTCGGCATTGATTAATGGTCTCTGGTACAGGTAATTCGTTATCTTTTGTGCATTAGCTGCCCGACTTCCCAGTTTCTGTATGTCAAGGTCTACTTGCTTCTGTAATTGTAATATGCTATCAAATGTCTGAATACCTTTATTTGCAGTCTCGATAATTCCGACAAGGAAAAACTTAAACCATTGGCTTATATCATTTTTCTCTCTGACGAGCATTAAATTTTCGTAATAATGACGCCGATGAGTTTCTAAAAAATCTGAAAGGTATAGTATCGGTTTTCTTAAAATACCCTTATTGACCAGGTATAAAGTTATCATCAATCTTCCTACTCTTCCATTACCATCTAAGAAAGGGTGGATTGTTTCAAACTGATAATGAATTAAAGCTATTTTTAAAAGCTCCGGGAAGAATATTTCCTGATTATGAACAAAATTCTCTAAATCGCCAATTAATTCAGGAACAGAAGTATGTATTGGTGGAATGAAAGTAGCATCGTTAATTGTTGCTCCTCCAATCCAATTCTGACTACGTCTGAATTCCCCCGGTTGCCTTTTTTCTCCCCTAACTCCTTGCAACAATGATTTATGGGTATTCCTGATAAGTCGAGATGAGAATGGGAGTTTATCCAATTCCTTAATAGCTACTTCCATTGCCTTTATATAATTTTGAACCTCCTCCCAGTCGTCTCGTTTATCAAGAGGAACATCTTCTTTTTCGCGTAATGCTTCCTCTATGTTTGTTTGAGTCCCTTCTATTTTGCTGCTTTGTGTTGCCTCTTTTAAAACATGCATGCTGATGAATAAATCTATATTTGGAATGTAATTTGAATACATATCCAATCTTCCAAGATCTCTATCAGCTTTACTTAGCAGTTGAATAACCTCCATATTATCCAGATTCCATTGTCTATTGATTAGTGTAGGTTGGAAGCTTTTATAGTAGCCTTGACTTACATAGGTTCCAGCTTTGAAATCTTTCATACGTTGAATTTTAAACAAAGATAAATGTTATTTAAGTTAAATCATAATATGTTAAACAATAATATATGCTATTTAAACATATTGCGATAAACTTAAATAAGATAATCTTCTGTTAAAGTCTAAAATGCTCTTGTCCCGCCTGAAGAATCCCCCCGGAAATTGCGTTGAAGAACAAATTTACAACACGGAGTCATTAAAGTCAAATAAATCATACGGCGACAGGCGACAGGCGACAGGCGTCAGGCGGCAGGCGTCAGGCGTCAGGCAAAGGAAAAGGTTGAAGAGGGTTGAAGGGGGTTGAAGGGGGTTGAAGAAGGTTTGGTATGACGGTACGACGGTATGGCGGTATGACGGTATGACGGTATGACGGTGCGACGGTACGGCGGCTGGCAGAAAAGAGTGGGCGGGATGCCTGATCAATTATTTTCTATAAAGTTCTTATCACCAGGTATATCATTTTTAATATCTTTGTTAATGTAGTCTCGTTTTGCTTTTAATTAACGTTTATTGATAGAACTGGTCACAGATTGTGACCTCTTAACTAATGAATCATGAGCACAGATATCCTTAAAGCGGAATATGAAATCCTGATCTTTACAATCCGTGGAAGAAAGGTGATGGTAGATTATGATCTTGCAGCGCTCTACGAAGTATCGACAAAAGCCCTTAAGCAACAGGTTAAGAGAAACAGAGCCAGATTCCCCGAGGATTTCATGTTTATACTTAATCCGGCAGAAAAGCAAGAACTGGTCACAAATTGTGACCGGTTAAGAAACCTGCAACATTCTTCAGTAAATCCAATGGTATTCACCGAACAGGGAGTCGCAATGCTTTCAACAGTCTTAAGATCTGAAAAAGCAATAAGTATAAACATTGAAATAATGAGAGCTTTTGCCCGTTACAGAGCAATTCTCAGGGAAAATGAAGAACTCAGGAAAGACGTTAAGAAACTCGATGAAAAGCTAAACGAGGCCATCAAGTTCCTTATTGAACGAATCGATGAATTACACCAGGGTAAAGATGAACAGTTAAAGCCCGTCGGATTCAAATATAAAAAGTCATAGAATATAATAACAATTAAGTTGCCTGAGATTTTATTCTGGGAGAGGAAAAAAGACTTTATTGAAATGACCTCTTATTCAAATGACACATGATCCTGCGAAATCTGTTTTTTTATAAATCTCCCATTCTCCCCATCCTGCCTCATCCGTATAGGAGAGTCATAAGAAAATGGAGGGGGTGAGGGGGAGATGGGGAGAGGGGGAGATGGGGAGAGGGGGAGAGGGGGAGATGGGAAATTAAGGGAACTTTTGTATATTTGATAGTCTCGTTGCTAAAAAAATATTATGAAAATCATTAAATCTCACAAAGAGTTGATTGTATATCAATTAGCTTTTAAAGTTTCAATGGAAATATACCAGATTACAAAATCATTTCCGAAAGAAGAAGTTTTCTCCCTGACATCTCAGATTCGTAGAAGTTCAAGGTCGGTTTGTTCAAATCTTGCAGAAGCTTTCAGGAAAAGACGATATGAAAAGTCTTTCGTTTCAAAGCTTTCGGATTCAGAAGGCGAAGCTGCAGAAACTCAGGTTTGGCTTGACTATTCTCTTGAATGTCAATACGCTAATCAAGAAACTTATATCAGATTATTTGCTGACTATGAGAAAATTATCGGAATGCTTGTTAATATGATGAACCACCCGGACCAGTGGAGTCTCAGAAAATAATCCTTTCTCCCATTCTCCCATTCTCCCACTCTCCCACTCCCCTATCCTTCCTGATACGGACGACGGGCGTCAGGGCTCGGGTCATTTCAGATACAGGCATACGTTATCAATAGAGCCAATATCAGGTCCTGTGATATATTCTCCTCTTATCTTCAGGTCTGTAAGCTCTGACAGTACCTTTATAAGGTCCTCCCTGCTTGCAGCCTGCCCGTTAACGTCGGTTTTTTTCCAGCCGGCATCCGGCGACAGAGTAACTGAAAATGATGTCCATGAGGTGTCAGGGTGCGACGAAAATGAATATACAAGTATCATATCCCTGCTTGCAAGAATAATATCAGCATCCTCAAACTGATTTGCAAGGTCAGACTGTTTCAAATCGTATCTGAGCTTCCTGTTTAAAGCCCCGCTTTTCATTCCGAGAAACTTTTCCGGAGCACTCCAGTACCAGACTCCCCCGGTAGTTTCGTCAGTTGCAGATAAATACCCGCCGGGATTACCGCCGTCTTTATAGTAATCCGGCTTCGCAGATGCATTAATTACATCGCCAACAACTTTCCAGCCTTCATCGTCATCATCAAATGTGCTGCAAACATTATTCTGCCGGCATTTCAGAAGGAGAAAAATAATGATCAGTAACAGTACAAATCCGATAATGTAAAAAACACTTCTTTTTTTCATTTTGTTATGTGCTTATTTAGTGCAATTTACACATTTTATTTGATCTTACAGGCTATAAGGCTCTTCGGTGTGACGGTATGACGGTGCGACGGTACGACGGTACGGCGGTATGGCGGTACGACGGTGCGACGGTACGGCGGTGCGACGGTGCGACGGTACGACGGTACGGCGGTGCGACGGTACGACGGTACGGCGGTGTGACGGTACGACGGTGCGACGGTACGACGGTATGACGGTGCGACGGTGCGACGGTACAAAGACTTCTAGAGGCGGTAATCGGTTTCATGTGACAAACATCAGGTTACAAAATAAGTTAACTGCAATCAACACATTAACGATTGCATGACTGCAAGACAAGAGCAAGGGCATAAGGGATTGAATATTATTTCCCGGATTGCCTGAAGCGAATTTTTGGTCTTGGTTCGTTGTTTTCTTTGGCCATATGTTGCAATGCTGTGAAAATAATTCTGAACTGTTCATCATACTTTTGCTCAAGCTTTTCTATTCTGGCAGCAATATCTTTATGACTCTCAAACAGTTGTCTTAATTTTACAAAAGTCCTGAGGATTGCTATGTTGACTTGCACCGCTACATCGCTATTTAAAATACTGGACAGCATTGCAATACCCTGTTCTGTAAAGGCGAATGGCTTTGAACCTCCCAAAACTTTCCTGGATAGTATCACATTTTGTGATACCAGAGTATCTATTTCCTGGTCATAAAGTTCAAACATAAAGTCTGGCGGAAATCTGCGAAGATTTCTTCTTACTGCCTGCTTTAATACCCTGGTTTCCAGCATATAAAGTTTAGCAAGATCAGTGTCCAGCATTACTTTTTCACCCCGGATATAGTAAATAAAGCTGGCAATAGTCTTTTCCCTCAGAACAGGTAACTTGCTCATAATCTGATGGTATCACAAATTGTGATACCTTATTTGATGTATTAATACAATTAAATAAGCAGCGAGCTTAATAAGACAAATTTAATGATAATTCTTCATGAAATCAAGAATGATGAACATGAAATATACAACAGGTGATTCGGATAGTTGAAATGGATTGAAGGTGCGACGGTATGGCGGTGTGACAGCTTGCCCTTAGCGCAGTCTCGGGGGTATGATGGGTGGCGATGGGCAGATCCATCACGAAATGATCGTTGGCATCATAAGAATAACCTCCCCGGTCATCACATCCATGTAGACTCTGCAATAGACAGGTCCGGGAATATTGAACATCCAGGTCACTCTTAATCCGATCTTTCCATCTGTCCTGCGAGGGACAACCTTAAGGTCAGCTGTACTGTTTTCCAGGTCTGCGCCGGTGATCGTTACATAGTATACAGCACCTGTCATGCTGTGATGCGGAACATCCTTCCCGATAAGTTGCAACCTGGCAATTTCTTCAGTGAAATTGAATATGCCGGGAATGTATACCTCGGGGTACCAGTTCCCCTCACAGGAAACAATCTCGCCGTTAATGATACAGATCACTATCTCTGTGTAAAGTATTTCTATGGTATCGGCCTTCTGCAGGGATGATACTACAGTCCAGTGAGTCTCACCGGGAAGGGAGTAGATCCTTGAGATGCGAAGGTTTGAAGTATCTGCGATACCTGTTGCCGCATGATGCTCCAGGACAAATTTGTATGCCAGCTCCCTTGCATCCTCTCCTGTCAGCAAATATGATAATTCGGGAGGCTTTGTGATAATATAATTATCGGGCAGGTAACAAAAACCGAATTCGTTTAAAGTCGACCTGATATATTCATAATCTGATGCCAGGGAGGATCGCATCTGAGAAAGTTCACTTCCGGAGATCTCATAATATACTGAAGGATACTCAGGATCGATATAAAGACCTTCTTTTTTGCAGCCGGCAAGCAGGAGAGCAAATATTATTACCCGGAGAATGTGTCCGCTCATGATGATCTGTTACAACATTTAAAACTTCCAGATTGCTCCAATGACAACGGCATTCAACGACAAAATATCATTGAGCGATGCCCCTGTGCTGAAACCTGAACTCCGGGTTTTCTGAGATCCGTCTTTTATTACAGAATAAGAATAGTTCAACCTTAAAAAATAAAGGGATGTTTCAAGTGATATCCTGTCGCTGATATCATACGCCAGTCCCGGGAAAATCCTGAGGTAAGCCCCGGTGATCTTTTCTCCTTCAATAGTGGATATATCTGTTTTAATAGTTGAAGAGGAAGATTCCAGTTGCAGTGTTCCCTGGCCGAACACTGAAAACTTATTCCACTGAAAGGCATAATATTTCACGAAAGGTCCTCCCCCGAAATCAAATGAACTGTTAGTAGTTTCTGATAATACCCCGGACTTTACCCTTGAAAAAGAGGAACTCACTTCAACCCCTACTGCTACTTTTTCAGACAGGAAAAGACCGGCTTTTGGCATAATGCTAAAGCTGAAGGCTGAAGAATTCTGCGTTGTAATGTCATTGTCGGTTTTTTCATACCCTGAGATGTTAAGCCCGAAACCACCACCGGTAAAAACCTGGGCATCGAGATTAATGCACAACGCAATAAAAATGATAGTGATTAAAATAGTACTTCTTTTCATGATCATAATTTTAAAATTTGTATTGCAGAACAAATTTACGCTGTAAAATTGTCAAAGTCAAGAAAATCCTCTGGCAGCGGGGAGTTTTGTTTTACTCATTGTCAGAGGGCGGGAGGGAATTAGTGCGGGAAAATGGTAAACAAATCGATTATCTAGTAATAATATGGATAATCATTTTTTAACCACGGATTTGCACGG
>JBFYPG010000066.1:0-50012 GCA_041303415.1 Bacteroidales bacterium
AAAACTCCTTTGCCCAATGAAATTCAACAGCTTGTGAAAACATATAGTATTAAAGACACCTTCAAGGACCAAACAGATACCATCTATTTGCCTCAGTTTTACTTGAAAGTCCCTGCAAACGATCTGTTCGGACGAAAAGAAGAAGAATTGCCATTGGAAAAGGAGAATCTTTTAGAAGGTTTTGCACTAAGTAAAGCTGATACAAATATTGCATTTGACAGCATTACTTCAGAACTCTACAAAGTCGATTTGGACGAAACTAAAAAAGAACACACACCAACTCCATTTAGAATTGATGGCGTTTTGAAAGAAAATCTATTAACCTATATTCTTGATCCATCCAGAAAAGATAGCCGAGTAAAAAACTTTACAAAAAGGATAATGGATATTATCGGCAATCTGTATCCAATTCCTGACAAAGAAATTGAGAAATACATAAATCGAATTCTTGAGGATTTTAAAGATGAGCAATTTAATGATTTTGCGAATAACGAATATACTTACACCGACAAAATTAAGCAAAAAATAAAATCCTTATCAGAATCATTTGCGGAAAAGAAATTCAAGGATTTTTTAGACACTGATAAAGTTATCATTAAAAATATTTATAAACTTCCACAGTCTATTATCCCAGGTGCTATTGGTAAAGATTTACCAAAGTCACTTTACGAAAAGGAAGGAAGTATGAATGGATTTGAAGAACACGTAATCAACGAAATTTGTAACATGTCAAATATTGCATTCTGGACAAGGAATATCGAACGGAAAGGTTTTAGGATTAACGGTTTTATAAATCATTACCCTGACTTTATAATCCAGACAAAAAGTGGGAAAACGATATTACTAGAAACAAAGGGCGACCATTTAGATGCAGAATCGAAAATAAGACTAGGAGGACTTTGGGTAAGTAAAGCCGGAAATAATTTTCGATACTTCATGGTTTATGAAAGACGGATAGTAGATGGAGCATATAAGTTAGAGGACTTTTTAAAAATTATTAAGAGCATCTAACGCCCACTCTCCAGAGTTAAACACATTGGCTTTTCGGGAAGATCCTATAAACAAACTACAAGCCAAAGAGCTTGCCTTTCAAACGCCTAGGAGACAGAAGCTTTGACACAAAGTGAATAAAATATTAATTAAAAATGAACACCAATCCATAACACGGACAATGGGTAAGTTGTTTCCCGATAAATCGGGACAAGATGTCACACTTTTTGCTTTTAATACTGCTTATAATACGGCTTTTAATACGTTGATAAACCCGGACCATTCGCTCCGCTCAGGGCAGATACGCGCATCTGCACGCAATTTAAATACTGTACCTCGACAAATTTCTGGCTCCGAGTTAGTCTGTACCCCCGAGTACTCGGGGCCAGTGCCCGCAACCAACTTTGTACCCGGTGATATCCCCGGCTGATAGAAGTAATGTTCTTATTTTAGAAGTACTTGCCACGAATTTTACAGACAGGCCCGGATAGTGAACGGATCAGGGGATTCCGTGTCAATCCCCCGATAAGTCTGGGCAGGCTGTGTTATCCATGGTAAAAACAGGAAGGTGGATTATTTTCTTTGTCTCAAAAAAGGATTCAGAAAAGAAATCCCCTATATTCCACACCCGCACTTTATCCTTAAGTGCACCCAGTTCATTTTCAAGATCACCTCCTTTAAGATACAGGATACCGTTCCTGAGCTGATTATTCTCCTCCTGTGATACATTCTTTGAAGTGAGCCTGACAAACTTCGGGAATTCAGTTACAGCCCGGCTAATGACGAAATCATACTTCCCTTTTTCCTCTTCAGCTCTTTTTCTTGACGTAACGACATTTTTCAATCCAAGCTCCCCGGCTACGGCAGTCACCACCTTTATTTTCTTTTCTATTGAATCAAGAAGTGTGAATTCTGAATCCGGGAACAGTATCGCCAGGGGAATTCCTGGCAGACCTCCGCCTGTTCCGACGTCCAGTATCCGTGTGCCGGGAACGAAGCTTATAACCCTGGCAATTGACAATGAGTGAAGAACATGATGAACGTAGAAATTATCCATATCCTTTCTCGAGATCACATTGATCAGGCTGTTCCACGATGAATATACCGGTTTAAGCCTGGATATCTGCTCTTTCTGTTCCGGTGAAAGCTCCGGGAAATATCTGAAAACTGCTGAGGGCATTACCTGTTGCCTGTTTTAATGAAGATATTGTACATCAGTGTCTTTGCCCTGTAGAGCTGGGCTTTGACCGTACCTATCGGCAGATTGAGCTCGGAGGCTATCTCTTCATAAGAGTACTCCTTGTAATAGCGGAGTTCAATCATCTCCCTGTATGGCGATTTAAGCTGATTTACTATTTTCCGGAGCGTGGCAATTTTCTGGTCATTGATGAGTGCCTCTTCAGGATCGGGGAGGTCCGACTGTATATTGCTGGTAATATTGTCCATCCCCAATGTGTTCTGGTCGAATGGGATCGGAGATGATTGCTTCTTCCTGACGAAATCAATGCAATTATTGGTGGCAATCATGAAGAGCCAGGTGCTGAATGCAAAACGGGGTTCATAGGAATCGATGTTCCTGAATGCCTTGCCAAAAGCTTCGATCGTCAGGTCTTCCGCATCAGAGGGATTATTCACCATCTTGAGGAGCATGAAATAAATTGAATCCCGGTACCGGTTCATAAGGCTGGCAAATGCCTTCTCATTTCCCTTTTTAGCCTCCTTAACCAGTGCGAGATCACTCTTTGCCTTGTCCGACAGCCCCTGGTTTATTTCCATTGGTTCTTGGTTGACTTCGACAGGGTATTGCTCAGATAGATCATGCTGTTTATAAGCGGGGAAAAGATATCAAAAATTACTGAATAGAAAGCCATACCTCTTTCATTAAGGGCTTTCTGCCCCCGGATGATCACAGACAAAAATGCAATGAGCCGTAATCCGAAGATTGCCAGTGTATAAGGCCAGAGAAACAAATTTGCCATCAGAACGATAAATGAAGCATAGAACAGGATCCTTGTGAACGGCTCGGTCATAAGGAGGAAAATATCCTGTGCCTTGTAATACCTGGCTGTCTTGAAATGCCTTTTTTTCTGTTTCACCCACTCTTCAACCGAAGCCGCAGGCACCGATCTTGTATGGTTCTCTATCCTGAATTCCACACGGGTATTGTTCCTGCCTGCGTTTGAATTTACAAACAGGTCATCATCACCGGAGATAACATGATTGTGTGCGCCAAATCCCTTATTGTCAAAAAACAGCCTCCGCCTGTAAGCCAGGTTCCGGCCAACGCCCATGTAGGGAATGCCTCTGATTGCCATTCCCAGGTATTGTAATGCTATTGTCATGGCGTCGTACCTGATATACCTGTTCAGAAATCCCTTTGCCCTGATATAACCTCCATATCCGAGAACAAAATCGGTCCCCTGGTCAAAATGCGAAGTCATTCCTGACAGCCAGTTCCGTGATTCCGGCCGGCAGTCAGCATCTGTAAAAACAAGTATGTCATTTGCTGAAGCCTTTATCCCGATGAACTGGGCGAATTTCTTGTTGTGCGTGAACTTCGGATCCTTATTTACGTTGGAAATCCTGAGATGAGGATACTTCAGCAAATACTCTCCCAGAACATTATAGGTATCATCTTCCGAGCAATCATTAACGACTATCACTTCATATCCGGGGTGGACCTGTTCCAGAACAGCCGGAAGGAAATTCCTGAGGTTAACGGATTCATTCCTTGCACATATGATTACCGAAACACGCTGCTTTTCAGTTACCTCCCCGGCATCCTGATGCTTATGAAGAGGGACCGCAAGGTAAAAGTACATATAATAGAAAAGCTGAATTGCTGCAGAAAGAGCAAACAGTATAAATACAATCATCAGGAAGGGGTTGTCCTGGAACATTTTCGGGCTGGTATAAATCCGCGCAATATTAATTAAGATAATCGGAATGGTGAAAAAAAAGTTTGATAATTTCCTCAGCCCGAACGGATGAATTACATTTGTGCTTCAAATATCAGGGCAGCATAATGTTCAGGATTGAGAGCAGGGATAAGGATACAAATGCCAGGGCCGGGGTACTTTCGACAGAACACGGAGATATCCCGACGCCTGTTTTTATGCCTGTCGGAACCGGAGGGACGGTAAAGGGTATACTCCAGCGGGATCTTGTTGAGGAAATTGATGCAAAGATCATCCTCGGGAACACTTACCATCTTTACCTTCGCCCCGGAACCTCAATCATGAAATCGGCAGGAGGCCTTCATAAGTTCATGTCCTGGGATCTGCCCATACTGACTGACAGCGGAGGCTACCAGGTGTTTTCACTTTCCCCGAACAGAAAGCTCAATGATAACGGAGCTCTATTCAGGTCGCATATTGACGGATCGGAACACCTGTTCACACCTGAGAACACGGTTGACATTCAAAGGATCATTGGATCCGATATAATGATGGTGCTTGATGAGTGCGCTCCCTATCCCTGCGATCATAAATATGCAAAGAAATCGGTTGCGCTGACGCATCACTGGCTTGACCGGGCAGTGGAAAGATACCGCGGCACCGATCCGCTGTGGGGATACAACCAGGTCCTTTTCCCGATAGTTCAGGGAGGCATCTTTGATGACCTGCGCAAAATCTCTGCTGAAAAAGTCGCCGGAGCAGGTATGGAAGGAAATGCAATAGGAGGCCTGTCGGTTGGAGAACCCGCAGAGGAGATGTACAGGACAATTGAAATAGTTAACGGGATACTTCCCGGGGACAAGCCCAGGTACCTGATGGGGGTGGGAACTCCTGTGAACATACTGGAAGCGATCGGCAGGGGAGTTGATATGTTCGATTGCGTTATGCCGACAAGGAACGGGAGGAACGGCATGCTGTTTACTTCCGAGGGCATTATCAACATAAAGAATAACAGGTGGAGCGCTGATTTCAGTCCGATCGATCCGGCCGGGCCTTCATCAGTAAGTACCAGATATTCAAAGGCATACCTCAGGCACCTGATCATCTCGGGAGAAATACTGGGATCGCAGATATCGAGTATACATAATCTTGCGTTTTACCTGAGCCTTGTCAGGCAGGCAAGGGAACAAATTGTGAAAGGGAATTTCAGAACATGGAAAGAGTCAATGACAAGAAAACTCTCAGAACGGTTATAGGCTCATTCAGGCTGAAGATAATCGACTGGTACATCATCAGGAAGTTCCTGGGAACCTTCTTTTTTTCCCTGGTCCTGATAATGACCATTGCAGTTGTATTTGACCTTGCCGAGAAGATCGATAATTTTATGGAAAAGCAGGCCCCCTGGCGTGCTGTGGTTTTTGATTATTATTTCAATTTCATCCCCTATTTTGCCACTCTCTTTGCTCCGCTGTTCGTTTTCATTTCGGTCATCTTCTTTACATCACGAATGGCCGTAAACACCGAGATCATTGCAATACTGAACAGCGGAATGAGCTTCAGGAGGATGATGGTGCCATACTTCCTTTCATCATTCGTGATAGCGGTGTTCATCTTTTACCTCACCAATTTCGTGATCCCCCAGACGGCACTTGAGCGGATGGATTTTGAGGACAAATACTACCGGCCCCAGTGGAGGAAGGTTAATGTCGAGAACATTCACAGGCAGGTATATCCGAACATATATGTTTACATGGAATCTTACAGTCCTGTTTATCTTAGGGGCAGGAACTTTACGCTGGAGAGATTCGATGAGGAAGGCAATCTTGTTTCAAAACTATCTGCTCCGTCAGTAGTGTGGGATTCCATCAATTCGAAATGGACGGCATCCAGTTATACATTGAGAGAGATCATCGGCAATGAAGAGATCGTGTCAAAAGGGACCCAAATTGACACGACCCTGACGATCAGGCCGGGCGATTTTTCGCGCGATCCGGGTTTCGTCGGGACAATGACATTCAGGGAACTTTACGATTACATCGATCTGCTGAAGCTTCAGGGCTCGGATGAGCTGAAGGTTTTCCTGATTGAAAAACACCGGAGATGGGCTCATCCTTTTGCAGTTTTTATTCTGACACTTATAGGGGTCTCCCTCTCTTCGAAAAAGATCAGGGGAGGGATCGGCATGAGCATTGGCATCGGGCTTGCCCTAAGCTTCTCATATATTCTTTTTCTTCAGTTTGCTTCACAGTTCTCGGTCAAGGGCAACCTTAACCCGATGTTCGCAATGTGGATACCAAACCTCTTGTATATGGTCATTGCCGGGGTACTATATAAATTAGCTCCCAAATAGTTTCCTCAAATCGGACAATTTGCTTAAACTTGTACCCCTGAAATGATCCCGGGTAAATTTCTGAAATCTTCATTTTATGGCACTTAATAAAAAAATCAGGGAATTGCACGAAAAGCGCGAAAAACTTCTTCTCGGAGGCGGTGAACAGGCGATCGAAAAGCAGAAAGCTATGGGAAAAAGAACTGCCCGCGAAAGAATAATGGCGCTGCTCGACACCGATTCCTTCAATGAATACGACCTGTTCGTGGAGCATGATGCCCGCGATTTTGACATGGACAAGAAGTCGCTTCCCAGCGACGGTGTAATTATTGGCAGCGGTACCATTTACGGAGCACCCGTTGCCGTATATGCGCAGGATTTCACTGTTGCCGGAGGATCACTGGGATTAATGCATTCCCGGAAGATCACAAAGATAATGGACCATGCCCTGAAAATGCGGATGCCGCTGATAGGGATCAACGATTCGGGCGGTGCAAGGATACAGGAGGGAGTCAACTCGCTTGCAGGCTACGGCGAAATCTTTTTCCGGAACACCATATCGAGCGGAGTGATACCTCAGATATCGGTAATACTTGGTCCGTGCGCAGGCGGAGCAGTCTATTCTCCGGCACTCACCGATTTTGTATTTGTAGTCGATAATATTTCCAAAATGTTCATCACGGGGCCTGAAGTAATAAAGACGGTACTCGGCGAAGAGATTTCAATGGAAGAGCTCGGGGGCGCAAGGATCCACAGCGAAATTACAGGGAATGCACATTTCTTTGCAAAGAGCGAAGAGGAGTGCTTTGAACAGATCAAGAAGCTGATAACCTTTATCCCATGGAGCAATGACAGAAAGGCTAAGCCGTTTGAGCCGGCTGAGCCGAAGCCTGAATACAACATCGAAAAGATTGTCCCCGATGATCCCACCCTGCCATATGATGTGAAGGATGTGATACGTGCCGTTGTCGATAACTCCGATTTCTTTGAGATAATGGAAAATTATGCAAGGAATATCGTTATTGGTTTCGGCAGGATGAATGGCAAAACGACGGGATTTGTTGCAAACCAGCCTCTTGAGATGGCCGGTGTGCTTGATGTTGATTCATCCGATAAAGCCGCAAGATTCATTCGTTACTGCGACGCATTCAACATCCCGATAATCACGCTGGTCGACCTGCCGGGCTATATGCCGGGAGTTGATCAGGAACATGCAGGAGTTATAAGGCATGGAGCAAAGGTTCTCTATGCTTACAGCGAGGCTACAGTGCCTAAAATTACCGTCATCATCAGAAAGGCATACGGAGGCGGCTATATAGCAATGGCTTCACGCCATCTCAGGGCTGATTTTGTATTTGCATGGCCCGGTGCTGAGATAGCTGTGATGGGACCCGAAGGCGCTGCAAATATCATTTTCAGAAAAGAGATAATGTCGTCAGATGATCCTGACGGGACACGGAAGCAGAAGGTTGAAGAGTACAAGGAGAAATTCGCAAATCCTTATGTGGCAGCCTCCCGCGGATATGTTGATGCCGTAATCGAGCCTTCGGAAACAAGGAAGTTTTTGCTGCATTCGATCAACGTATCAGAGAATAAGTCGATACAGATGCCTTTTAAAAAGCATGGTCTTCCTCCTTTTTGATCGCCTGCATTAACTTAATTATTTATTGAAAATGGATCAGTTAAAAAATAGCGAAACGCTCCGGCTCTATACAGGCTTTTATAAAACAAGGCTGAATGCAAGGTTCAGAACCCGTAAGCCTTATAAGCCTGACGATCCTAAAATAGTTCTCAGTTTTATCCCGGGAACCATCCTCGACATACTCATAAAGCCCGGGCAGCCGGTTAAAACAGGTGACGGACTGATGATACTTGATGCGATGAAGATGCAAAACCTGCTTAAGAGCAAGGTTGATGGCAAAGTGAAAAGAATTGCAGTTAAGAAAGGCGATAAGGTGTCAAAGGGGACTATTCTCCTTGAGATGGATTAATTTCAGAAACTTCCCTCGTAAATAAGATAATCCTTCATTTTCCCCCTGACAGCAGGTTTGTCTTTGAAGATCCCGTACACGGTTGATCCGCTTCCTGTCATCGAACTGTAGACCGCTCCCGATTTGTAAAGCGCCTTCCTGAGCTCTCCCACCTGGGGATATACCTTGAAAACAAAATCCTCAAAATCATTCAATACAGTTTTCTTCCAGCCTGATAACGGCCCTTTTATCAGTTCTTCAAGTTTCTTTTCCCGTTTGGCAGGAGTGCAATTATGGTAGGCTTCCTTCGTGCTTATATTTATGCCCGGATTCAGAAGGACAATGTAATATCCCTCCAGGACCGGATCGACCGGTTTCAGTATCTCTCCCCGTCCGGTGCCGGCTGAGGGCACAGGATTCAGGAAGAACGGACAGTCGCTGCCAAGTTCCATCGCAATCTCATTCATCTCCTCACCGGGGATCCCGAACCTGAAGCATTTATTGATGCTCTTTATCATGCATGAGGCGTCAGAAGAGCCGCCGCCAAGTCCGGCTCCCGCCGGGATCGCTTTATGAAGATGAATCTTCAGGGGCGGCACCGGATATCTGGCCCGAATACTTTTTAACGCCCTCATAACAAGGTTCTTTTCAGGCTTTGTCCTGATGTCAATGCCGGTGATAACAAGTTCATCCTCCTTCGCCTTACCCCTCTGCACAACAAATTCAAGAGCATCCGACAGCGATATGGGATAGAAGATGGTCTCAATATTATGGAAACCATCGTCGCGCTTTTCGATGACCCGCAGTCCGAGATTGATCTTTGCTTTCGGAAATGAAATCATATTCCGGCATTTTGTGTAAAAATACCATTAGGTTTTGAATAATCTACCACTATTGATCTTTATAGCTTTTCAACAAGTTTTAAACATGATCTGTTTGTAATATTAAGTTCGTACATGGAACAGCAGACTTCCTAATTCTTACCTTTGAAACTGCCGGAGGGATTGAATATTTCTTCAATTAAGTATCAATAAATCAGTAATTTAACATTAATGGCAAAACAGACATCGGGCAGCAGGACAATGGTATCCCAATTGCCGGATTTTGGCAAGGTGCCGCCGCAGGCAATAGATATGGAAGAGGCTGTCCTCGGGGCGATAATGCTTGAAAAGGAGGCGGTGATTGCCATCCTTGACATTCTCAAGCCTGAAAGCTTTTACAAGGAAACACATAAAAAGATCTTCAAGGCAATATCCGATCTGTCGCTGAGGGAGTATCCGGTTGACCTTTATACAGTAACCGAAGAGCTGAAGAACCATAATGAGCTTGAGAGTGTTGGCGGACCGGTGTATCTCACTCAGCTTACGTCCAAAGTAGTTTCAGCCGCCAACGTCGATTATCATGCCAGGATCGTAGCCCAGAAATATATCCAGCGGGAGCTGATACGGGTTTCAACCGAGATTCAGACCAGGTCGTTCGATGATTCAATAGATGTTACCGATCTCCTCGATTTCTCGGAAAATGCCCTGTTCCAGGTAGCTGAAGGGAATATTAAAAGAGAAGTTGCTCCGATCAATGCGGTCATAAAGGATGCGATAAGAGAGATAGAGGAAGCAGGCAAGAGGGAGGATGCGCTTGTTGGGATACCCTCGGGATTTACCAGGCTCGACAGGCTCACATCGGGATGGCAGAAGTCGGAGCTCATTATAATTGCTGCCCGCCCGTCAATGGGCAAAACGGCGCTGGCGCTCTCCATGGCAAGGAACATGTCAATTGATCATGGAAAGAATGTTGCGATCTTCTCTTGCGAAATGTCATCAATCCAGCTTGTAAACAGGTTAATAATCGCAGAGACGGATATCCCCGGCGACAAGATCAGGAACGGCCGGCTTTCTGAAGAGGAGTGGAAGCAGCTCGACACCAGGATAAAGAAACTAGTGCAGGCTCCTATCTTTATCGACGATACACCCGCAATATCAATATTTGAGCTCAGGGCAAAGTGCCGCAGGCTCAAAGCTCAGCATAAGCTCGATATAGTAATAGTTGATTACCTTCAGCTGATGTCGGGTCCGGATAATGCCGGAAGCCGGGAACAGGAAGTAAGCAACATATCAAGGTCGCTTAAAAGCATTGCAAAGGAGCTGAATGTTCCGATCATTGCGCTTTCACAGCTTAACAGGTCGGTTGAGATGAGAGGAGGGACCAAGCGTCCGCTGCTTTCTGACCTCCGTGAATCAGGAGCTATTGAGCAGGATGCCGACATGGTGGTTTTCATTCACCGGCAGGAGAAATTCGGTTTCACTGCCTTTGATGACGGTACATCAACAAAAGGAATAGCTGAGATCATACTGGCAAAGAACCGTAACGGCCCCGTGGATGATGTCAGGCTTAAATTCCGGGAAGAAAAAGCCCAGTTCGTCGATCTCGATGAGTTTGATTTCGAAGAGACTCCCGAACCGGGAGGCGCACAGAGCATCACTCTGGGTTCAAAGATGAATAATGACAATCTTAAGAGCCTGGGGGGAAGCTTCGACCAGGATGCCGGCATTCATGACGAACCGCCGTTTGCATGATCCTTTCGCGGAATGAGATCAGTTGAGCCTGAGTACAAGTCTCACGCCGATATTATTGTACTTCAGATTCTCAAAACCGGCATAAACTCCAAGCTCTCCCACCAGGAGAAGTTCGGTTATGCTGTACCCGATCTCAGTGTAGCTGCGGTGGAAATCTGAGCCAAGCCAGGCAAGGCTCAGGTTCTCGCGCATAAGGGTTTTGCTGAGGCCGGGGAGGTATTTGAGCAGAAGGTATGGCGTTGTATATTTCAGATGCATCTCGCCAAACAGCTCAGGTGAGCTTTGTGAGTAATATGCCGGAAGCCTGAAAGCGTCCTGGTAGTCGTTAATGAGAACGGGAAGCGGTTGCGTATTGTAGTGGAAGAAATCATAAAAGGTCAGATTCCTGGTGTTAATGAACCCGCCTGCCCTGACCCTCCAGTCAAATTCGCTGAAGGCACCAAGATCATGATGTTTTGATGCCTCAAACCTGATCATCTCAAAATGCCTCCAGCTGTCTGCGAATTCCGCAAACTCATTTATCCCGTGCTTCCATGTTAATGTAAAAGCCGGCCAGTCGGAACCCATCGGTATTTTCGCTCCGTTTCTGACCCTGTATTTTTGCCTTGGAGTAATTGTAACATTTGTTACAAATTCAAAATGCTTGTGATCCTGCAGCAGGGTAATTAAGTCGGCGGGATTTTCAAGGAAAAGGTTATCCGGAATATTGTCAGAATAGCCGTGGCCGGTCGTGATAAATGAGTAAGATGTATTATTGTCGAGCAGCCTCCTGTTGTCATATTCAGCAGAGAGTTCCAGCAGGATACCGGTTGATATCCTCATCCTGTGGCCTATGACGGCATAATTGTTTTCGTACAGTTTGAGGTAGTTGCGTTCGAAGAATAACGATGACAATGAGTTGATCAGGGTATTTATGCTGCCGCCCGATGCTATGTCTCGGCTCATCACGCCTGCCCTGAAAAAGAATTCTCTCTGCCTTATCCTGTCATAATTGAAGGTTCCGTTCAGCCTCCACATAAGGCTCTCGCGGCTGAATGCATATTTTATCTCAGGGTATAGTGAGAAAGAAGCTTTGTCCTTCCACCTTTTCGATATCCGGAAATCCAGACCATATATAAATCCGTCGACAGTATTGAAGCTCAGGTTTTCAGGATCGATCAGTCCTCCGAAATTGAAGCTGAATCCCAGTGTGTCTGACCATGTGTGGCCCATCCCGATATTCCTGACTGTCTGAATGAATCTGCTTTTATTTTTTTGGTTGCCCGGAGCCGTGGTATCCGTTTTCACCTGAATGCCGGAGGAGGCCAGCTTTATACTGTCACGTACCCTGATGCTTTTCATTTCAAGGTCGGAGAGCGGGGCCGGTCTTATTTCGGCCCAGTATGTACTGTCTTTCCTGGCAGCATCTTTCTCTACCGTTGAAATTGTATTATCCTTTATTTCAAGGTTGTTCCTGACGCTGTCAGGAAGTGCTTCCTCTGATTCCTTATCCATAAGACGGGTCAGCTTAACCATATCACGGTTGGTTATCTCCTCCTTTTTCAGGATCTCCTCTATCTTTTCCTGGTTTTTGGACGGAGCCTGGCCCGGGACATCAACGGATTGTTTCCTGGCGAAATAATCAGCTGTAATGGGTTCTGGTCTCCGGAGGGAACTGTTTGGCCTGACTTCAAGGTATTTGACTGAACCGCCGTATCCTGCATCCGCCCTGATGCCGACAATCTCAAGAGCAACAGTGAACTTATGGCTCACGGGGAGCCAGATATCATCCTGGACAGGAACGTAAAGCTGCTGGATACTTATCTTCCCGGCAATATTTTCATTTGTCAGGTCAACACTGTAAAGGCACCAGAGATCTTCAATAATGTATATGGTGCCTTCAAAGAGCTGCTGGCTTTTTATCTTTGGAATGACCTGTATCTTGCTGATGATGTTGTTGCCCTGCGGCGTTGCCCCCTGGTATCTGAATTTATAGTGTGAAAATGCCTGAGGCGATAGGGGTGATATTGCCAGGTCGGCTATCAGCGGCTGGTAGAAGCTGGCGTTAATGAAATCCATCGGCGAGACATCATCACCTTCATCCGGGAAAGTGCTGTTGATCGAAATTACTTTCTGCACATATTTATCCGGAGCCGTGAATTCAATCTCGTTGAATGATTCCATCATGTACACATCACCCTCCTTAATGATTGTGCTCGTTGATGTTCCGTCGTTGTTAGATGCCTCCAGCTTCATCGCTTTCTGCATGAGTTTGGGGATCTTGTTGACAATAAGATTGCCTTTCAGGTAGACGTCGGCTTTATAGTAACTTATATTATTCAGATAATACGGAGCCATGCCGATCGCCTTTCTCATGATCCCGTAAGCAGGGTCTTCACCGGTTGCCGTGATCCTCACCTCCGGTATTTCATAATACTGAAGGGGCAGGGTCACATTCCTTGTTATGGTCTGGTTTGAGATCGTAATGTCATAGAATACAGGCGAATACCCTAAACTCTGATATGTAACCAGGTACTTACCCGGGGGTAATTTGATTTCATAATCTCCTTTTGTGTTCGCGGTGGCACCCTGTTTCAGCTCCTGGATATATACAGTTGCATACGGGATTGCTTCTCCCGATTCGCTGGTTATCTTCCCTTTAAGGATCTGCGCATTGATCAGGTTAGTTGAATTGTAGATAAAAATGAAAAGCAGGATAAGATATTTAAGGGAATTTACCCCCTTCCCGGCCCTCCCCCAGGGGGGAGGGTGCACTGGCCTTTCCCCCTTGGGGGAAACGGGAAAGGGGGTATTTTTCATTGAAAACAAGAAAGCTATCCTTTAGATTTTCAGTAAACTTAGTTTTTTTTCCCAGCCACTATTATCACTATCTCGCCTTTCGGAGGGTTCTTCCTGTAATGATCAGCCAGAAATGTCATGGTTCCCCTGATATTCTCTTCATGGATCTTTGTCAGTTCCCTTGAGACGCACGCTTCCCTGCCGCTCCCGAAATGCAGGGCCATTTCCTCAAGCGCTTTTACAAGACGGTAGGGAGATTCATAGAAAATCATGGTTCTGGCTTCTTCTTCAAGCCCGGCAAGCCTTTTGTTCCTGCCTTTTTTCTGGGGAAGGAATCCTTCAAAGCAGAATCTTTCGCACGGGAGACCTGAATTTACAAGGGCGGGTATCAAAGCTGTCGGACCAGGCAGAGTCTCTACAGGTATTCCTTTTGCAAGGCATGATCGCACAAGAAGGAACCCCGGATCGGATATGCCCGGTGTGCCTGCATCTGTTATCATCGCTACCGTGGTTCCTGATTTTATCTTTTCACATATTGATTCAACGCTTTTGTGTTCATTGGCCAGGTGGTGCGACTGAAGAGGTGACCTGATATTGTAATGGCCAAGCAGCTTCATCGCATGCCTCGTATCTTCGGCAAGGATGAGATCTGCACTCTCAAGAATCTCAAGAGCCCGCAGGGTGATATCCCTGAGGTTGCCGATAGGAGTGGGCACAAGGAATAATTTACTCATCGGCAGGGAATTTTCTCTTTAAAAGGTCGAGCAGTTGTTTTAAAACTTCATTATCCTTTCTTTCACCTGTATAGCTTTTCAGCACCTCTTTTGCATCAGAGAAGCTTGAAGCGCCGTTGAGACGTGAAATTGCCTGGCTGTATTTTTCCGGACTTCCGTTGAAGATCTCCCTTATGAACAGGAATTTATCATTTACACCTATTGCATCGGCAAGATTAGCCAATGGCTTTGTTTTCATCATATCCGATACGTGCTCATCATCCATCATGCTGCCCATCTGTTCATTTATTCTGTCGGTAAGGCCGAAGCTGTCTCCAAGGGTAACCGATTCCGCGGGTCTTTCATCCTGCCTCACAACCTCCTCAATTTCAATCACAGGGGCAACATGTTTTTTTTCAGGGACAATCCGCGTTTTCTCATGCTTAACAGTCTTAAGAAGGGCGATCACCTCACCAGCGCTCTTGCATTTCGATTTTGCCAGCTCAACCTGGATCGCCGGAACACCCGGGTAGTTTTTCAGGTCATCAATGATTTCCCGTGCTTCATTAAGGTCTTTGAGAATTAAATCAACGGTCGCGTTGAAATCCATGTCATTTGATATTAATAAAACAAACCAAATTCCTTATTTTGCAAAAGTAACTAATATTCCACAAGTCGAAACGGGACAAGGTTACAAAATGGTATCTGGCAACTGAGATTAATTTAGTATGGAACTTATTGAAAATTCGGCAGGTGAAGCTGGCAAGAGAGGATCTATTGAGGTTATAACCGGCTCGATGTTTTCAGGCAAGACCGAAGAACTGATCCGGCGGTTGAGAAGAGCTCAGTTTGCAGGACTGAAGGTGGAAATATTCAAACCGTCACTAGATAATCGCTATTCCGAATCGAGGGTTGTTTCCCATGATGAAAAATCAATTGTCTCCACACCTGTCGACAATGCCTCTGCTATTCTCCTTCTGGCAGGTGACGTTAAGGTTGTCGGAATAGATGAGGCTCAATTCTTTGACAATACGATAATTGATGTCTGCAACAGGCTGGCAGACAGTGGCATAAGATTAATCATTGCCGGACTTGACATGGATTTCATGGGTAAGCCTTTCGGACCGATGCCCGGGCTGCTGGCCATTGCCGAGTATGTGACGAAAGTGCATGCGATATGCATGAGGTGCGGCAACCTTGCCCAGTATTCATTCCGTAAGTCTGATGAAGAGCAGGTGGTGGTTCTCGGTGAAAAAGATAAATATGAACCTCTCTGCAGGTCATGTTTTAATAAAGCAACAGGTAAGCTGAAATGAAATATACTGCTTCGGAAATCGCTCAGGTAGTAAACGGGAGTCTCGAATTGAATCCCGGGTTTGAAGTAACAGATGTTTTAACCGACAGCCGCCGCGCAGGAATTACAGAAGGGCTGGCATTCTTTGCCCTCCGCGGAAAAAACCATGATGGCCATCAGTTCATAAGTTCACTCTATGATAAGGGCGTACGTGTCTTTGTGGTTGAGAGGCTCCCGGGTGACATGAGCAGCTATTGTGATGCTTCTTTCATTCAGACAGGGAATACCCTTGAAGCCCTGCAGCTTCTGGCAGCGCATCACCGGAAATCCTTCACATCGAAAGTGATAGCGGTTACCGGAAGCGCAGGCAAAACCATAGTAAAGGAATGGCTCTCAGATGTGCTGGGGCTCTCAGCACCCGTGATCAGAAGCCCGAAGAGCTACAACTCGCAGGTCGGAGTGCCCCTGTCGGTCCTCAGGCTGGATAATAAATATACCCTTGGGATTTTTGAGGCAGGAATATCGATGACCGGCGAAATGGACAACCTCCGGAAAGTCATAGGACCTGATATCGGAGTAATTACCAATATTGGAGATGCTCACAGCGAAAACTTCACCGACATTAATGCCAAAGCGTCAGAGAAACTAAAGCTGTTTACAGATGCTTCATTGATTGTTTATTGCAGCGACCACAAGGCAATTCAGAAGATACTGCTGAATGACAAATCTTTCAGAGGGAAGAAAATTATCGACTGGTCGTTTGAAAATAAAAATGCATCAATAATCGTCAGAAAGAGTTCAGATGCGGGCACTACCCGGATAGAAATGAGTTACCAGGGTAATATTCATAATTTTATTATTCCCTTCACTGACAGGGCTTCAGTGGAAAACGCTATAACCGTTGCTTCTGTATGCCTGGCTTTGGACACAGATGCCGCGATAATCAGGAAAGGACTGGAAGGCCTTCTCCCTGTGGCCATGAGGATGGAGATAAAAAACGGTATAAACGGCTCTCTTCTTGTGGAAGACTACTATAATTCAGACCCGGGTTCACTGGGGATAGCGATAGAGTACCTGCGAGGACAGGGCAGCAGGCCGGCTACTCTTATATTGTCAGATTTTATCCAGAGCGGGAGGGACGAAAAGGAGCTGTACGGAAGCGTGGCAGACCTGGTGAAGAAAAACGGAATACATAAATTCATCGGTATCGGGCCGGCTCTTGCGCGGAACAGTCAGCTTTTCAGGCTTGAATCTGAGTTCTACTACTCCACCGATGAGTTTATCCAGAGGTTCAATCCATCCAGATTCCGTACGGAGGCAATCCTGCTGA
This sequence comes from Bacteroidales bacterium, assembly GCA_041303415.1. Classification (GTDB taxonomy): domain Bacteria; phylum Bacteroidota; class Bacteroidia; order Bacteroidales; family VadinHA17; genus LD21. The sequence continues at coordinate 16,875 of JBFYPG010000066.1, forward strand.
AGGGAGCGCGGATGTTTGAATTTGAGAGGATAGGTAAACTGCTCGAACATAAGGTGCATCAGACGCTTCTTGAAGTGAACCTCGATGCCATTGCCCACAACCTTAACGAGTTTAGGAGATTCCTTGATCCTGATACGCGCATAATGGCAATGGTGAAGGCTTTTGCCTACGGAGCCGGTCCTGCAGAGATAGCCGGACTGCTCGAATTCCACCGTGTGAGTTACCTGGGAGTCGCATATGCGGATGAAGGCATCGAGCTCAGAAATGCAGGTGTGACGTTGCCTGTCATGGTGATGAATCCCGACTCTTCCTCAACCGAACAGATGATCAGGTATGACCTTGAACCGGTAATCTACAGCTTTGCCTCGCTCGATAAGTTCTCCGGCGTGGCATCCCGGCACGGGCTGTTCGGTTACCCGGTTCATATAAAGATCGACAGCGGAATGCACAGACTTGGTTTCATGCCTGATGATATCGACACTCTTGCAGTGCGGCTCAACTCTCAGGAATCTCTGAAAATAGTATCTGTATTCTCTCATTTTGCAGCCAGCGAAGATCACCGGTTCGATGAGTTCACACATCGCCAGGCTGAACTATTCCTGAAAGCAGCGGAAAAAATAAGTGCTGCTGCAGGTCACCCTGTTCTGAAGCATATCTGCAACTCGGCCGCCATAGTTCGATTCCCCCGGTACCAGTTTGATATGGTGCGCCCCGGCATAGGTATATATGGTGTGGGAAAGTACGAAGGACTTAACCTGAAACCGGCAGGCCGGTTCAGGACAAGCATCTCACAGATCAAGAGGGTACCTGCGGGAGAGCCAGTCGGGTACGGTTGTGCCTATGTGTCGGATATGGAAAGATCAATAGCTATTCTTCCCGCCGGCTACGCTGACGGACTCAACAGGAAGCTCGGTAACGGGAACGGCTCACTCTTCATCCGGAATGCAAGGGTTCCGCTCATTGGAAATATCTGCATGGATATGTGCATGGCCGATGTCACAGGACTTGAAGCAGGAGAAGGTGACGAGGCTGAGATATTCGGAGGGAATATTCCGATAGAAGAGATGGCTGAAAAGTGCGATACAATACCCTACGAGATACTGACATCGATCCCCGGCAGGGTAAAAAGAGTGTTTTTGCGTGAATAGCTTTATCAGATCAGTACCTCGCAACAAGGGGCATTATCCAGCCGGCACCAAATGATTTGGAAGAGATCCTCAGAACGGGAGGTGCCTGGTATCTTTTATACTCGTTGCTGTTTATCATTCTTATTACCCTTTGAACCAGGGCATTATCGATTCCTTCACCTGATATCCTGCCGGCAGGCTTCTGCAGATCGATGTACTGATACAGAATCGAATCAAGTATCTTGTAATCAGGCAGTGAATCGGTGTCAAACTGACCTGGACGGAGTTCGGCTGAAGGCAGTTTCCTGATCGTGTTTAAAGGTATGATCGCCTCTTTTCTGTTGATATAGTTTGCCAGGCGGTAAATATCGGTTTTGTAGACATCTCCCAGTACGGCAAGTCCTCCTGCCATATCGCCGTACAGAGTGCCGTATCCGACTGCCGCTTCGCTTTTATTTGAGGTATTGAGAAGGATGCATCCGAACTTATTTGAGACTGCCATAAGAAGGAGTGCCCTTATCCTTGCCTGGATATTCTCCTCGGTCACATCTGCATCTCTGCCCTGAAATATCTGACCCAGATCCTCTTCAAATGCCCTGAATGGCTTTTCTATGCTTATGATGTCATACTTCGTCCCCAGTCTTTCAGCCAGGGCGGCAGCATCCTTGACCGAGTGGTCCGATGAGTATCTTGACGGCATCAACAGGGCCCTTACGTTCCTGCTGCTGAGAGCCTCCGCGGCAAGGCAGAGGCAGAGCGCTGAATCTATCCCGCCTGAGAGACCCACAATGGCTGATCTGAAGTTCGTTTTAAAGAAATAGTCGCGTATTCCTGTCACAAGGGCTTTAAAGATCATCTCCACCGGATCTTTGACTGCCTCCGCCTGAGCAGGACTACCTGTTACTTCCGCGGTTGTGACTGTTTCCACTGCTTCTTCAAAAAAGGGCAGTCTTTTATAGACTTCTCCCTTTGTATTGATGACAGATGAAGCCCCTTCAAAGATCAGTTCAGTGTTCGCTCCAACCTGGTTTACAGTTATCACGGGGATCCCATGCTTCAGTGCTTTTGATCTGAATATATCTGTTTTTGATTCAATCTTTGTGTGTGAAAAGGGCGATGCAGAAATATTTATGATGATATCAGGCTTGTATTTTGCAAGCTCGTCCATCGGTGAGACAGAATAAAGCCTTTTCTTTTCAAATTCATTGTCAAATGGCTGTTCATCCCACAGATCTTCGCATACGGTAACAGCCAGATTTAATCCTTTTAAAGGAAAAACAGAGAAACTGCTGCCGGGTTCAAAATAGCGGTACTCGTCAAATATGTCATATGTCGGAAGAAGGGCTTTGTATGCTGAAAAAACGATTTTACCTTCTGACAGCACGAGTGCTGCGTTGAAAAGCTTCTTGCCACGGGGATTTATATTGATGACGGGCGACCCGACAATTGCAGCTATTCCTTTGCACTCACGGGCAATTTCAGCAACGGTCTGATCGCATTTTTCTATGAAATCAATCCTGTCGAGAAGATCAAGAGGAGGATACCCCGGTACACACAGCTCGGAAAACACGATCAGATCAGAGCCATCATTCCGCGCCTTTTTTATGGCGTTTATGATCTTTTCGCTGTTACCGGCGAAATTGCCTATGTGATAATTAAGCTGTGCAACAGTTATTTTCATGGAATATCTCAGAAGTTGACTCCAAGCCTTACAGAGACCAGACGATGGGTCACTTTATCAACCGGTTGTGTTCCGTTATCTTTTGTCACATCCAGAAAATTGTTCTCAAACCCGATGCCGGCTATTGCAGCTGTATTGCCCCCGAGTCCGTATTCAATGCCCGCCATAAAATGATATGAAAGGTTGAACAATTTCAGTTCGTTATTAGCTTTTTCGCCTTTCAGAGAGAGGGAGGGGATATCAGCTTTACCCCCGATCATTACTTTAGGATCCAGTCCGACATCTGTAAAGAATGTCAGGTACCCGATCTGGTTGGTCTGCAGTTTAAGTCCAAGGGGCACTGCAACATACTGTATCTTGTAAACCACGGGTTCTTCTGCTGCAACAGTCTCATTATTGATGAGTTCAAGTACAGTCTCGGTATCACAGACAAGCCTCCCGGCTGCATTGATCAGGTTTACTCCTGTTGAGAAAGAGTAATTGCCGGAGAATGGTATTTTCAGACTTAAGCCGGCATTTATTCCGGGTCTTGCACCATCGTTATTCACCCCTGTAATGTCTGTTCCAAACCAGCCAATCAGAGGATCGAAATGAATCCCGATGCTTACTTTTCCCTGTGCGGTCACTTCTGAAGGCAGGAGAAGGATCAGCAAAATGGCAGTCAGTAAGCTCTTTGAGTTCTCTGATATCTTCATAATGTCCGGAGGTTATTTTACAATTATTCTAATGAGCTGTAAAATTAGCAAATAAAAATTGAAGTACGGAGCAGTTACCTTAAAGCAGAAAAAGTAATTATTTTTGGGGATAACTAAAAAGGTTGTCATGTGTATCCGTATCATCGGCATTTTTCTGGTTCTCTGCCTGATTCAGGTAATGCCTGCATGCAAAAGGAATCCATACCGTGTGAATATCTCTGCGGTCCCGGCCGGCGTTGAAATTACCAGACTGGAGAAGGATCTCTTTGAACCCGATCCTCTCGCTATCCCCGCTGCCATTACTGAACTGCGGAAGAAATACGGTACATTCCTCCAGCTTTTCAGCTATGTTATCGATGCCGGCAGTGTGAGCGACACTTCATTCAGCAGTTCACTCGTGCATTTCTGCACTGATAAGCTGAATAATGAGGTATACCAGTCAGTAATGCAGCTATACCCGGATGTTACGGCAATTGAGAATGACCTTGATAAAGCTTTCCGCCATTATAAATATTATTTCCCTGAAAAGAGTGTTCCTTTATTTTATACCTGCATAACCGGGTTCAACAATAGTATGATAATTGGTGATTCAGTCATTGGAATAGGTCTTGACAGGTATCTTGGACAGGAAAGCGAATATTACAAAAGGCTTCAGATCTACAGGTATCTTGCCATACGGATGAATCCCGGGAATATTGTTCCGGACTGCATATATGCATGGGGAACTTCGGAATGGGATCTTGCTTTGATGGGATACGGGAAGGAGGATGTGATGACAGAAATGATCCATGAAGGCAAGCTAAGGTATTTTCAGCGGTGCATGATGCCTGATCTCAGCGATACCGTGCTTTTCGGATACACTGCTGACCAGATGAGATTCTGCAGGAATAACGAAATGCAGATGTGGCATTACCTCATTGAGCATGATCTTCTTTTTAGTTCCGATCAGTTCACGATGAGAAAGCTTGTTGGAGAAGCCCCTTTCACAACGTTCTTTACGAATGAGTCGCCCGGCAGGGCTGCTGCATGGCTCGGCTTCAGGATCATCGAATCATATATGATGAAGAACCGGAATGTCAGCCTGGAAGAGATGATGAAAAATACTGATGTTCAGGGTATTCTGACGGCGGCCAGGTATGATCCGCAATAAAAAAGGCCGTGTTTCCACGGCCTTGCTATTTTCTCTGATCGCATTATTCTGCAGGATGGATCGCCTCAACCGGGCAGACATCTGCACATGCACCGCAATCGGTGCAAATATCCGGATTGATCTTGTAGATGTCGCCCTCAGATATAGCTTCAACAGGACATTCATCTATACAGGTTCCGCATGCAGTGCAATCTTCGTTGATTTTGTAAGCCATGATACTTATTTTTAGTTAAATTAATTACGGTAATCGCGCAAAACTACCCAATTTTTATCAATTAAAAAAATACAAAAGTCATGAAGCAGAAACCATTCCATTTTGCGTACAAATCAGAAATCGAGGCTGAATGACAGGTAGAAGATCCTGGGAAGTATGTAGTTGTTCTCAATTCCCCATGCCCAGTCGGCCCTTACGAAATATCCAAGGACCTGAGCACGCACTCCTGCGCCAAATCCTGCGACAATAGGTTCCCTGTTTGAATCAAGGATAACGGTCACAGGTCCGTTCTTTATGATTTCAGTATCCCATGAGTTCTCATTCGACCACGGTGACCTGCCAGTCCAGGCTGTCCCCATATCCCCGAATGCAACAACCTGGATGCTGTTGAGGAAATTGGACCGGAGCGGATGGCCGGCAAAATACCTGATCACAGGCCATCTTATTTCGCTGTTGATCAGTACAAAATTATTTCCGTTCCTGATATTCTGGCTGAACCCTCTGAGATTCGTGGCAAGTGCCTGGAAGCCGTAATTCATCCTGGGACTAACAGGTATGGATGTGTCAAACATATTGTTCCTGCCAAAGAGGTACCCCATCCAGTTATCAACTCCTCCCAGGTAATATACCAGCTTGGTGGGACCGTATGAAGTACTTGCTGCAAACCTGTTTGCCCAGATAAGCTCCCTGTGTATCTTGATGTACTTCCTGAAATCGGCGCCTATTACAATCATATCCGACTTGTCATAGGTGACCTCCTTGTAGTATTCTCCGAATAACTTGAACCTTGTCCCGAAATAGATATTTACGCTCCTTTTCCGGGTGTTGTCATAGATGAGCTCTCCCTTGAGGCTCACCCAGTGGCGGGCGATGGTTTCATTATTAAGGTTGGCCAGATCAGTTGACAGGAAGGTCTGCCTGTCGTACCTGTACGACAGTGTCCCTTTAAGCGACAGTACCGGTGTGAATGGCTTTGAATAAGTGAGATACAGATTATGAGTATGCGTCTTGATCAGGGTGTCGCCCAGGTCGCTGAGATACGCCTGTCTGTGAAAGATCATCTGCTTGTCAAATTTGCCCTTAAGGTTCTCAACGCTCACAAGATATTCATTGCTATCGAAGTTACCTGAAAACCTGAACCCGCCCGTGACCCTGTAGTCTTCAAAAAGATCGATTACACCGATCCTGTTCAGGACATTGATCCCGGGATTGTAGTATGCCCCTCCGCTGTATACCTGGTATGAATTGTTGAGAAAAGTGAAATCGATCTGGTTGGCAATGTAATTATTGTAAAACGATGTTTCATAAATCCTTATCTGCGGCAGCATAAGCCTTCCTGTATCAAGGTCAATGTCCATATAATCCTTGCGCCATTGCTGCTCGTAGTAGTTCAGTTTTTCCTTTTCAAAGATGTAGTGGGTAATGTCGATGGGTTCGTCCCTGGAGTAATATTCCCAAAGCGGTTTTGTGAGAGTGTCCCTTCTCTTCTGGTCTTCCGCGAGAAGCCATTGCCTCAGCTGGTTGATGCTGTCAGCCCTGTGAAGCAGTCGTTCCTTTTCCTTCCGGAACCTGGTGACCTCCATCTCATTTGCAGTTATCCCTGATGAACTGCTCTGGATCCCCTTTCTTACCTGGTACCTGTTGTTGCTGTAGATTACTTCCCCGTAATTGCCGGAAGCATTTGCCAGCGACTGGTTCAGAATATTCCGGTCATAATTTGTTGCCGGTACGGAATTTATGAAATACCTGTAATGTGTGGTGGTATCGATGTAACTTATTGCACTGTCAAATGAGGCTGTATACCTGTTCAGTATGCCGTTTTCATCACCGATATAGTCAAACCTCCTTCCGGGAATTGCAGTCGGGGAATACCTGTCAGTATATTTACCCTCGGAGAGTCTTGCAAGTATTCTGCCACTGCTGTTAATATCATAGGTGAACAGGTCAAAGGTCAACGCTGTCTTCTCAAAGGGATCGGAACGGCTGGTCAGTGTGTCCGACAACCTGTTTGATGAGAAAACGATCTCATTGGGCTTGTCCGGGAGAAATGAAGGATTAAGGTCGTCGGCTACATCCCTGGTTATCTGTTCGTTGGTTCCTGATACTATTGTGTGTAAATAGAGGTCGGTTATGCCGTCCTTCACTGCCGAAAGAGCCAGCCTGGTTCCATCGGGAGAGTATGAAAAATCAAGGACTTTGTCAAAATAAAGGAGGCTTCTGTTCTCTGTTGTCTTTTCGGAAGTCCTGTAAAAATACAACATCAATCCCGCCTTCTCTTCGTTGATGACTGTAAGTATCCTGCTGCTGGGATGCCAGCCTATCACGGGATAGGTCTTGTCAATTGTGTGCTCATACCTTGGTTCAGCCCTGAAGATGACCTTCAATTTTTGCGAATTCTGGTCATAGAGCCATACTCTTTTCCTTCCCCAGTCATTCGTAACGTAAGCGATAAAGTTACCGTCGGGACTAAGTTTTACTGTCTGGAATATCTGTTCCTTTTTTGATTTGCGAAGAGTGTTTTCATCATAGCCGGGCAGGTTTCTGTCCGAGGAGTATTCGTTCAGATAAAACTCTCTCCACTCTTTAAGCAGATCCTTCAGGTCCTTGCCGATAACATACAGAAATCCATCATCTATATGCTTATAGACCTTGGTGAGATAAATGATATTCGGGATAAGGGCATCACCATATTCCTGCCCTATGAACCTCCAGAATGAAAGCCCTGCAAACACGGCATCATCATACTCAAGGTTGTTTATGTTTTTGTACTTTTTCGATCTGATGCCGTCCTTAACCCTGTTTTCAGCCTCATAATCCCACCCGTATGAAACGTAGTTTATCAGCCCCCTGAGAAACCAGTCAGGCAGAGCGATAACTGAAGAACTGGTTATCCTGTCCTTTACATCGGCATTGTACAGCATCTCATTGATGACAGACTCGGTGATTGCGGCTGCTATCTGTTTTTTATATGCTACATGGTCTCCTTCGTAATAGAGCATCACCTTATTCTCTATTATCCTGCTGTATCCTCCGGTGTTGTAGTTGTCTTCATCAGAAGTAAGAAGGCCTATATTTGTCTGCTTGTACTCGGCATTCTTATTGTAAATGACGAAAATCAGCCTCTTTTCCAGGGTATAATCAAAGAAATCCTCTATCTCCTCAAGCCTTTCTATGGCATAATCGGCAGTGAATTGCGCAAGCTCTCTTCCGTATTCATTGAAATAGCAGTCAAAATCATCAAACCTGTAGAACATCCAGTAATAATCATAATACTGCACCCTGTTCTTTCCGAAAGTCATCTGATGGCCATTGTAAAACTGGCCTGAGGCATCAGAAAAAATGACACAGGCAATGAGTATGAATATTAATCTGCGGATATTTCTCATTACTGCTTTCCAGCTCCGGAATACCGGTTTTATGCATCAAAACTTATTCCAAATGTCCTGAATGAGCAACAAAACTAATGATATTATGGTTCAGTCACTCCAAAAAAGTTAAAGTTTGTTATTTTTGTGATGGAAAAAACTGCCATCGTATTTTTCCGGTCCGGTTTTTGTATTTAACGATGCAACCAATTCCGTGGGATAATTGTTTATATTAAAAACCGGATTTTTGAAGAGTTTATTATGTTCAAACTACATTTAATATACAAGATGAAGAAACTATTATTGTTTTTATCAGTCGTGATTCTCGGTACTTCTGCTTATTCACAGCCTCTTATGAAGCTCTCAAAGACCGAACACGACTTTGGCAAATTCAAGGAAGAAGCCGGCAAGCAGTCTTTTGATATCGTGGTCACAAATTCAGGCAACGCACCCCTTGTGATCCAGAATATCGGTGCCTCATGCGGATGCACCCAGCCTGACTGGACCAGGCAGCCCATACCTGCCGGAGGTACCGGAAAGATAACGGCGAATTATGATCCTGTAAACCGCCCCGGACAGTTTAACAAAACCCTTTCGGTATACACGAACTCAAAACCGGAAGTAGTCGTTATTACCCTGAAGGGAGAGGTCATCCCCAGGGAGAAGACCATTGAAGAACTGTTTACATTCCCTGTCGGCGCAGTCAGGTTTGAAAGCAACCATCTTGCATTCACCAATGTAAAGAAAACAGAGAAGAAGATAAGGGTGATGCAGCTTGTCAATACATCGAACGAACCGGTCAAGATCGGATTTGACAACCTGCCGGCTCACCTTGCGCTTAAGTCAAATCCAGAAACCCTGAAGCCGGGACAGAAGGGAATAGTTGAGGGCACCTACGACGCCACCAAAAATAACGGATGGGGTACTGTAAGCGATATGGTTAAGATAAAGATCAATGATGTTACCCAGGAGAATGTATATTATTATGTTTCTGCAAACCTGGTTGAGGATTTCTCTTCGATGGCGAAAGAAGATATGGAGAAGGCTCCTGTATTAAGGCTGGCAGCTACCACTGTTGATCTGGGAATAATGCAGGGATCAACATCAAAGGAAGTTGAGTTTAAGTTTACAAATGAAGGTAAATCTGACCTGATGATAAGGTACGTCAGGTCAACATGCGGCTGTACTGCTGTCCAGCAGGGGCTGACAGGTGTTGGCATAAAACCGGGAGAATCAAGCTCAATCAAGGCTGTTTTCAATTCCGGCGGCTATAAAGGAAAGGTTACCAAAGCCATCTATATCTATACAAACGACCCGAAGAACTCCGAAGCAATACTGATGCTCACTGCAAATGTCCAGCAGACTGAAGCATCTAAATAATTCAATTCATTGAGTTAAAAATAATTAAACAAAAGGGTGCCGGACAATTGTTTGGCACCCTTTTATTATTTTTGCAGTTGATCCGGCACGGATGGAAGACCAGAAAAAATATCAAAGTGCCCTGAAGGTGCAGAAAGGTATTGAACAGCCGCCAAGTATCAATCCTGATATCCTGGGACAGAAAAAGCGAAGCAGGAAATACTCAGTCGAAGAGTATGTATCAGGCATTCTTTCCGGCAACCGGACCATCCTTAGCAGGGCAATAACCCTTACCGAAAGCCGGCTTCCAAAACACTCCGAAAAGATCCAGGCTGTGATAGAGAAGTGCCTCCCGTATAGTGGCAACTCGATAAGAATAGGGATCACCGGCGTCCCCGGAGCTGGCAAAAGCACATTCATTGAGTCATTCGGATTGTATCTTGCCGGGCAGGGACGGAAGCTTGCCATCCTGGCAATTGACCCCAGCAGTCAGAGGACCAGGGGCAGCATCCTCGGCGACAAGACCAGGATGGAGAAGCTCAGCACTCATCCTGATGCGTTCATCAGGCCTTCGCCTTCGGCAGGGACACTCGGAGGAGTGGCAAGAAAAACCCGTGAGGCAATAATACTCTGCGAAGCTGCAGGATTCGATACAATCCTTGTCGAGACAGTAGGGGTGGGACAGTCCGAGACATCGGTTCAGTCGATGGTCGACTTCTTCCTTCTGCTGATGCTTGCCGGCGCCGGCGACGAGCTTCAGGGAATAAAGCGGGGTATCATTGAAATGGCTGATATGATTGCAATTACAAAAGCAGACGGCAGCAACATGATCGCTGCCGAAGGCGCCAGGGTATCCTTTGAGAATGCCCTGCACATGTATCCCTCACCGCCTTCTGGCTGGAAGCCCGGGGTTATGTTATGCTCAGCCATCCAGAATACAGGAATTGAAGAGCTGTGGGACAAGATCATGGAATATAATGCCTTTACAAAAGCCAACGGCTGGTGGGACATCCACAGGAAGCGGCAAGCACTCCTGAGGATGAATGAAACGATAAACGAATACCTTAATAATTCCTTTCACAATAATGAGAATGTCAAAAGAATAAGACCGCGGCTTGAACACATGCTCGAAAAGGGAAGGATAACATCCTACAGAGCTGCCCTTTATCTGATTGATAAATATCTTAAACGGTGAACGTGGAATCCAATAATTGATATCTTTGCCCCGCACCATTGATTGAATAAACAGCAAATAATTAAACATAATAATATGAAAAAGATCACTTACCTGTTGTTGGCAGCCCTCATTACCGGCTGCAGTACCGAACCGGAATTTGTCATCACCGGTACCATTCAGGATTCGGACAGCGTCAGTTTCCTGCTTCAGAAGCGTGAAGCCGGAAAATTTGTCACCCTTGATTCGGCATTATCCCTGAAAGGAACGTTCAGGATGAAAGGAACAATTGAATTTCCTCAGATGGTGTATCTCGTTGCCCCTGACAAGCAGCAAAGAGTTGCTTTCTATCTCGAGAACTCCGATATCTTAGTCTCCGGAATGCTTGATTCTCTAAGCTATGCAAAGGTCTCCGGATCAAAAACCCAGGATGAATACCAGGCATTTATTGATTCCAACAAACCATTGAGTGATAAGTATTCAGCTTTATATACTGAATACCAGACAGCACGCCAGGCTGAAGATGCTGAAAAGATCGCACAGCTGGAGAAAGAAGCAGAAAATATCCAGAATGAAATGACACAGATTCAGAAGGATTTTGTCAGGAACAATCCTTCTTCGTTCGTGACTCCCTCTATACTCAACAGCCTGAGCTATGAAATGGACGGGACCGAAATTGAAAATGCAGTTAATGCACTGGATACCAATGTTGCCAAAGTACAGCTGGTAAAGGACCTGATGGCGAGGGCACAGCTTATGAAAACTGTTGCAACAGGACAAAAAGCTCCTGATTTTACTCAGAATGATGTCGGCGGAAACCCTGTTTCTCTTTATTCAAAGGTGGGAGCAAAGGTTCTCCTGGTAGATTTCTGGGCAGCATGGTGCAACCCCTGCCGCCAGGAGAATCCCAATGTTGTAAAAGTTTATAAAGAATTCAGCAAGAAGGGCTTTGATGTTTTTGGAGTATCACTCGACAGAACAAAAGAAGATTGGGTGCAGGCTATCAAGGATGACAATCTTACCTGGACTCATGTTTCAGATCTTCAGTACTGGAACAACGCAGCAGCCAAGCTTTATGCCGTCAATGCCATCCCGGCAAACTTCCTGCTCGACGAAAACGGAATCATCATAGCCAGAAACCTGAGAGGAGAAGATCTGTATAATAAGGTAAAGGAAGTGCTCGGTAATTAATATAAATGTTGCTGGTTCCTTGTTGCTTGTTGCTTGTTAATTCTATCCTCAATCTTGTTTTAACCAGCAACCAGCAACCAATAACCAATAACCAATAACCAATAACCAATAACCAATAACTATTACTCCTCTTTATTCATCTCCTCAAGAATAAACCCGGTTCCCCTTACGGTGCGGATATCAATATTCTTGTCCTCTGAGACATATTTGCGGAGGCGGCTGATAAATACGTCCATGCTTCTGCCGAGGAAATAATCATCTTCTCCCCATATCTCCGTGAGGATGTCTTCCCTTGCCAGTACCTTGTTCTTGTTTATTATGAAATATTTCAGCAACTGTGCTTCCTTGAGAGTCAGCTTTTCCCTGGTATTACCGCAAACGAGTTCGAGCGTATTGAATTTCAGGACAGTGTCTGATACACAGAATTCGTCATTTGTGGATGAATAGGCTCTTTTCAGTATGTTATTGATCCTTAGAATAAGCACCTCAGGATCAAATGGTTTGGTTATGTAATCATCCGCTCCGATTTTCAATCCCCTGACAATATCCTCCTTGAGGCTTTTTGCAGTAAGGAATATAAGCGGAACATCGGGATTGGCTTTCTTTATCTTTTCGCCGAGCGTGAATCCGTCCATCTCTGGCATCATCACGTCGAGTACGCATATATCGGGTTTCTCCTGGCTGAACATCTCCCATGCTTCATTGCCGTCACGCGCAAGCTTTACATCAAAGCCGTTTATGGAAACATACTGTGACAGTATATTGCCGAAATCCCTGTCGTCTTCTGCCAATAGTACTTTCATGATCCCTTTCCGATATTTAGTAAGGTAACGTTACCGTAAATATACTACCTTTTCCCGGTTTGCTGCTCACCATTACATCTCCCCCGTGGGCCACCGCTATTTTTTTTACATAATAAAGCCCCAGCCCCAGCCCCTTGTACTTATGTATGTTGCCTGAGGAAGCACGGTAGAACTTGTCAAAAACGTGCTTCTGATCGGTTTTGCTTATACCGATGCCGTTATCAGCGATCTTAATGTGAATATTATTGCTGTCAGCGGTTCCTTCAATATTGATTTCCGGTTCCTTGTCGCAGTATTTTACTGCGTTTGAGAGCAGGTTGTTAATCAGGGTGGTGAAATAAACAACATCAAGATCGGCTTTTATCCCGTTGAAATTGTATTTTTCATTTAACGCAGCGTGGTTACCGTACCCTGTTTTGAAGCTGTACACTATGTCGTTCATTATTTCCCCGATGTCGATCTTTTTCTTATCGAGCTCGAACTGGGTTCTTTCCCACATGCTTATCTCCAGGATCATATTGATGAGCTGATTCAGGTGAACGCTTTGCTTGCCGATAAGCCTGGCAGTCTCAAGCACCCTGGAATCGTCAGCCCTTATTTTATCCAGCTCAAGGGTTTTGCCGGCTACTGTTATTGTGGCAAGAGGGGTCTTGAGCTCATGAGTCATATTGTTTATAAAGTCGGTCTTAAGGTTTGACAACCTCTTCTCTTCCATCAGGTTGCGGTAAGTGTAAAGGAAAAATGCCACCACAATCACTATGCTGAAGATGCTCATTGCAAGCGACCACGCTATCTCCTGCAGGATCATTTTCTGTTTGTCGGAAAAGTCAATATAGTAGTCAAGGTTAAGGTTGAAATTATTGTTCTCGAGCCAGGGCTTGTTTACAAGGATGGTTGACCTTGATTCAGAAGGTTCAACGGGAGCTCCCTGCATACCGCGGAAATCCCTCCGGTCCCTGAATGCCGGATCACGATAAACCAGAATGGTGTCATTGCCGTAAAGTTCCAGATTGGTTATGACTATCCTGTGGTTGAACTCTTTTTCAAACCCCTGTTCCTCAAAGAATGAAGAGAGGTACAGCGACTGATCCTGTTCCAGGTCGAGCACCTTCTTGAAATATTCCAGGATCTCAGCTTTCTTTTCTTCAAATAAGCCGGGATCAGTTATCTGTTCAAGTTCCTTAATTGCTGCCGGGGAATAGTTATTCAGCAGAAAACTGACCGTATCGAACAACTGCATCCTTGATCCTCTTAGTACACCGCCTGCCTCCTGCGACAGCGACCTGTACCTGAGGTAAAGCATCTCATCCTGCTGCTTCCATAACCCCCTGATTATTATCGCCTGGCCGGCAAACAGGACCAGTATGGCAAATAAACCCTGGAGAAGGATTGCATTCCTTTTGAACATAGTATTTGGTTTTCTTCTCAAAAGTATCTAATTTTTATCAATTGATCATTGGCGTGCTGCAAACATTAACCCTGCGTTAACCCTTCATTAACATAATCCGGCTGCCGGAGGCACTATCTTTGATATGGATAATATAAAACCAGGCAGTCATGAAAAAGAGAAATTTGATATTAGCAGTAGTTTTCCTGATAGCAGCAGCTGCATCTTTCCAGGTTGCTGAAGCACAGGAGAAGTCCAAAGAGCAGAAGGAAAAGGAATTACAAATGGAAGAGGCCATAAAGGAACAGAAAAAGGCTATGGCCGACCAGAAGAAAGCTCAGGAAGAGCTTCAGAAGGTAATGGAGGAGCATCAGAACCAGATCGATGAAGCCATGAAGAATTACAAGGTCATCTGGGAAGACTCTAACCAGTTCAACAGGGCTTTCAGGATCTACGAGGATTTCGGCAGGAACAGGTCGCACTGGGACGGCCAATCCTTTGAAGGGATAAGGGAACCTTTCATATTTACTCCCGGAGTCGATGTATTTACTCACTTCAATGGTGATTCCGAAAGAACCTTGTGGGATTTCTCAAAGAATATCAGGGAGTCAAGTTTCTCAAGGGAATATCTCTTTGATGTGGAATCCACGGTTAATACAGTTGTCATGGCAGTCAACGGCGACTGCAAGGCGGGGGAGATACGGATCAGAATCGTCATGCCCAACGGCAAAACCTATTCTGATATAGTGATTGACGAATTCGGAAATCTTAACTGGAGAAAATCGTTCTCAATCTCAGATACAGAAAACAAGGATAAGGTCGGGGCATGGAAGTTTGAGATCAATTCCTCAAAAGCTACCGGCTACTTTAAAATTTCTCTTCAGACATATTAAATATAATTCCCTCTTCAGAATAGTGTGTTTTCATTCCTGAAAAATGAGGCCGCATCAGGGAAACGGCCTCATTTTTTTATTCTGTCTGGCCCGAGGCATGTCCCCCCTTTACGCTTTCAACCCTGACGGTATATTTAGTTCCTCCCTTCACTATCCATTTGAGATCAATGCGCTGGTATCCGGCAATATTGGGGATTTCCATCCTCTGTGGATTCTTCTTCTGCTCCGTGGTACGGTTGAGGTCGGCATTCTCCACGGTCATGCCTGCGATCACCGTGCCTCCTTCAAGGTAAATATATTCCGGAGGGTCGATCTTATATCTCAGGTTGCTGGCGGAATGGGTTGGCATCATTCTCCTGTTCACAACTGCGGCTGTAACTTCTTTAAGTCCTCCATCCAGCTTATTTACCTTGAGATCAACAACCTCAAGCTTCGGGGTATGATATGCATTGTATATACAGAAGGCAGCATTGCGGTGGGCGTCGGTCTCGATCATGAATCCCGGATGCAGCCTTCCGAAGTTCTTGCTGAATCCCCCGATCTCAACCTCACCATAAACCGGATGATTCACTTTCTGCCAGGGAATGAATGAATCCTCGAAAAGCAGAAGCCTGTCGAATTCATACTGATCGGTGTTTGTCGTGTCGTAGAACATCAGGTAGCTGTTCCAGAGTTCATTTGAATAGACGAAGCACCCCATTCCACCCTGCCACCAGTCGACTTCACCTCCGTAAACGGGGTAGAGGTCTTTCCATATAGTGAGGAGCTTGTACCCGGGGATCATCAGCTCACCCTTCTGCCCAATGGCATTTATTACTGCGTCATCGGCCCAGCTTGTTGCCTCAGCGCCTCCGCCCTGGATCGATGGGCCCCTCAGGATCATGCCGCCTGAATTATGGAACGACTGTGCGCCTGCTATGTTCCTGTGCTTTACGATGAAATCACGAACTGCACGGTTTTCAGGCTGTGAGAAGGGATACTTGTGTGCCCCGCTCTGTACATAATTAGGTTCCCAGTTGAATCCCCAGTCGCGGTTGCCGTCATATCCGCCCGGCCCATCCTCGTTTATCAGTCCGTCACCGTCGTTGTCGATGCCTTCCTGTCCAAGTATTTCATATTCACCTTTTTCACCCGGCTCAACCCTGATCATCCTCCGCGGATCCTTTGGATCAGGGATTAGCTGCCCGTTGGGATTTTTTCTTCTTATCTGGCTGATATTCTTGTCATTATTCAAGTCATCGGCTCCGTCTTCATCAAACAGTCCGTCACGGTCGTTGTCATAAGGCATAAGCCCCGACCTGGGAGGCACGCCGACAGAGGTGAAATATTCACGCGCATCAGGATTGATTGTCGGTGCTATATAGAATGTCTTATCCTTCAGGAGCTCGCTGATAAATGTATTTTCATCATACATCTCGCACAGGTACCATGCAGTATACATTGCCATTTCCGTTCCCTGAAGCTCAATGGAATGTATGTTTCCGTCTATCCAGTAACCCGGTTTCCTGTCGGGATCACCAGCTTTTTTATCTGATACTGTAAGTACCTGAATGTCTCTTCCCTCGTATGATTTTCCAAGTGAGCCGAGTGTTACAAGGTCAGGGTAGGCAGCAGCAAGTTTTTTGCAGAAGTCTGCCACGCCGGCTACAGTATAATACTTGTTCCATGATGCCTGGACCTTCGGGTTTGCGGGTGTGCCGGCAGCCTTGAAAAACAGCTCGTCACCCTGCGAACGGACAGGACCTGAAAATGAAATGATTGCTGCTGCCAGTATACTTATTAGTAGGATCTTTTTCATCATATTATAATTTATTTTAATGGTATGATGGAACTTCCATGTAGTTGATTATTATATTTTTGTGTTTGTGTATGCAGATACATGGAGGTTTCATTGCAATAAGATTGAGTTGTTATTACTTAAGTTCCAGGGTTGTGGTAACGGTTCCTGTATTAGCTGCCCCGGCAGAAATACTGACGGTTCCCTTGCCGTTAACCAGCCAGCTGAACTCTGCCGCGGCGCCTCCTTCCAGCCTTTGAACTCTCTGAATCTTTTGTCCGCTCAGGAATTTCTGCCCGCCTGACGGCTCAAACCGGAGCTGGATGAGCCTGGTCCATAAGTTATTCTGACCTGCCTCGGTACAAGTTGCGAAAATCCCCTTGTTATGAAGTTTAAGAGATACTCTATAAACATTATCTCCCATATTTTCCACTTTTGTGTCAAGGAATTCAAGCTCAGGATGCATGGCTGCAACTGCAATGATGAATTTATAATTCTTCGATACCAGCTCTTCAATCTTATCTGCAGGGGGATTTGTCATGGTAAAAGGCTTAATGCCTCCGACCTCTGTCTTTTTCCCCGGGAAATCCGGGTGATCTATCCCGGTCCATGGAACAAAAACATCTTCCATCTTGTTCTCTTCGGCATATTTCAGAAAAGCGGCCTCAGCATTTTTATCTCTCTCTGCCGGGACCCACCATGCCGGAGTGCTGAAGCTGTAACGGCCATAATGATAATAGGACCATTCCATGAAATTGCCCGGTGTGTTTTTGACCGGAGGAGTGCCCCTGGAACCCGTTATTTCCCGGTATTTGTCTGAGACCAGTTTTACTATTGTCTCATCCGATTTCTGAACACTTGTGATTTTCCTGTTCTGTCCCATCATACGGCGCATCTGGCTTCCGGACGGCATCTGACCTCCTCCTGCCATCGGGAACTGGCCCTGAACCATTGGAGGCATCTGTCCCTGCTGGGCGGATGGCTGCTCCTGGGGAGATGGCTGAGCCGGAGCAATGGGACTGGACGGCCTCTGCTGCGGATTCAGATTGTCCTGCGGCCCGAATGCGAATGTGGCGTATATGTTGTAATGATCGAAAAGGAAATCAAGCAGAGCCCTTGTTTCAGGTTCCGATACAGGGTGAAGCCCTGCATTTGATCCGAATTCTTCGTAATTATAGGTGAGGTTTTTGTTGAAGCTCACTCCTCCGGTGCCGTCTTCGTTAAAACTTCCGTCCTTGTCATTGTCAATGCCCTCAGAATATATGAAGTACGATCCGGTCTCTCCTTTTGAAAGATCTGCCTGTACCATAACTCTCTTATCATCAGTGCTTTCGGTGTATGTACCGGCAGGATCCGATACGCGTATCATGGTAATGAATCCATTTCTGTCAAGGTCTTCATAGGGATCCTCATCTGTTGAAAAATCCCTGTCATCATCAGTCGGTGCAGCATTAATGTTCCTCTCATATTTGACCTCCCGGAAATACTGTTCGGAGGCATCGGGGCTTACGTCAGGGAATATATAAAAGGTGATTTTATCGAGCAGGGCTTTGATCCCAGGGGTTGCTGACTCCTTAAGCAGTGATGCTGCAAAGCCTAGTGCAAGCTCTCTTCCGATGAGGCAGCTGCCATCTGTTGCTCCGATTACTGCTATGGCCGGTTTGCTGTCCCTGTCGCTGCTGCCGATGGTCAGGACTGCTATCTCACTGTTTCCCGCAGTTTTTGCCAGCGATCTGAAAGTGCATAATGCAGAGTGCTCTTTCGCGAGAGCTTCTGCCTTCTGCATCATTGATTTGTGACTCGTATAGCCACTCTGTGCTCCTGCAGGAAGGCACATCATGCCGCCTGCGAGGATCATGAAAATTATCCGGACAGTGATCTTCATATTATTCGGTGTGAGTTATTGATTTTTATCGGGTTTGGCGGGTCTTCTGGCCGGCGGTCGGAACAGATAATTATTGAAGGAGGGATCCCAGTTACTGTTCCTGAAAAATTCAGCGCTCCTGTTATTGAAATAACCAAGGATATGTTTTGGCGAGCAAGTATAGACAAGCTCATCGTTATCACTGAAATATGGATCGGTGACCGTCATTACCTCCTCAACACCTGTGTCGGATTTGTTTGACACCTCGGTGTAGATTTCATAGACAGCCTTGGGTATGGCAATTATTATTGTATAGATTCCGTAATCCTTGCGCTGGAAAAGAAAATAGGTGACCTCAATGGGTTCATTCGGATTGACACGGTCGGAGGAATGGGGCAGCTGGCTTTCAAAAACGAATCCTTCATTCATTATCTTTTCAACGACTGAAAATTCTTTTGTGTTATGGAGAAAGAAGTAACAATCTTTATAATCCTGCAGGATAGCTGCAAGTATCTCTCCTTTATTCTTCATTCTGCCTTACGGGTAATCAGTCTCAAAAATAGCTTATATTATTTTATTTGCAACACCTAAACTTTTTGTTCTGTTATATGTTAAATTTGTACCATTCAGTGAATTTTCAGGGATATGGAAAAGTTATTGTTACCGTTACTGATCATAGGGATCGTTTCGTGCAGGCATGATCCTTCAGGAACTGATAAGGAAATTATCACTGTCAGCATTGCCCCGTTTAAATATTTTGTCACTGAGATGGCAGGCGATGATTTCGCGGTCAATGTGATGGTACAGCCCGGATCAAATCCTCATATCTATGAGCCATATCCTGACCAGATCAGCAAACTGCAGAGATCAAAAGCGTACATAAGTAATGGGTATCTCGGTTTTGAAAAGGCATGGCTCGGCAGGTTCTACGAGATCAACCCTGCAATGGTGAAGCTAACTCTCGGCGATAAAATTGAGCCGATAGCTTCCGGAGACCATCACGACGGAGATCACACGGAGGGCGCTGATCCCCATTACTGGGTTTCACCCCGGTGTGCAGAGGAAATGGCTTTGTCTGTGAAAGACCTGCTCTGCACCCTGAATCCCGGAGAAAGTAAAAAATACGAAACAAACCTCGATCTTCTTCTTGAGAAGATATCAGGGGTAGATAGCCTTGCAGTATCATGCTTCAGCGCCTCTGAAGGAAGGTCGTTCATGATATACCATCCAAACCTTGCATACCTGGCAAGGGATTATAATCTCACCGAAGTAGCCGTTGAATTTGAAGGGAAAGAGCCCTCTCCTTCACGTATGAAGGAACTTATTGACATGGCCAGGGCAGGTAAAATAAGGACAATTTTTGTGCAGAAGGAATATGACATCAGGAATGCTAAAGCCATTGCCGGAGAGATAGGCGCTTCGGTGACGGTAATAGATCCTCTTGCGGAAGATTGGCTCTCTGCAACAACTGAAATAATCACTGAACTTCATAAAAGCTTAACCGGGGAATAAAAAATGCCGTATTTATTCGAAATGCATTCTGTGTCAGTCTCATACGGAGCAGGTTATGTGCTCAGGGAT
Source organism: Bacteroidales bacterium (assembly GCA_041303415.1). Lineage (GTDB taxonomy): Bacteria > Bacteroidota > Bacteroidia > Bacteroidales > VadinHA17 > LD21. Next base: position 37,136 of record JBFYPG010000066.1, read on the forward strand.
ATCAACTTTGCGGTGAATGAAAGTGATTTTATAGGAGTGATCGGCCCAAACGGGGGTGGTAAAACCACACTGTTGAAAGTAATACTGGGTCTGTTAAAGCCGGTAAACGGTACTATCTCATTCATCAGCTCCCTTGCTGACGGTAAACGCATAGGCTATCTTCCGCAGATGTCGACAGGCGACAATAATTACCCGGTGACGGTAACTGATGTGATTCTGTCGGGGATGATGATAAGGAAAAGGATAATGTCGAGGATGTCGTCATCTGATAAGAATAAAGCAGCTCAGGTGATTGATGAGCTTGGCCTCTCGGCATTTGCAAATTCATCGCTGAGTGAGCTGTCGGGCGGCCAGCTTCAGCGGGTTTTTCTTGGAAGGGCAATTATCGGAGATCCGATACTGCTCCTGCTTGATGAGCCGGGTAACTTCGTTGATTCAAATTTTGAACATGATTTTTATGAAAGGCTGCGCATTCTGAATAAACGGATGGCAATCCTGATGGTGTCCCACGACATTGGAATGATCTCTTCGCATGTCAAATCCTACGCGTGCGTGAACATGGGGCTCCATTATCACCCTTCATCGGAGATAACCAATGAACAGCTGCTTGCTTATGGCTGCCCGATAAAGCTTATTACCCATGGAGATGTCCCGCACACGGTACTTAAAACACACAGCTGATTGGAAGAAACTTTTTTTCAATATGACTTTATTGTAAAAGGCCTGCTTGGGGCCCTGTTTGCGAGCATAACGGCAGGACTTGCCGGAACCTATATTGTATCACGGAAGATGGTTTTCCTGAGCGGAGGTATTACACATGCTTCATTCGGGGGTATAGGCATAGGCTATTTCGCAGGTTTCAACCCGGTGATCGGGGCTGCAATATTCGGGATTCTGTCTGCGCTTGGAGTGGAATACCTTTCAGTGAGGCAGAAGATCAGGGAAGATTCTGCAATCGGCATATTATGGGCATTCGGCATGGCAATCGGCATTATATTCATTTATCTGACACCCGGGTACTCACCAAATCTCATGAGCTATCTTTTTGGCAGCATACTCACTGTATCAAATGCCGATATCATTGCCCTTGGAATAATGTCGCTTATCCTGATCTTCTATTTCAGCATCTTCTACCGCACCATTTTATATATCAGCTATGATGAGGCGTTTGCCAGGACCTATTCGCCGTATGTAAATGTATTCAAGTATGTTACAACTGCCCTGATAGCACTCACTATTGTTCTTAATATCAGGATGGCAGGAGTCATTCTAGTGCTTTCCCTTCTTACAATCCCTCCAAATATAGCAATGATATTTACAAGGGTTTACTCATGGATCATCGTCTGGTCGGTCATTGCAGGATTCCTGGGGACAGCCGCAGGCTACGCAATATCATATTTTGCCGGAATCCCCGCAGGAGCCACCATAATATTTACCCTTGTGATCATCTGGCTGATTGTAAAGGGGATATATAAACTATTCGGAACATTATTGAACCAGCAACCAGCAACCAGCAACCAGCAACCAGCAACCAATAACCAATAACCAATAACCAATAACCAATAACCAATAACCAATAACCAATTACCAACATGGATTACGATTTAATCATAATAGGAAGCGGCCCCGGAGGATATGTGGCAGCTATAAGGGCTTCACAGCTAAAGATGAAAGTCGCAGTTGTCGAAAAAGCAGAGCTTGGAGGCATATGCCTCAACTGGGGCTGCATACCCACAAAAGCACTGCTGAAAAGCGCTCAGGTATTTGAATATGTGAGCCATGCTTCAGAGTATGGCATTAGTGTCGGCGGTGAAGTTAAACCCGATTTTAAGGCCATGATTGTCCGCAGCCGCAGTGTGGCTGATGGCATGAGCAAAGGAATTCAGTTTCTATTCAAGAAAAACAACATCGTGCATATTAAAGGATATGGTCGCCTGGCGGGAAATAACAGCATTGAGGTTGAGGATGCAGAAGGTAAGAAGACGAACCTCACGGCGAAAAACATCATCCTTGCAACGGGAGCGCGTTCAAAAGAACTGCCAAACCTGAAGCAGGACGGCAAAAAGATCATAGGATACAGGGAAGCGATGACACTTCCCGAACAGCCTTCGTCAATGGTGGTTGTCGGTTCAGGAGCCATAGGCAGCGAATTTGCAAATTTCTATCAGTCAATAGGCACCGATGTCACCCTTGTTGAATTTCTTCCGCGGCTCGTCCCCAACGAGGATGAAGAGGTATCTAAACAGCTTGAGCGTTCATTCAAAAAGCTTAAGATGAAGATCATGACCGGCTCATCGGTTGAATCTGCTGACACCTCAAAGGGGAAATGCGTGGTTACCATTAAAACACCGAAAGGCATTGAAACAACGGAAGCCGACATCGTGTTGTCAGCCGTTGGCGTCACAACCAATATTGAAGGAATAGGGCTTGAGAAGGCAGGCGTTAAGACTGACAGGGGAAAGGTAATGGTGGATGATTACTACCAGACATCCGTCCCGGGCATATACGCAATAGGCGACATTGTTCACGGACCTGCACTTGCGCATGTTGCATCGGCTGAAGGGATCATATGTGTTGAAAAGATAGCAGGGAAAGATGTTGAGCCGCTTGACTACAGGAACATACCTGCCTGCACATATACCAATCCTGAAATAGCTTCTGTGGGTTTTACAGAAGCTGCAGCAAGGGAAGCAGGACACGAAGTGAAAGTCGGCAAATTCCCGTTTACAGCTTCCGGAAAAGCCAGCGCTTCAGGAGCGAAAGATGGATTTATAAAGCTGGTTTTTGATGCCTCTTACGGCGAGCTCCTTGGCGCACATATGATAGGCGCCGGCGTCACGGAATTGATCTCTGAGATCGTCCTGGCCAGGAAGCTTGAGACCACGGCACATGAAATAATAAAGGCTGTACATCCCCATCCCACGATGTCGGAAGCCATAATGGAGGCTGCTGCCGCAGCATACGGGGAGGTGATTCATTTGTAAAAGGCTACAGGCAACAGGCTACAGGCTACAGGCAACAGGCGACAGGCAAGCCTGACGCCCGACGCCCGACGCCCGACGCCTGACGCCTGACGCCCGACGCCCGACGCCCGACGCCCGACGCCTGACGCCCGACGCCTTTATCCCGTTAGCTACCAACCTGATCCAGAGTTTGAAGCAACCTTTTTGAGTAATTATTCATCAATCTTATGCCTGATTTTTGTTTTTTAGGACAATTTTTGGTATTTTTATACTTTTAGGGGTATTCAAACCTTGTCAGAGATTAAAAATATCATCATCGGTTGTCTTAAAGGCGACAGAAGGGACCAGGAGCTTCTGTACAGACGGCATGCTGCAAAACTATATGCAGTTTGCCTTCAGTATTCAGGCAATGATGAAGAGGCAAGGGATATCCTGCAGGAGGGATTCATCAAGATCTTTGAAAACCTGGCAAATTACAAGCACGAGGGTTCCTTTGAGGGCTGGATGCGCAGGATTGTGGTCAATACCGCGCTTGAGAAATTCAGGGCGAAGCATAACCTGTACAGGATTGATGACATTGACGACATCCCGGAACCTGATGCTGATCCGGATAATGAAGATTATTCAGGACTTGAGGCTGTAGACCTCATGGGCATCATCAGGGAGCTTCCGCCAAAATACAGAATGGTGTTCAACCTTTTTGCCATTGAGGGATATTCGCACAGGGAGATCAGCAGGATGGTGAACATATCGGAAGGAACCTCAAAATCAAACCTCTCCCGCGCAAGGACAATACTCCAGAGGAGAGTGGGTTCATATACGGGACTTAAGAAGACGAAGTTGCAGAATGGATGACAGAGAGGCAAATATTGACATTGTTTTCAGGAACGGACTGAAGGATTATGAAGTTCTTCCGCCACAGGATGTCTGGAACAATATCCATCCTGTTATAAGGAAGAAGCAGAGGCCGATGGCATTTCTGAGGGCTGCAGCCATGTTCGCTGTTCTCATATCACTGAGCATCCTGGCTTACAGGTTCAGCAGGGAGTTGCCATCTGTGCCGGAGGGTACTGTCATGGCGATGACCCCGGAATCTTATGCCCCCGAACCTGAGATCATCCTTGCAACAGAGCCGGTTTATGACATCTCAGGGACAGTCAACAACAGGCCTCTTCTCTCAGATCAACAGATACTGAACCCGGTAACAACTGATAACCTGAATACAACAGTCAGTAAACCTGAAAGCACGCCAGGCTCAGATGCACTTAAGGGAAATGACAGGATCGGTTCAGATTACCTGGCCCTTGATTACAGAAATCCCGGATACATCGGGATCGAAGATGAGAATACGCTGGATCTGCCAGACAATACTTCAAGAAAGATACCAAACCGCTGGTCAATATCAGCCCTGGTCTCACCCACATACCAGTCGCGGTTCAGCTCGGGTGAAAATGAGGCAGTTTCCCAGGTAATGAATAAGGAACAGACGATCCTTTCATATTCAGGAGGTCTTGCCCTGTCATATAAAGTAAACAGGAGATTCAGCATTCAGTCGGGGCTCTATTATTCATCGATAGGGAAGGAACTTTCAGGGATTACAGCGTACAGCGGATTTGAAGATCATTTCTATACTAAAGGCAGTTCCAATTTTACTGTGCTGACCTCAAACGGAAGCGTCCTTACCAGCAATAACGATATTTTCCTGACTGACGGACTCTCTGCCGAAAGGATACAGACAAGCTACAATAACAATGTTTTTGACCCGGTGAAATCGGAACTTAACTTTCTTGATAATCCCGTTCATCAGATCTTCAGTTATCTTGAACTTCCGGTTGTGCTGAGATATAAGGTAATTGACAGGGCTCTTGACTTCAACCTGATCGGAGGCGTATCATCCAACCTGCTGGTTAACAATTCTGTAAATGCCGGTAAGACACAGATAGGGACTACAGACGGAATGAATATAATTACATTCAGCAGTTCAATCGGTATGGGAATGGAATATAACCTGTCCAATAACCTGTCGCTGAACCTGGAACCAACTTTCAGATACTATATCAATCCTTTCACAAATATCCCGGGGATGAATATCCATCCTTATTCATTCGGAGTATTCTCAGGTATCTCTTACAAATTCTGATCAATTTTCTCCGGAGACCCTGTTCTTTTTGATTTTTAGATATGACCTGGTTATTTATCAGGCATAAAAACATTACCTTTGCATTTTATTTCCAAATACCCTGTTCATTATGCCATATCTTAACAGGAAGACGCTGCTTGCAGCCACGGTAATGGCCGGAGTGGTCATCATACTACTCTCTGTAAGCCAGAGCTTTAGACAATCCGGATTTAATGATAACCCTTCCGTCCTGCATGATTCCCTCTTCTCCAATAAGACTTATAAGCTGCCTGAGATAGTAACCTTTGCCGGTGAAAGAATGCCGCTGGAGAATTTTGATACGCGTGAAAGTCTTGAGCGTGAAATCCTTACAAGCGCATACCGGCACTCATCAACAATACTCATAATCAAAAGGGCAAACCGTTACCTCCCTGTTATCGAAAAGATCCTGAAAAAGAATGATATCCCCGATGATTTCAAATACCTGGCCGCAGCTGAAAGCGAATACAGCAACATGATCTCGCCTGCCGGGGCAACCGGATTCTGGCAGATAATGCAGGCAACAGGCATCGAGCAGGGAATGGAGATCAACCAGGTGGTCGATGAACGCTACAGCGTGGAGAAATCAACACAGTTCGCGTGCGACTATTTCAGGAAATCATACGAAAAATACGGCAGCTGGACACTAGCGGCAGCTTCATACAACGGGGGCAGAGCGGCCATCGATGAACAGATAGCGATCCAGAAACAAAACAATTATTATGACCTTCTGCTTACCGAAGAGACTGCCCGCTATATCTTCAGAGCTGTCGCATACAAGCTTATAATCTCTGACCCGGAGAAGTACGGATTCATGATCAGGAAGGAAGAATTGTATCCTGAGCTCAGGTACCACGAAGTGAGAATCGATACTGCAGTCACCAGCTTCCCGGAATTCGCCGGCCAATTCGGAACCAACTACAAGATGCTGAAATTCCTCAATCCGTGGCTCAGGAAGCCTTACCTGACACCAGGGCCCAACAAGGAGTATCTTATCAAGATCCCGGCAAAAGGAATGAGGAATATCGGAAATCCTGAAGCTGAAATCTGACGTTATCACAGAGGAGCAGAGATGAGCGAGGAAATCAGGGTTCTCGGTGCAAGGGTACATAATCTGAAGGATATCGACGTAACCATCCCGAGGAACAGGCTTGTTGTAATCACAGGTCTCAGCGGCAGCGGGAAATCTTCACTTGCTTTTGATACGATCTATGCCGAAGGTCAGCGCCGGTACATGGAGACCCTTTCTGCATATGCCCGCCAGTTCCTCGGACGCATGGAACGTCCTGATGTTGACAAGATAACGGGACTGAGCCCGGTTATATCCATTGAACAGAAGACGACAAACAAGAATCCCCGCTCCACTGTCGGCACTATCACCGAGATATATGATTTCCTCAGGCTCCTGTATGCAAGGGCAGCTGATGCATATTCCTGGACTTCAGGAGAGAAAATGGTCAAATACACAGACGATCAGATCATTGACCTGGTAAAGGAGCGCTTTGCAGGCAAAAAGGTCTATTTTCTGGCCCCGCTTGTCAAAGGCAGGAAAGGTCATTACAAGGAACTGTTTGAACAGCTCAGAAGGAAAGGATTCCTGAATGTGAGGGTAAACAATGATATCAGGGAACTGCAGCCGGGAATGAAACTCGACAGGTATAAGACCCATTTCATTGAGCTCGTAATTGATAAATTCAAGGTCGGGGATATTACCGACAAGAGGCTGACAGACTCGATCGGGATGTCTCTTGACCAGGGTGAGGGTGTGATGATGGTGCTGGAAAGCGGGAGCAGCGATCCGAGGTACTTCAGCCGCCACCTTATGTGCCCCTCAACCGGTATCTCATATAACGAACCTGCACCACATACATTCTCGTTTAATTCGCCGCAGGGTGCCTGCCCTCACTGCAACGGGCTCGGCGAGATCTCAAGCATTGACGAGAAGAAACTGATACCCGACAGGAGCCTGAGCATAAGAAAAGGAGGTATAGAGCCTCTCGGTAAATACAGGAATGCATGGATATTCTGGCAGATAGAGGCAATAGCAGAAAAAAACGGATTTACTCTCGATACACCGATAAAGGAGATCCCGGAAGATGCACTGAATAAAGTGCTGTATGGCTCCGATGAGGTTCTGAAGCTCTCGAACACTCCGCTCGGGATGACTTCAAATTACTTTCTCACTTTCGAGGGAGTTGTCAGTTTTGTCGGCAATCTCGAAGCTGTCAACGGAAAGAAAAACGGTACCAGGCTGAAAGATCAGTATGTTCAGTATGATGTTTGTCCTGAATGCAACGGAACAAGGCTCAGGAAAGAATCGCTCTTCTTCAGGATCGCCGGCAGGAATATAGGAGAGCTTTCGGCAATGGATATTAAGGAGCTTTCGGGTTTTCTTGCTGACGTCGAAAAGAAGCTCACTTCAAAACAGCGGCAGATAGCCGCAGAGATACTAAAGGAGATAAGGGCAAGGCTTGGCTTCCTGCTTGAAGTGGGGCTTGATTATCTCTCCCTTAACAGGGGGGCACGAACTCTTTCAGGCGGTGAGAGCCAGAGGATAAGGCTGGCAACCCAGATAGGATCCCGGCTGGTGAATGTCCTCTACATTCTTGATGAACCAAGCATCGGACTTCACCAGAGAGACAACAGGCGGCTGATCCGGGCCCTGAAGCAGCTGAGGGATTCAGGCAACTCGGTAATAGTTGTCGAGCACGACAGGGAAATGATCCTATCTGCCGACCATATCATCGATATGGGTCCGGGTGCAGGACTTCATGGCGGGCTGATCGTTGCGGAAGGCACTCCCGGCGAAATCAAAAAGCATGATACTCTTACATCAGGCTTCCTGAATAACAAAACAAAGTTCAGCATACCTGAGAAACGAAGGACCGGCAACGGGAAGTTCCTCATGATGACAGGTGCAAGCGGTCACAACCTCAATAATGTTGATATGGTTATCCCGCTAGGCACATTTGTCTGTGTCACAGGAGTATCGGGAAGCGGTAAATCTTCGCTGATCAACCAGACACTCCATCCTGCCCTCGCCCGGAGCTTTCATCATTCCGGGCAGACGCCACTTCCCTTTAAGGAGATAACAGGGCTTGAGAATCTCGACAAGGTAATAGAGGTAAGCCAGTCGCCGATAGGAAAAACCCCCAGGTCAAACCCGGCAACATATACAGGTGTTTTCACCGATATCAGGAAGCTCTTTGAGCAGACCACAGAAGCAAAGATACGCGGCTTCGGTGCCGGACGCTTTTCATTCAACGTTAAGGGAGGAAGGTGCGAAAGCTGTGAAGGCGCCGGCGTTAAAACAATTGAAATGAATTTTCTTCCTGATGTTTATGTTCATTGCAGCGAATGCAACGGTAAAAGATACAACCGCGAAACACTCGAAGTGAAATACAAGGGAAAATCTATCAGCGATGTGCTGGATATGACGGTAAACATGGCTGTTGATTTCTTCGCAAATGTTCCTTCAATATATCATAAGATAAAGACCCTCAGGGATGTAGGCCTTGGCTACATAACTCTCGGCCAGCAGTCGACAACCCTCTCGGGAGGAGAGGCCCAGCGTATCAAGCTTGCTGCAGAGCTTGCCCGCCGCGATACCGGGAAAACGCTTTATATACTTGATGAACCGACTACAGGGCTCCACTTTGAAGATGTAAGGGTTCTTCTTGACGTGCTTAACCGGCTTGTCGAAAGAGGAAATACCGTTATAGTGATAGAGCATAATATGGATGTCATAAAGATGGCTGACTATATCATTGATCTTGGCAGGGAAGGTGGAAGGGAAGGCGGCAACATACTTTTTTCAGGCACCCCTGAGAAGCTTGCCGGATGCAGCGAAAGCTATACGGGAATATTTCTCGGGCCTGAACTCAGGGTTTAAAATTGATTGTATATATTTGAGATTCTAAAAAACTGAACGATGGGCAAACTCGATAAACCTTCGCAGCACGAACTGACAAAAGACGCTTTTGAAGAGAAGACGTGGAACGAAATTCACATCACCGATTCATGGCGGGTTTTCAAGATCATATCGGAACTTGTCGAGGGTTTTGAAAAGCTTTCCCGTATAGGTCCATGTGTTTCAATTTTTGGATCGGCAAGGACGCATCATAACGACAAGTATTACAAGCTTGCTGAGGATATAGCCTTCAGGCTGGTGCAGAAGGGCTACGGAATTATTACCGGTGGCGGGCCCGGCATCATGGAAGCCGCGAACAAGGGAGCAAAGAAAGGCAATGGCAGATCGGTCGGAATCAACATCGATCTTCCGTTTGAGCAGAGGCCGAATTCTTATATTGATGCCGATAAGCTTATCACCTTCGACCATTTCTTTGTCCGCAAGGTGATGTTCATGAAATATGCCCAGGGTTTCATTGTGCTTCCCGGAGGATTCGGAACATTTGATGAGCTGTTTGAAGCCATCACTCTCATACAGACAAGAAAGATTGGTAAATTCCCTATTATTCTTGTTGGTAAAAAATACTGGAAGGGACTTATGGAATGGATAAGGGAGGAGATGCTTGCCGAAGAGCATAACATATCGGCGGATGACCTTAACCTGTTTATTATTGTCGATACCTCCAAGGAAGCCGTGGATGCAATCGTGAAGTTCTACTCAAGGTACCTCCTGAGCCCCAACTTCTGATCAGTGCTTTCTTGCCCTGTCAAGCTCCCTCTCCATATCTTTCTTCTTGATGGTCTGGCGTTTGTCGTATTGCTTTTTGCCTTTCGAGATCGCTATCTCTGCCTTGGCCAGGCCTCTTTCATTAATGAAGACCTTTGTAACGATGATAGTCAGCGCCGATTCCTTGATCTTTCTGTCAATCCGTTTCAGCTCCTTCTTTGTAAGCAGGAGTTTCCTCTCCCTCAGAGGATCGTGATTGTTGATATTGCCCCAGTAGTATTCGGCTATATGCATTCCCCTGATGAACAATTCACCCTCGCTGAAAAAGCACCAGGAGTCGGCCAGCGTTGCTTTACCCAGCCTGATCGATTTTATCTCTGTGCCGGTAAGCCTGATGCCTGCAATGAATTTCTCGAGAAATTCATAATCATGCGAAGCCTTTTTGTTTTTAATTACAATATCCATATATCTTTACCGGGGACCGGCAAAATTAAGTAAATTTATGGTAAATTGTTTAACTGCTAAACAATTGTCGCAATGAGTGTTAAATCGAACCATGCATATGACCTGCTGGTGATTACCGGCACAACTGCATCAGGCAAAACGTCACTTGCTGTAGCACTGGCCGGCCGCCTGGGAGGAGAGATCATCAGCGCTGACTCGCGGCAGGTGTACCGGGGAATGAACCTCGGTACCGGGAAAGACTATTCTGAATATTCCATTAACGGTAAAACAATGCCATGCCATCTTACAGATATTGCCGATCCCGGATATAAATATAACGTATTTGAGTACCAGCGCGATTTCTGCAAAGTATATGAAGATTTGAGGAGGCGTGATATTTTCCCGGTGGTCTGCGGCGGATCAGGCATGTATGTCGATAGCATCATAAAAGGTTACAGGATGTTCGAGGTGCCGCCCGACAGCAACCTGAGAAAAAGGCTTGAGAAAAAATCAATGCAAGAGCTCACTGCTATCCTTTCCTCATATAAAAGCCTTCACAATACCACGGATATCGATACGAAAAAGAGAGCCATCAGGGCAATTGAGATCGAGGAGTATACCAGGAACAAGACCGGGAATAAAACCCGGATGCCTGAGCTGAATCCTCTGGTAGCCGGTGTATATTTCGACAGGGAGACCCGGAGGAAACGAATAACCGAACGGCTGCACCGAAGACTTGATGACGGGATGGTTGAAGAGGTGAGGTCCCTGCTTGAGAGCGGGATCAGCAAAGAGACTCTTATCTATTATGGCCTTGAATACAAGTATATTACACTATATCTCACAGGCGAAACCAACTACAATGAAATGGTAAAAAGCCTTGAAACCGCCATACACCAGTTTGCCAAAAGGCAGATGACCTGGTTCCGCGGAATGGAACGAAAAGGCGTAAAGATACACTGGATAGACGGTGAACTGCCCCTGGAAGAAAAAGTGGAGAAAGTGTTGGCGATGCTGAAGAGTTGATCTCCTGCCCGTTTCACATGTACTCATCCCCCCGACCCCCTTCGCTGGTCTGCACGTACCCACCCCCAACCCCCTCGCTGGACTACACGTACCCACCCCCTTAATCCCCCTCCCTGCTGTCGCAAGGAGGGGGAAAGTTCTGATATACAATATAATAAGCCCCCTCCTTACGAAGTAGGGAGGGGGTTGGGGGTGGGTACATGTGCTTTAGCAGAGAGGGGGAAAAGAAGGGGGTGAGTACATGTCCAATCCTATTTAAGGTATGTATCCAGAAATGTGAAGAACTCATTCTGCCAGATGACTGCATTTTGAGGCTTCTGAACAAAATGCGTCTCATCTTCAAAGAATAGCAGCCTGCTTGGAATATTATTCAGCTGAGCTGCAGTGAATGCCTCCATGCTCTGGGTATATGGTATCCTGAAATCATTGGCTCCCGTAATGATCAGTATCGGCGTATCCCACTCTGCGGCTCTCAGGTGAGGAGAATACTGGTAGCTCTTCGGATTATTCCAGTAAGGTCCCTCGTAATCCTTGTCAACAAACCAGAGCTCCTCGGTCGATCCGTACATACTGACAAAATTAAAGATGCCGCAGTGCGAGACTAGTGCCTTGAACCTTCCTCCATGGATGCCTGCCAGATAAAACACAGAGTAGCCTCCGTAGCTGGCGCCCACAGCAGCCATCTTCCCTGCGTCGACAAAAGGCTCCTTCGCCATTGCATCTGTTGCATCAAGGTAATCCTGCATGTTCTTGCCGCCATAGTCGCCCGATATCTGCTCCTTCCAGGCTTGACCGAATCCTGCAACACCCCGCCTGTTGGGAGCATAGACGATATATCCTTTCGCTGCCATCATCTGCATGTTCCAGCGGTACGACCAGAACGGGCACAGGGTGCTTTGCGGTCCCCCGTTGCAAAAAAGGAGAGCCGGGTATTTCTTTGAAGCATCAAAATCGGGAGGGTAGATGACCCACATCTGCAGATCTTTCCCGTCTTTTGTTCTGATATACTTCTCCTCGGATTTCCCCATTCTGATTACATCGTAAACTGGCTTGTTGATTCCTGTAAGCTGACTGACTGCTCCCGTCGTCATATCCACTGAAGCCACTTCGGGAGCAAGCGAGAATGACATTAGTGAAACTGCCATCCTGCTTGCCGCGAGCTTGAGCGAGCCCAGCTGGTGGCTGCCTTCGGTCACCTTCTCAACACCTTTGCCGGCGAGGCTTGTCTTAAATACCTGTGATGTTCCAAGGTATGCACAGATGAAATAGATGTTCTGATCATCTGCCCAGTTGATGGTTTCAACATCGTACTCCCATCCCCTGGTAATCCATGTACGGATTTTGGTACTGATATCATAAACCATAAGACGGTCAAGATCAGCCTCGTAGCCGTCCCTTTCCATGCTCTGGAAAGCTATCTTTGATCCGTCGGGAGAGAATACCGGGGAACGGTCGTAACCCTTGTTGTCTTCAGAGATATTTGTCTCATTTCCTGTGGTGATTTCATATAGTATGATATCGGAGTTCGTACTGCGAGCGTCCTCCTTGCCTCTGAGCCTCTTCGTCGTAAAGGCAATATACTTTCCGTCGGGGCTCCATGAGATCTCGCCTTCATCGAAATACGGAGATAGGGGAGATTCATATTTCTGT
>JBFYPG010000067.1:0-15928 GCA_041303415.1 Bacteroidales bacterium
GATCTGTTTACTGTGAGCAATGACAGTGTCAGGATCTATCTTGACAAAGCTGCCATAGACAAGGGTCCGAAAGGAGGATTTGCTATCGGAGGATACGGTACCTCGAAGGGGGATCAGAAGTTCCTTACTGTGAGTGACGACAGTGTGAGAATATATATCAACGACACGGGCAAATCTTCAAAAGGAGGCTTTGCGATAGGAGGATATGGGACCACAAAAGGTATGGGAAAGAGTTTTCTAAACGTAGAGACAAGTGAAACAGGAATAATTGATCCTCCTGTCAACAGGATATTATGGTATCCTTTGAAGAATGCATTTCTCGCAGGACAAGTACATATTGAGTCCGCGGATGATGTAGGAGAGAACTCATTTGCAACGGGTTATCAATCGAAGGCAATTGGTGATTATTCACAGGCATTGGGATACGGCGCAAGGGCACATGGAAAATATTCAATGGCAATCGGGAACAGGGCGGATGCAATTGGGGAAAATGCGTTTGCATTTGGCGACTCAGCCATTGCCAAAGGAGTATCCTCATTTGCTTTTGGTTCCAGAGGTATTAATTGGATAGATACCACAAGAAATGTAACAATTGCAATTGGTGATTATTCCACAGCTATTGGTATGGGTGATTCTGCCACTGCAGCATTCGCTATGGCAATAGGTCAGAATAATACTGCAAGCGGATACGGTTCGATATCTATTGGATCATATAATAAATCCACCGGTTCCAAAGGTGCAGCAATTGGTTATCAAAACAATGCATCAAATAGTACCTCATATGCATTTGGATGTCAGAATATTTCCAGTGGACAACAATCATCCGCGATTGGATATTCTAATGAAGCAAGTAATTTTCGTGCTACTGCATTAGGAACACATACATATGCAACAGGATGGGAATCAATCTCATTAGGATCTGTTTATACTACAGCAAGTGGTTTGAATTCTGTAGCAATTGGATACCATACTATAGCCAGTGGTAATTATTCTACAACAATTGGTTCCCATATTGAAGCAGCCGGGGAGTATTCATTTGGAATTGGACTGGGCTTATCCTCTTATACAATAAATGATGCTAATACAATGGCTATAATGGGGGGGGAAGTGGGTATAGGGACCACTACTCCTCAGGGAACATTAGATGTAAATGGGTCTATTTATCAAAGAGGAGGTGTTTTACATGCAGACTATGTATTCGACGACGATTATTTACTTGAGTCTATTGAGGAACACTCAGAATTTATGTGGAATAAAAAACATTTGCCATCTGTTCCAAAAGCCAAAAAAGATGAAGAAGGAAACGATATTATAGAATGGGGAGAACATAACAGGGGGATGCTTGAAGAACTTGAAAAAGCACATGTATATATTGACCAGTTAAATAAATCATTAAATAAGCACCAGATAATTATTGAATCCCAGCAGCAGCAGATAGACGAGCTAAAGGAGATGATCAGCAGGATGGGGATGGAGATTGCTTCGCTTCGCTCGCAATGACGGTAAGACGGTTTGACGGCACAGGAAGGATGGGGAGAGTGGGAGAGGGCGTGAGGGCGCGATAGCGCGATAGCGGGACAAAAGATTATTACTCTGTGTTTCTCTGTGCTCTCCGTGTCTCCGTGGTTGTTTAATTTCAGATTTCGGATTTTTGATTTCGGATTCTTTCGCCTGACGCCTGATACCTGTCGCCTATCGCCTGTCGCCTGTAACCTGCCGTTTGTTAAAAAACTTGATTTGCTTATTTATTTGACTTATATTAGAATAGTATGATGTTATATTTCAATTATTTCGCTAAAATATTCGAAAAATGAAAAGAAAACTCTCCCCCTTGTACCGTGCGTCGTTTGTCGTGTGTCGTGTGTCGATAGTCGTGTTCCTTCTTGCCCTCTGCCCTCTGCCCTGCGCCTTCAGCCAGGTCCCTCAGGGCTTCAACTACCAGGCAGTAGCCCGCGACGGAGTATCAGGTAACCCGATAACCGACTTCATAGATGTGAAGATCGCGATCCTCTCAGATGATGAACCCGAAACCGTTATCTGGGAAGAACTGCATGAAGATGTCGATCCTGATGATCACGGACTCTTCAGTATAGTTGTGGGACAGGGAGCATGCCAGACAGCTCCGACATATTTCGCTGACATTGACTGGACAGTCATGCCGAAATATATCAGGACGCAGGTTGACGATGGAGGTGGATGGAAGAATATGGGTTCGGCACAGTTGTGGTCGGTACCCTACGCTCTCCACTCAAACGAATCAGATCTGTGGAAAGTGTCGGGTGGTAATATCTACAGAGAAACAGGCAATGTAGGGATAAACACCACCTCACCTGAAGCAGCACTTGATGTAACAGGGGAGAGCAGGTTCAGAGGTTCTATTGTGCCTGACTGGGTTGAAATGAATAATTATGGTACAGGTAACAGATTCTCAGGTATTGATTTTCATGGGGATGATACATACACTGATTATTCACTCAGGATATACCGCAGCAATACCGGGCCGGATGCATATTCTCGTATCTGGCACCGTGGTCTGGGATCGCTGCAGATACTGACAAATGAAGCCGCTCCGATCGATCTCCTTACTGCAGGATCCGCCAGGTTGCGGGTTGCATCTGATGGTAAAATAGGAATTGGCACCACTTCACCATCATATCTGCTTGACGTTTACGGCGAAATAGCAGCCAGGGCGACAAACAGTTTCAGACTCCGCCAGAGTACTTACAGCACGATCTTAAGAAATGACAATTCAGCTTTTTATATGCTGCTGACTAATTCAGGAGATCCGGATGGTACCTGGAACTCATTGCGTCCGTTTTCAGTAAACCTTACATCAGGAAATGTGAATATTGGAAATGGCGCATTAAATGTTACACATGGAGGTAATATCGGAGTCGGAACTGCAAGTACAACGACTAAAATGGTTTTACAGCCTTCCGGGACATGGAGTGATGAGGTCCCGCTGTTTGAAGTTAAGAACAAGTATGGAATACCGGTTTTTGCTGTATTTAACAATGGGGTGAAGATAAATATAGAGCATGATCCGGATGGAGTGAAAGGACCAAAAGGAGGTTTTGCAATAGGCGGGTATGACTATACAAAAGGGGGAACGGTGACACTTATGAATATCACACCAGATAGTGTACGGTTCAATATCAACAACGAAAATCTGAAAGGGCCGAAAGGCGGCTTTGCGATCGGAGGATTTGATTACACAAAAGGGGATATAAATGAGGATTTTTTGTATATCACTCCTCAGCAATCAGATGCCGGTCAGTATAATACATTCTTTGGATACCTGGCAGGGAACAGTAATCAGAATGGAAACTACAATACCTTTATCGGGACCAACGCCGGTACGTTAAACTTATCCGGAAACAGTAACGTCTTTTTAGGTTATGATGCCGGGACAAAGAACGAATCAGGAGGACATAATGTCTCACTTGGTATGATGTCACTGGGACAAAATACCAAGGGTGGCTTTAATGTTGCCCTTGGCGATCTTGCAGGATATGGCAATATAGTGGGGGATGGCAATATTTTTCTTGGCAGGGAGGCTGGTTATTCAGAAAATGGATCCGACAAACTTTATATCGGAGTTTATAATGCTATCTATGGTGACCTGGAAACTAATAAAATAGTCATAAACGGAAAGTATAATCCGAATAACCGGACATTTTTTGTAAATGGATCTGCAGGAGGAGGCACCGCCTGGTATAATGACAGTGATCAAAAGCTCAAGCGAGATATTGTTACAATCCCTGATGCCCTTGATAAAATACTTAAGCTGAGAGGTGTGAATTTCAACTGGATAAATCCTTTAGAAGGAATGGAGGGGCTTCAAATGGGGTTTATAGGGCAGGAAGCAGTTGAAGTGATCCCGGAGGTTGTATCAGTAATAGAAGATCATTATTCAATGCAATATGCTCCCATTACTGCATTGCTGGTCGAGGCTGTTAAAGAGCAGCAGAAACAGATTGAAGAGCTTAAGGAGATAATCAGAAGGATGGAGGAGAAGATTGCTTCGTCGTCCCGCTAAAGCAGGACTCCTCGCAATGACGGTACGGCGGTGTGATGATATGACGGTACAAAGGAAAGAGTGCGTGAGAGCGAGAGGGCGGGATTGTGCGACTCCGTGATTCTTCGTGCCCTTCGTGTCTCCGTGGTTTTTTGTTTTAACTACCTGTCGTCTGACACCGGTCGCCGGTAGCCTGACGCCTGTTACCGGTTTATCACCCCTGATCCGATAACCTCATCACCGTCATACCAGGCAGCAAACTGCCCGGGAGTGATGCCCCGCTGTAATTTGTTGAATATGACATAGATACTATCGTGGCGGCAGAACAGCTTCGCCTTCTGCAACGGCTGGCGATACCTTATCCTTACCATGTATTCTCGGCTTTCATCTTCCGCCATTTTCAGGTCAGGTCTGATCCAGTGGACCTCATCTTTTCTGATGGACAATCCTTTTCTGTACAATCCGGGGTGCGACTCTCCCTCCCCAACATACAGGATATTTTTTTCGACATCAACAGCAATGACAAACAGCGGTCTTACATAACCTCCCACATTAATGCCTTTCCTCTGACCTATTGTAAAGAAGTGAGCCCCTTTATGCTTTCCGACAACCCTTCCGTCCGAAGGCACATACCTCACAGGTTCAGACAGGTCAGATAGTATCTGGTCTGATATGTTTTTATCATCTAAACCCCTTTCAACCTCTTCAACCTTTCTTCTGATTTCAACTATACCTCCTTCCCTGGCTGTGAGTTTCTGTTGAAGGAATGTCGGAAGATCCACCTTACCTACAAAACAAATCCCCTGCGAGTCCTTCCGGTTTGCTGTTGCGAGTCCCAGCTTGTCAGCCGCTTTACGAACCTCCGGCTTTGTCATTCCGCCTATCGGGAACAGGGCATAGGCAAGCTGCTGCTGGCTCACCTGGCATAGAAAATAACTCTGATCTTTATTATTATCAATGCCTGAGAGGAGCCTGTAAATAAGTGTATTATTTACACTTATTGTTTCTTTCCTGCAGTAATGCCCTGTAGCAACAAAATCACCCCCAAGCTTCCTTGCCTCTTCAGCGAACGAATCGAATTTTATCTCCCTGTTGCAAAGGATATCAGGATTTGGGGTGCGTCCCTTTTCGTATTCTGCAAACATGTAATCAATAACCCTCTTCCTGTAGGGTTCGCTAAGGTCAACAAAGTGAAACGGGATATTTAGCTTCTTTGCCACCATCTCTGCGAACATAAAGTCATCTTCCCAGTGGCAGTCGCTCTGAAGCAATCCTGTTGTATCATGCCAGTTCCTCATGAACAGCCCCTCAACGTCATATCCCTGTTCCTTCAAAACCCATGCTGCGACGCTGGAATCAACACCGCCCGAGAGGCCGACTATTACTTTCTTTTTCACGGGACAAAGATAAAAAGAAATGGTGAGGGCGGGAGGGGGAGAGGGGGAGAAAAAGTCCTGCAAGTTCTGCCAGTCTTGCCGGTCTTGCAGGTCGTTTATTGTTAAGACCTGCATGACTTGCACGACTTGCATGACCTGCATGACAGTAAAAAAAGATATCTTTATACCATGTCCCAGGGTACATTAACGATATACTCCGCATCAGCCGGATCAGGCAAGACATTCAACCTTGCAAAGGCTTATCTTTCCCGTCTTTTTGAATCGAGGTACAACTACCGGAGGATACTGGCCGTCACATTCACCAACAAGGCAACGGCCGAGATGAAAAGCCGTATACTCGACCAGCTGAATATTCTGTCTACCGGAGGAAAGTCTGATTACCTGGAAAGCCTGATCAGCGAGACAGGAAGGAGCGAAGAATATATCAGAAAAGAAGCAGGTGAGATTCTGTTTTCAATTCTGCACGATTTCTCAAGGTTCTCGGTCAGCACAATAGATGCTTTCTTCCAGAAGATACTCAGGGCCTTCACCAGGGAGGCAGGACTGCATTCAGGATTCAATATCGAGCTGGATCACAGCCTGATATTATCCTCCGCAGTTGACGAAATGATCGCATCATCATCATCCGACCCGCGGATCAGGAACTGGCTCACCAGATATATAATGGCAAACCTTGAGGAGGAGAAAACCTGGGACCTGAAGGGCGACATCATGAAGCTTGCCGAAGAGCTCTTCAGGGAAAAATTCAGGATACTCTCGGATGCTGAAAGGACAAGGCTTGAGGATAAGGATTTCCTGCTGGAATATATAAGGAGGATCAGTGATCTCAGAACTTCAATAGAAAATGAAACCATTGCTCTCGGGAAGAGATGCAAAAAGATATTTGATGATTATGCTCTTACAGATGATATGTTCTTTCAGAAGGGGAAGGGTGTCCCGGCCTTCATAAGATCGCTTGCCCGGGGATCGGTCATCAGACCGGGAGCACACGTGCTGAAAATACTTGAGGATCCTCCGAGATGGTCAACCGGAAAGCCTGCACCGCCTCTGATGGAGGCAATATCCGGAGGATTGGACGATGCATTAAAAGAGGCCATAAAAACCTGCAGTCATAATTATATCTTATACAAAAGCGCCGATACAGTCCTGTCAAATATCTATGCCCTTGGTATCCTTTCCGATGTGCTGAAGAGGGTCCATGAGGTTGCCGCTTTGGAGAACAGCTTCCTGCTCTCAGATGCAGGAGAGGTGCTGAGCCTCATTACACGGGAGGACCAGACGCCCTTCATCTATGAGAAGATAGGCAATACATTCGCTAATTTTATGATTGATGAATTCCAGGATACATCATGGCTCCAGTGGAAAAATTTTGATCCACTGATCAGCGAAAGTATGGGAAGGGGATTCGATAACCTGGTTGTGGGCGATATCAAACAGTCGATCTACAGGTGGCGAAACAGCGACTGGCAGATACTTGCCGGCATGAAAGATAACCTTGTTGACAATAAAAGATTCCTGAGCAAGCCGCTTGTGACAAACTGGAGAAGCCGTTCAAATATCATCAGGTTTAATAATTCGCTCTTTTCGGTTATTCCGGCGCTGACCGATGAATTATTTTCAGAGGGTGAAGCCTCCTCAGATTTCATGAAGATCTATTCCGAAGCCGTGCAGGAAGACCCCGGCAGGAGAGATGGCGGATATGTCAGGATTGAATTCATCGACGATGAGAGTGAGGACAAAAATGACATAAAAAGCAAAATAACCCGAACCTGGGAGGATAGGGTCCTGGAAAAACTGCCGGCGATCATTGAATCAGTCCAGGACAGAGGATACAAAGCTTCTGATATTGGAATATTGGTGAGGGAAGGGAAAGGAGGAGAGGCCGTTGTAAGAAGGATGATCGAGTATGCCGGCACCCTTACCGCGGAGCAAAGAAGCAGATATAACTACAAAACAGTTTCAAACGACTCTCTTTCACTTTCCTCCTCACATGCTGTAAGTTTCATCATATCAGTGCTTAAGGTGCTTGATGACCCCCGTGATATGATCAGCAGTGCACAGATGGTGAGGTTTCTTCTCCTGGCTACGGGAAAGGATGATCCGGCCAGGGCGCCCCTTTTCAGGGATCTCCTCGCCGGTGGAACCCACAGCTCTTTTCCGGAAGGATTCAGTGAGTTCATGGAGAAGACCGGTCAGATGCCTCTTTTCGAAGCTACGGAGAATATCATAGGTTTTTTCGGACTGGGAAATTATTCATGGAATGTTGCTTACCTGGATAGTTTCCAGGACCTTGTGCTGGGCTTTTCCGGAAGCAGGAGCAATGACCTGAAGCCGTTCCTCGAGTGGTGGGAGACAACAGGACAATCAAAATCAGTTGTTCTGCCTGCAGGACAGGATGCCGTAAGGGTGTTTACTATCCATAAGTCAAAAGGCCTTGAATTCAGAATAGTGATCCTCCCTTTCATCTCATGGAACCTTGATCATAAGACTTCAAAGTATCCGATCCTCTGGGTTAAACCTGAAAGTATACCGTTCAATGAGCTTGGCATAATCCCGGTGAGGTACGGCAGATCGCTGGCTGATACAATCTTCGGTGATGATTACAGAAGCGAACGCTATTCGGTGTTCATCGACAATATTAACCTTCTCTATGTTGCCATGACCAGGGCCATGGATGCATTATGGGGTTTTGCGCCTGCGACCCCTTCGCCCTCGCAGGCGATAGCGTCGGCTCTCAGGAGTGCACTGGCATCAGAAAGGACTCCGGCCGGAGCATCAGGTATCACCCTTAAAAGCAGCTTCAACGAGGAGAAGGGTGTTTTTGAATTTGGAGAGCCGCCTGAACAGTCCTCGGAGGAGATGGCTCTTAAAGAGATAGTTTCCGGTCGCTATTCTGTAAATAAAAGACCTGGCTCCCTCAGGCTCAGGCTTCATGCCGAGAATTATTTTTCTGCTGACACAAAGGAAAAGATCAGCTATGGCAAACTGATGCACTCTGTTTTTGAAAACATTGATACTGCTGCTGATATTCCTTCAGCAGTCAGGAACCTTGTGCTTGAAGGTACCCTTAGCAGCGGCGATGCGCCCGCACTGGAAGAAAAACTGAAGAAACTCATTTCAGGTCCTCCGGCATCTGAATGGTTCATGCCGGGTAACAGGGTTATGAAGGAGGCAGGGATTCTTTTACCGTCAGGTCATACACGCCGGCCCGACAGGATTATTCTTAAGGAGGAAAGCGCAATAATCATCGACTTTAAATTCGGGGAGGAGAATTCCCATTATGTCGGCCAGCTCAGGGAGTACAGAAAGCTGATGGAAGATATGGGATACAGGAATATAGAAGCTTTCCTGTGGTATGTTGATAAGAATAAGATCATTACAGTCTGATGCCTGAGAAGATTCAGAATATGGATTTCCCATGGGGCCATAAACGAAGGTTCAATGCCTGCCCTGATCATTTCCGGAAACTCTTCGGTGCAAGGGTGCAAAAAGTCTCAATTGATGCCGGATTCACCTGTCCGAACCGCGACAGGACAAAAGGTATGGGAGGATGCACCTATTGCAATAACGACGCATTCAATCCCTCCTACTGTGTTCCTGAGAAATCTGTTTCACGGCAGATAGAGGAGGGGATAGCTTTTCACAGGAACAGGTACCGTGAGGCAGGTTCATACCTTGCCTATTTCCAGGCCTATTCAAATACCTATGCACCTCTGGCAAAACTTAAGGATCTGTATGAGGAAGCCCTTGCATACCCGAATGTCATAGGACTCATTATCGGAACAAGGCCTGACTGTATTGATGATGATAAACTTGAATACCTGAAAGAATTATCAGCAAAACATTATGTTGCGGTAGAGTACGGCATTGAATCATGCTACGACAGAACGCTTCAGCGGATAAACAGGGGGCACTCGTTCAAAGAGGCTGCTGATGCAGTTATGAAGACAGCAGGATTTGGGATAAACACGGGCGCTCATTTTATCTTCGGGCTGCCGGGAGAATCGCGTAATGAGATGCTTGCCGAAGCCGGGATAATCTCGGGATTGCCTCTGACGACTGTGAAGTTTCACCAGCTTCAGATTATCAAAGGAACTGCAATGGAAAAGGAATACACGAGTAATCCTTGTGATTTTCACTTGTTTACATGGGAAGAATACCTCGATTTCTTCATTAAGTTCCTGGAACGGCTGACTCCGGCCATTGTTGTTGAGCGTTTTACAGGTGAAGCTCCACCAAGGTTTCTTACTGAGCAGAAATGGGGTAAGAAACGAACCGACCAGATCACCGGCCTTATCGAAAAACGCCTCGATGAACTTGATACCTGGCAAGGCCGCTTATATTCCGGACCGCACAACTGCACGACTGCACGACCGCATGACTAGAATGACTTACTTTCTGGAACATATCGCAAAGCACCTCTATTCCGAGTTTGGCAACACGCTTAACCGGCACTGCCTTGTCTTCCCGAACCGCAGGGCCGGACTCTTCTTCCTTAAATATCTTGCCAGTGAGATTAAGCAGCCGGTATGGACACCTGCAACGATCACTATAAATGAGCTTTTCAGGTCAATGTCGGCTCTTAAGCCTGCTGAGAATGAGATACTGCTGCTTGAACTGTATAAGGTCTACCGTAAAGTAAAGAAGAGTACCGAGAGCTTTGATGATTTCTATTTCTGGGGTGATATGCTGCTCGATGATTTTGATGATGTTGATAAATACATTGCTGATGCGTCAAAACTGTTTCGAAATGTGCAGGATATTAAGGAAATAGATCAGAAGTTCGGTGGTCTCACGGAGGAACAATCTGAAATAATCAAACGGTTCTGGGTAAATTTCAATCCTGAAAAACTATCCGACCAGAAAAAAGAGTTCAGGAGCATATGGTCAATCCTGAATGATCTTTATTTAAGGTTCAGGGGGGCGCTGAAGGATAAAGGACTTGCATACGAGGGTATGATTTTCAGGGATGTCATTGAAAACAACCCGGCGGCGGCTGACTGGGATATGTACCATTTCATTGGTTTCAATGCTCTCAATGAATGTGAAAAAGAGCTTATGGGCAGGCTTAAGAAGGAGGGAAGGGCGAGGTTTTACTGGGATTATGACAATTCGTATATGGGAGGAAGCAGGCTCAACTCGGCAGGCTATTTTATGCGGGATAATCTGAAGGTCTTCGGAAATGACATGCCCGGTGAGTGGAGCTTCGATACTCTTATATCTAAACCTCAATCAAAAGCAATCCGCAGGATAATTGACACATCCTCCGACCTTGCCCAGGTGAAGCTCATCCCGCAGCTTATAGGTGAAATTGAGGGACTTACTCCCGAAAATGCTCACGAAACTGCTGTTGTCCTTGCCGATGAAAGTCTTCTTCTTCCCGTCTTGACAAGCCTTCCGGAAAATATCCCCGATATCAACATCACTATGGGTTATCCCCTGAAGCAGACAGCGGTTTATACACTCGTCAGGTATCTTCTCGACCTTCAGCGCAGCACCCTGGTAAAGAACGGCATGCTTTTCTTCAATCACCGCGAAGTATTGAGCATACTGAAACACAGCCTTATAGCTGACATGATCGATGAGAGGGACAAAGAAATATCAGCTGAGATAGTTGAAAAGAACCTTCTCAGAATACCATCGGTGCGTTTTGAGAATTCCAAAGTGCTTTCCCCGATCTTCAGGAAGCCCGGATCACTGGCTGAAGTCCCGGATTATTTGAAAGAGATACTGCTGCTTATTGTCCGTCATCACACTTCAGAAACTGAGGATCAGTTTGATACTAAGATCAGGAATGAGTTCATATACAGGGTGATACTCGCCATTAACAGGCTTGAAGGCATGGCAGCGGATAAGGAGATAAACCTTACCCTGAATACCTGGAATAGTCTTCTTGACAGGCTCCTGAAGAGCCAGTCGGTTCCGTTTTCGGGAGAGCCTCTTTCAGGGATACAGATAATGGGAATTCTTGAGACAAGGATACTGGACTTCAGGAACCTGATAATCCTATCAGTCAATGAAGGGGTACTGCCCGCGATCACTTCGGGTTCATCATTCATACCATTCAGCCTGCGCGAGGCTTTCGGGCTTCCTTCCATAAATCACAGGGAATCGGTTTATGCATACCATTTCTACAGGCTTCTCCAGAGAGCGGAGAATGTAACGTTTGTTTTCAATTCGAATCCTGAAGGGTTGAAAAGCGGTGAGATGAGCAGGTTCCTTCAGCAGATGAAGTATGATCCCGGCATGAAACCTGGTTATCTGAATCTGGGCTTTGATATAAGGAATCATGTATCACTCGATAATGTAATTGAACGTACGAAAGTGCATCAGGAAAAGCTTATGGAGCGTTTCCCGGGTGGTGCGGATGGCAGGTACCTCTCTCCTTCAGCCATAAATATGTGGCTGAACTGCAGGATGAAATTCTACTACCGTTATATATGCGGACTTAAGGAGCCTGAAGGCATTACCGAAGAGATCGATCCTGCTCTGCTCGGCACTATCCTGCATGAAGTGATGAAAAGACTCTACTCCGGGTACAGGAGTAAGAATGTCACGACTACGGAGCTGGACAAGATAGTGTCTGACAGGCAGGCGATACTGAAACTTACAGTGGGCACCATCGGTGAACTTTTCAACAGGGAGGGTGATTCAACGATGGCCGGTAATGAGCTTATAGTGAACGAAGTACTTATGGTTTACATTGGCAGGATCCTTGAGGCCGACAGGGCGCATGCCCCATTCACGGTCATAGATCTTGAATCACCGGTAAGGTTCACGGTTGAATCAGGAAAAGGCACGATGATTACTGCCGGAGGGAATATTGACAGGGTTGACAGGAAGGGTTCTGTCACAAGGATCGTGGATTACAAGACCGGTACGATCGGAGATTCGATAGCTTCTGTGGGTGATCTGTTTCAGGATGACAGGAAGAAGGATACTGACGGTTGGCTGCAAACGCTCCTCTATTGCGAAGGTTATCTGAGTGAGCACCCCGGCGAAGTGGTAAGGCCATCGGTTTACAGGGTGAAGAAGATTTCTGACCGTGAGAACGGGGATATGCTGAGGATAAGTCTTTCTAAAAATGAGGAGACTATCATTGAAGATTACGCGATGGTACGTTCAGAATTCGTCAATGGATTTAAGGAGCTGATAAATATTATTTGCAATCCTGATGAACCTTTCAGGATGACCGCCGAATCATGGGTTAAATGCAGTTACTGCCCGTATAGGCAGCTCTGCCTAAAATAAGGTGAACAACAGAATGGTTTTTTTTATAAATTGGTGTTCAATTTCAGACAGAGCGCTATGAAGACAGGGTATAAGGATTACCACGTTGATATCAAAAATGTAAAATTCATTGCCGATGACGGAAGAACCTGTCCGCGAACAGCCATCATTACTTTTTATGATAATGAGGGCAAAGTAGTCGATACGGAGCTGTTTGGGGCCATTGAAACCAAATCAGTTTATGAGCTTATCAAAGAAGGCAAAGATATAATACTGGATAATTTTTATGTTTCCGACTTTTCCCTCTCGGATTTCAGGAGACATAATGATGTTGAGAAAAAGTCGGTTGTTCCGATTAAGGGCATTTCTGCGAAAAACGCATTCTTCGAATCCAAGATATGCAACGATTTCTCCCATGCTTCTTTTTCTGACGGGGAAATAAGTTTTGACGGTACTCATTTTGGCAAGGGAAAAGTCTGTTTTGCAGGCTGCCGCTTCGGTAAAGGGAATGTTGTTTTTTCAAACACCTTTTTCAGGGACGGAACCATAGAATTTGCCGGATCAACCTTCGGGGAGGGTGATTTCCTTTTTAAAAATGCAGTAGTAAGCAATGGCATAAAGGATTTCCAGGATATTCAGTTCGGCAACGGAGAGGTTAGTTTTGCCAATACGGAATTCAACAGCGGAGAGCTTCTCTTCATAAATACCCGTTTCAACAGCGGCCGGTTCAATTTTAAAGTGACAAGGATCCTGGGAGGCAAAGTAGACTTCCATTATTCTGTTTTCGGCGATTGCGAGATTATGTTTGAAAGGACAGAATTCGGCAATAGCAGGGTCGATTTCAGAACTGTAGATTTCGGCTCGGGCAGGATAAATTTCAACAGGTCGGTGTTCGGCAACGGTGAGGTTGACTTTGAAGGAGCCTCTGCAAAAGCCGGGAAAATTCAGTTTAAGAAAGCCGGGATGGGTGCCGGACCCAAGAACTTCAATCTCATGGAGATGGACGATACTGAGATAAGCTTTGAACGAACCGACTTCGGTGATGGGGATGTATCCTTCTATGAGTCAAAATTCAGGGTCCTCTCGCTGAAGTCCTGCCATCTGAACCAGTATTTCGACCTCAGGCTGGCAAAAGCCGACCTACTGGATGTCTCAGATACGATTGTCCGCGATATTGTCGACCTTGAGCCCTATGATTTTCCGGTAGATATCAAGATACTTGACATGTCGGGAATGCGCCTGGTTGGCAAGCTTTATATCGAATGGGAGCAGAACGGATGCAGGGAAATGATAGTAAGCCAGGACGCAACGACTCTTCAGCAGAAGGCAGAGCAGTTCAGGATACTTAAGGAGAATTTCAACAGTACCGGAAAATACTCTGACGAAGATGATGCCTATGTTATGTTCAAGCGTTATGAAGCGAGTTCATGGCTCACTAAGCAGAAAGAAAAAGGCGGAATGCGGAAGGTACTTGCATATATTCCGCACGGATTCCAATGGCTTGTGTTTGATGCCATGGGACTCTATGCGACAAACCCAATGAGGGTGCTTATAAGCATGGCCGCAGGCTATCTTCTGTTCAGTATCATTTATGTTCTGATGATCGTCTTTTCCAATGGTGATATTATTTCATCAACATCCGACCAGCTGGGAGTTGTGGCACGGTCATTTTACCATAGCGCGATTACATTCTTTACAATAGGGTACGGAGATCACTACCCGTTCGGCGCTGCCAGGGTGATTTCAAGCATTGAAGGTTTTATTGGAGTGTTCCTGATGTCCTATTTCACAGTGGCTTTCGTACGAAAAGTCCTGAGATGATCATCATCTGCCCAATTCAAGGTTAAGTGCGGCCATTCTGATTGCTGTAACTGCAGCTTCATCGCCCTTGTTGCCGAGTTTGCCGCCGGCCCTGTCAATCGCCTGCTGAAGGTTCTCGGTTGTGAGAACCCCGAATATAAAAGGGATTTTGTAATCAAGATTAAGCTGTGTGATTCCCCTGGTAACTCCCTCGCAGATATAGGTAAAATGAGGAGTCTCGCCTCTTATTACGCATCCCAGGCATATTATGGCGTCGGATTCCAGATGATCAGCCATCATCCTGGCTCCGGAAGTAAGCTCAAAGCTGCCCGGAACATGTTTTATCGTGATGTTTTTTGATCTGGCTCCGTGCTTTTTCAGGGTCTTTTCGGCTCCTTCAAGCAGGGCCTGTGTAATATCCCTGTTCCAGTCAGAGACAACGATCCCGAACTTCATCTTTCTGGCATCGGGAATACCGGAAATATCATATTCTGAGAGATTTGCAGTGCCCATTAATGCTAAATCAGAAGCTTAACGCGCGCAATATATTTTTCAATGGATGATCCTTCGGTGCTTTCAGGATATTCATCGCGGATCTTTTCGTATATTTTCAGGGCTTCGGCATAATTACCGTTTAGTTCGTAGAGCTCAGCAGCCTTCATGAGGAACAATGGCGTATTGAAAGCGTTTTTGGCATATTCCGCCGCTTCAAGGTATTTATCGATTCCTTTACCGGTGTCGCCAAGCTCAACCAGGGCATCGCCCGTAGCACCGATGGCAAGAGAACCGATCATCCTGTCTTTTTTGGAATACCTGGCGAGCATGTCGATGGCATCCTGGTACTGTCCAAGGTGCAGGAAGCATATGCCTGCACTGTACCTTGCAAGGTTGCCCGATCTCGTGAATTTGTAGTCATCAGCTATATCAAGGAATCCAAGGTAGTTACCGTCACCGTAAAGCGCCAGGCTGAGCGAATCCATCTCAAGGTATTTCTCTGCCTGGAACATCTGAGACTGTGCCTCGTTGTTCCTGTTGTTGAGGTACATTTTCGCAAGCCAGAACAATCCGACAATCACTACTATTGTGCCAAGCACATAGAGAAGCGGTTTATAATTCTGTTCAAGGAACTGTTCGGTCTTTGTCAGCGTCTCCTCTACATTCTTGAGCCCCTGCGGATTCTCTCCTTTATTTTTTGCCATATCAGTATTAAAATATTGACTTGATTTTTTCCACCGCAAAAGTAATTTTTTTCGGTTTATTAAAAAACAAATCACACAACTAACTGAAAAATATTTTATTCCGCCAGATCCTGAGCTGTAATGTTTATCCTTCAGAATCTCTTATCTTTTCTTAATTTTGTAACTATGAAAAGGAAACCCACCCCCCGCCCCTCCGAGGAGGGGAGCCCTAACGCCCTAACGCCTTAATGCCTTCATACCGTTAACATGTATCTCAAGACCCTTTCCCTCACCAACTTCAAAAA
>JBFYPG010000068.1:0-3921 GCA_041303415.1 Bacteroidales bacterium
TAAGGACTTCAAAACGCCAGTCATAGAGTCCGAAAAGGGCTCCGATTCCGACGTCATCAATTCCGGCTTCCTGTGCCCTGTCGAGTGCTGTAATTCTCCATTCATAGTCTTTTTTCTTTCCGCCCAGGTGATACCACTTGTATGCTTCGGGGTGATAAGTTTCCTGAAAGACCTGATATGTTCCGATTCCTGCATCTCCCACTATCCTGAACCCGTCAATATCGAGAGGAGCTGCGTTAATGTTCACCCTGCGAATTTCACCATTTCCTTTTTTAATGCCATACACTAGCTTAACGGTATGAGCTATGTATTCGGGTGAATAGTCCGGATGTTCACCATAAACCAGGATCAGGCGTTTCTGTCCGTTATCCTCAAGAGCCTCAACTTCATTTATGATCTCTTCATCGGAAAGGGTTTTCCTTACAGCATCTTTGTTTGAAACCCTGAATCCGCAATACTGGCAGTTGTTGGTACAACGGTTACCTATATATAAAGGTGCAAACAACACGATCCTGTTACCGTAGACTTTCTCCTTGAGCTCCCTGGCGCCATGCCTTATCTCATCTGCAAGATCAGTACCAATGGAATTAACAAGAACTGCTGTCTCTTCCATTGTCAGCCTCTTCTTATCGAGCGACCTGGCAATAACATCCCTTACTCTGTGCTTATCGGGCTTTGTATTGTTAATCAGATTCCATATTTCATCGGGATCAATGAATGGTTTCATCCGCTGGTCCGGGATACTTAATTTTTCAGGTGTGAACCTCATGAATTATATCAATTATTATTATACAAAGATAACTTAAAAGTGCGTTTTTATTCTGATTACAATCAGTATATAAGGTCGTTTATTTCAGCTTTTGCCGTACCCAGCTTCATCTGTGTCTTTACATCAGTCAGGGAGATCGAACCATGAATTTTCTTATGGAAAAGTATCTCAGTGTTTTTGCCTGTAAAACATTCCGGGTTGTCAAAAATATGAACCAGTACTTTCGGCTGTGCCTGGCCTTCGTCAGTAATCAACGCCATTCCCTTGGATATATATTCATCAAGCACCACTGATACCGCATATATTCCCGGCGCGGGCAGCAGCTTGCATTCTTCCGTTACTGGTATGCGGCAGAATCCGGGGAGCAGTTCAGGTGATCCGGTTTCAGGCTTTCCGATAATGAGATAATAGTGATCAAGGTATGCGTTTGCTCTCTGGATATATCCTTCCACTATGGCTTTTCGTATTTTAGTTGAGCTCACTGTTTCATGCTGCACTTCCTGTTCGGGTATCTCCTCTGCCTCGAAGCCGTATTTATTTCTCCAGCCCCAGAGTTGTTTATAATCGCCCTCCTGGTTAAAACCGAAATGGTGATTGAATCCGACAACCACTACCCTTGCGTGCAGAACGTCGTGTAGTAAGTCTCTTACAAACTGTTCACTGGTGATCCTTGAAAATTCCCTGGTGAATGTCACGATTATGAGGTTGTCAAGTCCGGCTTTTTGCAAAAGCTTCTGTTTTTCCTCCTGTGAATTGATGAGCTTCAGGCCCTTGCCTGCGGTATCGGGATAGAGCACTTTCCTTGGATGTGGATCAAAAGTTATCAGCACCGATTCTCCCTCATGCTTCCGGGCCATCATCCTGAGTCTGTTCAGGATCGTCTTGTGCCCAATATGCACGCCGTCGAATGAGCCCGTTGTGACTACAGGATTCCTTATCCCGCTGACTGCTTCAAAGTCTCTGAATATCTTCATTCTGAAACAGGCTTGCTATATTGTATTCTCCTTGACGAAGTATGCAACTTTTTCGATCGAGGTTATCATGTCGTACTCTTCAAGATATACCCAGGAAGGCACATTTAAAGGTATCGTGGTATAATTCAGAATGCCTTTTACCCCGTATTTTACCACCTCTTCAGCGATATCCCTGGCAAAATCAGCAGGTACGGTGAGTATGGCGATCCGGATATCAAGCTCCCTGATCACCCTTTCCATCTCCGTGTTCGGATAGCATTTAACACCCGAGATCACCTTGTTCACTTTCTGGGGATCTGTATCTAATGATGCCACAAGGTTGAGTTTTGATCTTTTGCCCTTGAAATATCCGGCTACTGCCCTTCCAAGGTTCCCGATGCCTATTATTGCCACATTCAGGGTCTCCGGTGAATCAATCACGGTGCCTATTTTATCAATAAGCTCCCTGACATCATAACCTTTCCGCTGGACCGAAGCATATCCTATCAGCATCAGGTCGCGTCTTACCTGGACAGCTGTGATATGAAGGCGGGCTGCCAGATCATGTGAAAAGATGAAGTTCTTTTTCTCATTGAGACATTCCAGAAGGGTTCTTCTGTATTCACTGAGTCTCTCGATGGTTTTTCCCGGTAATTTCATTTCTGATTAAAATTATAATGTTATTTCCTTGGAAGTTTTACTGTAAATACGGTTCCGACGTCAGGTGTGCTTTCCACGCTTATCTCACCATGGTACAATTCTATCACTTTCCTTACTATAGACAGGCCAAGTCCGCTTCCCGATATGTTTTTCGTGCGCTCATTTTTTACCCTCATGAACTCCCTGAAAAGGTTTTCCCTGTCCTCCTCAGAAATTCCGATACCCGTGTCGGCAAACCTGAGGGTTATCTCATTGTCGGTGCTCTCGATCGAAATATCAACCTTACCTCCGAACCTGTTATACTTCACTGCATTCGAGATGAGGTTATTGAAGATAATATCCATGTCCTCAGGATCAGCCATGATATTCGAATCGTTCCTGACGTTGAGGTTTATTGCCACCTCCATCTGTATCGCGTAAGGCTGTACCGTTACTACAGCGCCTTTTGCAACTTCAGCCAGGTCTATTTCCTGGATCTTGTCCTCTTTCTTTTCAAGACGTATCTTGGTAAAATCAAGCAGGTCCATAATCAGGTTTCTCATGCTCTGGATTCTCTGCAGCGACCTGTCGATATGATTTGAATAATCATCGATCTTATCCCCAGCCTGTTTCTCCTGCATCATCCTCAGGTATCCCTCGAGTGCATTGAGAGGGGCTTTAAGTTCATGCGAAAGGACCGACAGGAACTGGTACCTGACCTTCTTCCCTTCCTGGTTCAGCCTGTTAGTCACCTTCTTCAGGTAAAGCTGCTTCGAGATATTTTCAATGCTCGATTTCAGCTCCTGGGGCGTAAAAGGTTTTGGAATGAAGTCGGTGGCACCATCCCGGGTAGCCCTGATCGCTACGTCAAGCGATGCATAGGATGTTATCATTGCAATGGCGATGTCGTACTTCTTCTCGCGGATCTTCTCAAGCACGTCCACGCCCTGCATTCCCGGCAGCTTATTATCCAGAAGGAGGATGTCAGGCTTTTCCCTGTCGATCATTTCGATCCCTTCCTCGCCTGATGCTGCCGATAATACTTCAAATGTAAAGTCCTCATCCATAAACGGATAGATTACATGGAAATTACCCAGTATCCTGGTTACACCTGACCTGATACCCGGTTCATCATCAATGACAAGCACCCTTAAGACTGCCATGTTAAAGTTTTAATAGTTTCATTATTTCCTGGTCGAGCTGTTCAGCCCTGATTCCTTTTTCAAGATACCTGTCGGCCCTTATCCATGATTTCTCCTTGTCGGAATCAAGGCTGAATGACAATCCTGTTTCCCGTGCCACCGCAGTTGCCAGGATCACAGGAACATCGGGATAAAGCCTCTTGATCCTGTAACAAAGAATGAATCCGCTGTCATCGTTCTCCATCATCAGATCGAATATTGCCAGGTCGGGCCTGAATCTGGATATGATCAATTCCGCCTCTGCCTGGCTCTCTGCCTTTACTGTCTTATATCCTGCCTTCTCCAGACTGAATATAGTCTGGAAAAGATAATCAGGATCATCATCTGCCACCAGGATCGTGTAATCGCTCTTTTTCAT
>JBFYPG010000069.1:0-18101 GCA_041303415.1 Bacteroidales bacterium
ATTTATGAAAAGAGCGTTTATTGTGCAGTATATATGGCTGCATTGTAAATTTACGCAAACGGCCCTTCAATCGGCCAGTCAGCAAAATGCTTAAAGACTCTTTGGGGGCTGGTGGCACCACTTAAAAAAGAGCGAGAGTGAGAGCGAGAGCGAGTGTTCGGCTACGCTCACACTCTCTCTTTTTTCTCGCACTCACTCTGACTCTCACTCTCCATCATGCGAGACCGGGCACCTCACTCTTAAGGCCGCCTTTACTGTAACCTAAGGCTTTATATTGAGGATCTTTAGGACTTTTTCCTTATGACTTCTGCTTATTGGCAATTCGGTACCATCAATCTCTACCGAGTTTATGGTCACTGCATTGACTTTTTTCAGGTTGACTATATATGAATTATGTATCCTGAGAAACAATCCGGGAGGTAAAGTAGCCTCCATGGAGGCCAGACTACCTCTTATCATTAATTTCCTGTTCTGTAAATAGAACCTGATATAATCTCCGTCACTCTCAATGTATTTAATATCACCAGGATATATTTTATGAGTCTTTTTACTGTCCTTCAGTAGAATAAATAAATCCTCCGGTTTATCCCTTTTTTCTGATGCCGGAATCTCGATTGACTTACTATGCAATTTTATGAAATGGTTAACCGCTTTCAGAAACCTGTCAAATGGTATCGGTTTCACAAGGTAATCAACAGCCTGGAGTTCAAATCCATTAGCAGCAAACTCCCTGTAAGCTGTAGTAAAAATAATTGCCGGCGGATCGGACAAAGACCTGGCAAAATCTATTCCATTTATTTCAGGCATACTGATATCAAGAAACAGGAGGTCTGTTTTATTCTCATTTAAAAAAATAATTGCTTCAGTAGGTTTGTTGAATTCAGCAATTATTATAAGCTCATTTATTTTCAGAATATAGTCTCTGATTATATCCCTGGCAATAGGCTCATCATCTATTATTACACACTTTATTTGCATAATGAGAATCTAATAGTTTTTATAAAGGGTCAGTCCTGCATAGAAGGATTTTTCATCCCTTCTTGTTATTAAACTATGCATCTGCGGATATAACAGGGCCAGACGCCTTCTTATATTTTCAAGTCCGATTCCTTTATTCCCGTTCTGCCCCGTATTCTCAGAATCTCCCGGTACACTGTTTTCAATTTCAAAGAAGACTTCAGAAACACTCGATTTTAATCTGATTTTCACCCATGGATTATGCATTGTTTTAGAAATACCATGCTTGAAACTATTCTCCAGAAAAGTAAAAAGTATCAGCGGTGTAACGTATGAATCTTTGCTTATATCGTCGGCCTGGAAATCAATGCTGAAACTGTCTGTATATCTCATTTTTTCCAATTCAATATAGTTATTGATAAGCTGGATCTCTTTACTCAGAGGATAATAATCATTTTTTGTTTCATAAATTACAAAGCTCAGAATTTCAGATAATAAGAGTATCCCTCTGGGAGTCTGGTCCGACTTTTTCAAAGCTAATCCATATATATTATTAAGGGTATTGAAGAGAAAATGAGAATCAATCTGGTTCTTCAGGGCAAAAAGTTCCATCTCCTTCTTCTCTCTTTCAAACTTTGCCCGTTCATTTTTCCCCCTTTCCTTTTCAAGCAATAGTGTGACAGAAATTGAAATGAATACCAATACCATAGTTACTATATATACCAGAAGGATGTGAATCGTAAATAATCCTGAAAAAGTAACATTGATATTAAAAACTATCATAGCTATCATCCATACCACGGGAATAAAATATAGAATCGCTGAAAGAGCAAGGATGGAGAAGAGCATTGGTTTTCCATTCAGATAGTATTTGTTGAACAGATAATACCTTACAAAATAAACCAGGCCAATCTGCGCAGCAGTTGTAATAAAAGTACTGTATGGGATAACAGTATTAACATTATATTTTGTGCTTACTGAAAAGAAAACCAGGGTATACAATAACCAGAAAAGGAAATGTAACAATATTTGGTATAATCTGATCTTTTTCATCTGAATCAAAGTTAAGAAATCAGATTGTTAAAATATTAATAATAAGGTAACCTGCCTGAAATTTGCTGTAATTTGCTGTAATTTGCCGATTGTCTCATTTATCCGTCCAACCATAGATTTTTTTTGCGCAGCATCCCTGTCTGTCATAATATTGCTTAAGAATTTAATAATAATTTAAAATTGCTATTATGATCAGATTTATTATCAGGGACAGTTTTAAATCCATCAGACTTAAAAGCATTTATCCCTACATCAGAATAATCAGCCTCTCTATCGGTCTGATTTGTTTCTCATTATTTCTTACAATAGTAATTAATGAGTATTCTTTTGACAATTATCATCAGAAGAAGGATAGAGTATTCAGATTAATTCTGAATGATAAGGAACAGAATATTAAGACAGCGATATTGCCCGGTGCAGTAAAAGATTTATTTAATGAAAAAATGCCGCAGGTTGAAGAAATTTTACGGATAGTTGTTCTTGACGTTACTGTTAAGTCAGGCGATAATGATCCTGTCAGCCAACCCGTAATTTATGCAGATCCCGGGTTGTTTAATGTCTTCTCATGGAAATTAACAGATCAGGATGGAACCGGTTTTCTCGAATCGCCTGATAAAATATTTATTTCCCGGAAAGAGTCCAGAAGGATTTTTAAAGAAGATAACCCGCTGGGAAAGGTAATTACCATAAACAATACCAGTAAGTTCACGGTAGGTGGTATTTTAGAAGATATCCCGGCAAACTCTTTTATTAATATCAACTACCTCATTTCAACCGAGGCCATTAAGACTTCCGTATATCTGACTAACCCCGATTATAAGATAACAAACTTCTTTTTTGTTCTTAAGAATAAAAAGCTCAGAGGTGAAACGGAGAAGGTTCTGAATAAGATTATTGCTGAAAGTTTTAAGGTGGATAACAACCTGATCAAACTTACTCTTCAGCCTCTGAACGACATTTATCTTCATTCCGGTGATATTATGCAGAGCTCTGCATATAGCAGCGGGAATTCACAGTTAGTCGGTTTTCTGCCATGGATAGCTCTATTCATCCTGATAAT
The DNA here is from genome assembly GCA_041303415.1 of Bacteroidales bacterium. Lineage (GTDB taxonomy): Bacteria > Bacteroidota > Bacteroidia > Bacteroidales > VadinHA17 > LD21. Next base: position 3,071 of record JBFYPG010000069.1, read on the forward strand.
AGCCCTGGGAAATTATATGATACTGAACATAGGTAAGAACATTTCAGAAATTTTCAGGATAGGCATAAGTAAAGCGTATGGTGAAACCAAACGAATAGTATTCACACGTTTCTATTTTGAGAATCTGATTTATATATTTCTTGCATCTTTTCTTTCGGCTCTGCTGATAATCTCTCTCCGGAACACTATATCAGAACTGACATCCGGAGGATTGGGCATTAATGAATTATTCAATGTTAAGATATTTATCATTCTCATAATCCTGACATTTATTCTTCCACTTTTTCCGGCACTCTATTCTTCATCCCTGATAAATAATATTACCATTCCTGAGGCAATAAAGATGAAGAAGTCTAGGATAGTTGAACTTAGAATTGCAGGAAGCAGGCACTCAATTAACCTGAGAAGATTAATGTTAGGTATTCAGTTCTTTACATCTGTTGGTCTGATTGTAGCATCACTTATTGCCGGCAGACAAATTAAGTACATTACAACTATGGATCTGGGTTTTGAAAGAAAAAACCTGATTGTTACAAATAATTACCTCAGAGGTGCAAATTCACTGGAACACAGGCGATTTTTAGCATCACAGTTAGTTAAGAACACTCCTCTGTTCACCGGTTTCGCCTCTGCGTCCAATTATCCTCTGGGCCCTGTATCAAATGTTACAACAGTCAGGTTACATTCACAGAGACCCGATGAAGAGATCTCCGCAGGCTTTATTGGTGTTGATTTTGATTTTTTCAAAATAGTTGGGGCTGCTATTATTGAAGGCCGGGATTTCAGCAGAAACTTTTCCACTGATTCTGTCTCGGCAGTAATTATAAATCAACAGCTGGCGAAGAGAATCGGAGGCAATGCTGTTGGTAAAAAGCTTGTCGGTTTCTGGGGGGAAAAGGAAAAAATTGTCGTCGGAGTTGTGAAAGATATCTATTTCGGTAAATCGGACAGGACTCCTTCTTCTATGGCATTCGTGGTAAACAGTTCTTCAATCTCCAATAATTTTCAATTATTTTTCAAAACCGCTGATAACATGTCAGAAAAGGCTTTGGAATTCCTCAGTGAAAACTGGGAACAGGTTGACCCGGCTGCTCCATTCTCCTATTTCTTTATGGATGACCAGTATAACAATGTATACTCAAAGGAGGTAAAAATTATAAAAACACTGACTCTATCTACAATAATAAGTCTTTTCCTTCTGCTGCTGGGTATTATTTCGGTATCGTACCTTGTTTCAACCTCAAAAGTCAATGAAATGGCAATAAGAAGAATACTGGGAGCTGATTCAAAAAGTATTCTTAGAATATTCCTTAACGAATATATTACTCCTTTTTTAATCGCTTCCTGTCTTGCCATTCCACTGGTTTACCTTCTGTTAAATGAGTGGCTTACCAAATATATGAACAGGACACAGATAGGATTTGATGTTTTCCTGTATGCACTTGTCGGTATTGCAGTATCGTTTCTGATCATAAGTGGTATAATGACTTTTAAAATTATTCACGATAACCCGGTTAAAAATCTCAGTGAAGAATAGAAAATAACATTAATTCTCTTTAAATTATTATAAAATAGGCAAAAAATGAAAACACTTAACAGAACATTAACGATTAAATTATTACCTCTTCTTTTTACATTGATAATTCAATCATACACAGGATCCGGAAGATTATTCTCACAGAAATTGAAAGAAGAATCATGGAAGTTCCCGCAAAAAGATACTTTATTTCTGGAAACCCTCGGGAGTACAAAATTTAATATTTCAGGTTCCAATTCGGGTCAGATAGAAATAAAGCTTCAATATATAGCTAAACCAGATGAAAAGTTCGAAGTGAACGAGAAGCCCGGAGCTATTTATCTGAAAGAAAATATCCTGAATTATGACAGGCACAGACCAACGCAAACATACTTTGAGGAGTGGACATGGATAATTAATGTTCCGGATGGAACATATATTAAATGCTCTGGCGGTTCAGGCGACTTTGAGGTGAAAGACTTTATTGGATTTTTTAAAGCAGATTTTGGCTCCGGGAGATTTGTTTTTGAAAAAGTCAATGGAAGAATTGAAATGTCCCTTGCTCAGCTGTATGCTCAGATCCATGATTCAAAAGGTTCATTCATAGTAAGTTCTGCCGGCGGATCGGTCAAAGCAACCGAGTTGACAATTACCGGGAACAGTAGTTTCAGTTCCGGAACGGGAAGTATAAAAATATCTCTTGCCCAAATGCCTGCAGCAGATCTGTATGTGTGCTCAAACTTCAATACGGCACAGGTTAATTTTAATGGTCATCCCATAACAGGATACTTTGAGTTTATAGCAAGGGCCGACAAGGGGAAAATTATCTCACCATTTAAATTCGATTATATGGAGACATTCCTTGATGATATAAAAAGCTACGAGAATTCTTCAGATTTTGGGAGAAAGAGTGAGTATAACAGAAAAAGCTTAATCAGAGGTGACAGCAAACCAAGGATTGTAATTAAAACGGTTACAGGGACTGCTCAACTTATAAAGTAGTTATTACCTGAACCTCTCCATCATGCGAGAGTGAGCACTCTTGTCTGTTTTTAAGAATGTGACAGAACTGATGACGGATTTTGATCAAACCTGATTCGGGGAAGACGATAATTTTAATCTTTCGAGGATCTTAATCACCCTGTCTGCTTTATCTTCAATCTCTTTCGATTCTTTTTGCAAACTGATTACAAATTTATTGTTTTCATATATCCCCCGTACAGCCTGAAAATCGCTATTCCCGGTGTCAGCATCTCCATCAATACCAAATCCGAATCTGCTTCCCGGATCGAATTCTTTTTCAGCATCTTTAAGAATCATATTATTCAGCTTAACGGCATTTGTTTTCCAGTCTTTAATAATTTGAATCAAAGTATCTGCCGGTGCATCTTCAGGGTTATTGCCCGTTTGCTGGCTGATAAGGCTGGAACACCAGATCCAGGCATACGTAGTGTAGTTGTTATAAATTGAGGCAAGATTTTCATTTAATTCATCAACTGACCTTATTTCGCGGGTTTTAACAGAATCAACCAGTTCATCAATTTTACTTACAGGTGAGAACAATCCGCAAATATCCACCCATTTACCTGTTCCATCGGTTCCATGAACTGCCAGTATATTTCTTAAATCTTCCAGGGATGAATTATCATTTAAACCCTGAATGCGTTCAGCCACCTCCTTCCCAATATATAATTTAAGGGCCATTTCATAGTACTTTCGGGTGGTTTTCAAAAGAAGGCGATGGATATTTATTCCTTTGTAATTAAAATAATCTTGTTTCTTTTCGGTTCGTTCAGCAAGTTCATTGAGAACTTTTATGCCATTAGTTATCTTACCAACGATATATGGGTTGAATAAATCGAAATGTATCAAATCCAGTTTATCAGGATCCTTTCTTCTGTCTCTGGTTGGCCATTTATCAACGTCTCGGCGTGTGCCCACTGTGAAAAGGTTCATTGCAGGAATAAGCTCACTTTTTCCCTTTTCTTCAGATATGTACGAAAACGGGAAATCTGAAGAATCGAAATTTGCATAATGTTTACCCATTACTACTGTATAGGCACCAATATGGCATGGAAGCAGCAGGTATGAAAAAGAACCTGTTTTGGATCCCCGATCCAGAATACCCTGGTGCAAAGGACCAAGCTTGTACATATGGTTGCTTTGATTAGTACCGCTTCCTGCATTAAAAAAAGAGACAAGACTGGCTATCAACAGGGTTGATTTATGGTGGGTAACAGTATACGGTCCGGCAAACAGGCTGCATGCTTCACCATGAAATGCTTCGCAGTTGGCAAAAAACACTGAATTCTCTGCAGAATATTGTTTTCCAATTTTCACTCCCTGACCTACGAAGCACTTCTCCAATAATGCTCCTCCATCCACCCTGGATCCCGACAATATGATAAACTTCTTTGCAACCACTCCTTCACCAATATATGAAGGAGCCTCCTTGCAGCTATGTATAGTTCCTTCATCAAGAAAACTGGCACCCGCCACAGTAGTATAGCTACCTATATAAACATTGCGTACAACGGTAGAATCAAGGATCCTGGCTCCGGTTTGAATCACTCCCCGGTTTGACCGTTTCGATCCGCAATAGTTTTTAATCAGTTCTAATAATTTTGCGGTGAAATCCTTATCGTGACGATAAAGTACTGTTAAGTAAGCAACCTGGGAAGAGAGCCTGTCAAAAATCGGAAGCTCCCTTCCACCGCCTTCATTCAGTACTTCAATCTCGGTCCCATTTCCAAAAGAAGTCTCCTTATTTGTTGCAAGTGTACCGACATTCGAAATTGCAACATCAGGTTCGATAATATAATTCGAGAGATTTTTAACATCTGAAATGTAAACATTGTCGGCAATTTCACAATTACAGATATTGCTGTTGAAAATTCCGCAGGTTACTGAAGCATTCTCCTCAAGCTCTGTTTTACCATTATAAATACCAAGCTTTATCGTGCCTTCAAGCCGGGTATTTCTGATATTATCAGGAACAAATCCATCTTTGACGCTGATATTTCCCCAGTTGCCTGAAGAGCAGTTTTGGGTAAGAAGAGTGTTTTTTTCTTCGTTTGTGAGGTGCCTGTACTTCATACCAGAGAAGGTTTAAAATCAAAAATGCCGGGATCAGTTACCAGCTTCGGTTATCGTAATTGGAGCTTTCGATATCTTTAAAATACCGTACGGTCTGAACATGAAGTTCTGATATTGCTGGTTCATCACACACGATTATTCCCCTCTGGTGCATCTGAAGAATTGAAGCGGTCCACATGTGGCTTATATTCCCCTCGACAACTTCTTTCAGTGCGCGGGCTTTATTGTATCCCGATATTATTATTATCACCTCCCTGGCGTCCATGACCGTTCCAACACCGACCGTAAGGGCCTGTTTCGGCACTTTGGACATGTCATCTCCAAAGAACCTTGAATTGGCAAGGATGGTATCGTATCTGAGGGTCTTTATTCTTGTTCTTGAGGTGAGTGATGATCCCGGTTCATTAAATGCAATATGGCCATCCGGGCCGATTCCTCCGAGGAAAAGATCAATACCGCCAACGGCCTGTATCTTCTTTTCGTACCAGGTACATTCTTTTTCAAGGTCTTTGGCATTACCGTTCAGAATATTGATGTTCTTTTTAGGGATATCAATATGGTTAAACAGGTTATCATACATGAAATAATGATAGCTCTCAGTATGATCCTCGGGCAGACCGACATATTCATCCATATTGAATGTTATCACATTTTTAAAAGAGAGTTTACCTGCTTTATACATCTTTATGAATTCCCTGTACACGGGAATCGGAGAAGATCCTGTCGGTAATCCGAGGACGAAAGGTTTTTTCGCGGCAGGTTTGGCTTTCTTAATTCTGTCGGAAACATACAAAGCTGTCCATTTACCTATTTCAGCCGAATCTTTTTTAATAATTATTCTCATAGCATGAATTTTAAGTGTGAGTAATCTGATATCTGGTTTATTTTGTGTCAGGTGAATCAAGCAGAATTCGCGCATCTGCAACATAACAACCCTTGTTTTCCTCGAGTACAATCAACGGATTGATATCGAGTTCCCTGATCTGCGGACATTCAAGTGCAAGCTGGCTTAATCTCATCAGGCATTCTCTTATTGCCTTAATATCACGGGGCGCTTTCCCCCTGATCCCGGTAAGGATTTTACTCGATTCGACCTGCCTGATCATAGAGTCGGCTATTGCCTCATCAACCGGTGCGACCCTGAAACTCACATCTTTAAATACTTCAACATAGAGTCCGCCAAGTCCGAACATGATGACAGGACCGAATGACGGATCCTTTTTTATACCCAGAATTACTTCTTCACCCGATGTGACCATTTTGCTTACCTGTATTCCCTTAATAGTTGCATGGGGTTTATTCTGTAAGACATGTTCAGTTATTGAGGTGAACGTATTCCTGGCTTCTTCCACGGAATTAACATTTAATACCACTCCTCCTACCTCGGATTTGTGTATAATATCATCCGAGATTATTTTCATTACTACCGGGAAGCCTATATTGAGGGAAATAAGAGCTGCTTCATCAGGTGATGCTGCAAGCTGACTCTTCACCACGGGAAGACCATAGATGCTGAGGATTTTCCCGGCTTCATCTTCTGACAGATAGAGATGGTTATTACGGATAGCTTCATCCAGTACCTCATGAACGGTTTCCGTATCGATATCAGTATAGATACGCTGAGGGTGAGGGTCTTTATCAAGGTCGCGGTAAAAGCGGTAAACCCTTGAGAAGCTGCGGCACATCGATTCGGGAAGGATATAATGAGGTATTTTATTGCTCAGCAATATGTTAATGCCGACTGCAACATCTGATTCTCCCATGAAAGATGTATAGACCGGCTTTGAATATTGTTTTGAGACTTTTACCACCTCTTTTGCTATAGTTTCAATATCTGTCATCGATTGAGGAGTCAGGATCACGAAGACTCCGTCCACTCCATCTTCCCTGAAGGCCCCGTTCATGGCAATATTATATCTGTCGGCACGGGCATCTCCGATAACATCAACAGGATTTTTAATGTTTGCGGTGGCAGGCAGTGATTTTCTGAATTCCCTGGTAGTTTCTTCGGAGAACTCTGCGAGCCTGAGTCCGTCACGTATTGCTGCATCGGTTGTCAGAACCCCCGGTCCCCCTGCATTTGTAATTATTGCCACTTTATTTGATTTCGGGGCGGGCTGCCATGCGAATGCAATTGCTATATTGAACATTTCCTCAATATTATCACAGCGGATAATACCTGCCTGACTAAAAGCAGCGTCACATATTTCATCGTCACCTGCAAGTGATCCGGTATGTGAAGCAGCAGCCCGGGCTCCGGCTTCAGTCCGGCCTGCTTTGAGGATCAGGACCGGTTTTCCACTCTGGCTTATCACTTCATGTGCAGCTTTCATCAGTGCACGTCCGTCAGTTATCTCTTCCAGATAGAGCAGAATGACCTTTGTTTTTTCATCTTCCATCAGGTAGTACATAAAATCAATTTCGCTGATATCGGCCTTGTTGCCGAAACTGATGAATTTCGAAAAACCGATGTGTTTTGCCAGGGCGTAATCCAGGACCGCTGTGCAAAGCGCACCGCTCTGTGACAGAAAGCCAATATTGCCCTCTTCAGGCATTTTACGTGCAAATGAAGCATTGAGATTGATATACGGATCGGTATTTATAATGCCAAGGCAGTTGGGACCGATTATTGACATTTCGTACTTTTCGGCAATCTGTTTGAGCTGTTTTTCTCTCTCCAGTCCCTTTTCCCCGACTTCTTTAAAACCGGCTGAAATAATAACCACACCTTTTATTCCTTTCTGTCCGCATTGTTCCAGTGCCATGTGACAAACCGCGCTGGGAAAAACAATGATGGCCAGATCAACCGGGTCAGGAATATCAAGCACGTACTTATATGCCTTAACCGAACATATTGATTTTTCAGCCGGACTGACAGGAAAAACAATACCAGTAAACTCAGATTTCAGTATATTGAATAAAATATCATAGGGAACAGTGCCTTTAACATTGTTGGTACCAACAACAGCAACTGATTTAGGATCAAATATCTTGATAAGATTAAGCTTATGGATTTCTGCTCTTATAGACATTGGATTCTTGTTAAGTACCGGAATTTTCAATTCAGAATATCGACTTAAGAAAGAAAGGTCTTTCAGAAAAAACAAATAGCAGGATCAGGGGAGGTAGGTGCTTATAAAGTCAACAGCTTCCGAAACTGTTTGAACTTCCAGTGATTTTTCTTCATCCATCTCAATGTTGAATTCTTCCTGAAAGCCGGCAACCAGCCGTAGACTTTGTAAAGATGATGCCCCCAGATCAAATGAGAAGTTAGCATTATACGGTATTTCGGATTCATCAATCTCAAGGACTCTGGCGATAACTTTTTTTACCCTGTTTTCAATTTCTTTCCTGTCCATGTTAATACTTTTATAAAAGCATATATTATAAAAAATCAGAATTCAAACAAATTGCCTTTGAAATTAAAATACTAAATATAGAATTTTTTAATGTATTCACTCATAAGTGACCACTATAAATCTGATATAATCTGGAAAAACCATTTGCCCTGACCATATCAGGCTGGTTTGAAAACAATTAACGTGTAATCAGGATAAAGCATAAATACTCCTCCAGGACCGGTGGCACCACATAAAAAAGAGCGAGAGTGAGAGCGGGAGTGAACACAATCACTCTTTCTCTTTTTTCAATAACGGATCCACACGCTTCTCTGAACAAAACTAATGCTCCTTTGTTTCTTATTCATGTATAGATATTAAGGAATAAAAGCATAATTTCAGTGAATACAGACTATATGTACAAATCCCATAAGATAAGGGCTATAATACTGACTTTATTATCTCTTTTCATTGCAAACTTAATAAACGCAGGCCGGCCCGACACTCTCTTCCGCTCTGATGAAGTAATCAGAATGGAACTCAGGGCCGACTTCTCAGCAATCCAGAACGACCGTGACGGAGACCCTCAGGAACACAGGGGTGTGCTGACATACCAGACTCCGGATGGCCAAACTGTCAAGCTCAGGGTAAAGGTTACTACCAGAGGCAACTTCCGTCTTGATCCTTCAAACTGCAGCTTCCCGCCCCTGCTTCTGGATTTTAAGAAAGAGGAGGTGGAGAATACACTTTTTACCAGCCAGGACAAGCTGAAACTCGTTACACCCTGCCAGACAGAAGTGAATATATTTAATGAATATCTTATCTATAAAATGTATAACCAGGTTACCGACCTGAGTATGAAGGTAAGGCTGGTTAATATCCTCTATTTTGATTCCGGGCAGAATAAAAAGGTCTTTGAGAGGCACAGTTTCTTCATTGAGGACAAGGAGCGGACCGCTGAAAGGAACGATCTGATAGCTAAAGACAGATTTGCCACTCCTTTTGACATAGATCAGGATAATTTTAAGAAACTCTCTGTTTTTCAATATCTTATCGGGAATAAAGATTGGTTCATATCATCAAGGAAAAATATTATACTGATGCAGTCGGCAGACTCATCTTCGCTCTTTGCGGTTCCTTATGATTTTGATATGGCAGGTTTTGTTGATGCCGACTATTCCAAACCAGCGGGTGTACCTGAAAATATGCTCAGCGATAAGAGAGTATATAAGGGTGTATGTTATTCATACGATGAGCTTAAGGGGGTGTTTGAATTTTACAGGGAGCTTAAACCGCAGTTTGAATATGTCATAAACGGTCAGGAGCTTGTTTCAAAAACCGGGAAGAAACAGATCCTTCAATACCTCAACGATTCCTATAAAGTTCTTGAAAGCAATGAATTGGTCGCAAATAAATTCCTGAACACATGCGAGACCAGGAAGGATTATAACCTCTTCGAGTAGATGTTAACCGATCCCTGTATCTGTTATGACCATGATATATTCATTGAAGTAGCAGAAGTGAGGTATTCTTATTAACTAACATCCTGAATCTCTCAAGGCCATTGCTTTCCCCCGTCTCATAATGCATCGGGACCGCGAATTCCGGCTTAATGTGATTGACCAGCCTTGCTGCATCATCGGCATTCATTGTAAGGTTATCTCCTCCGATGGGAACCAGAATTAAGTTTATATCCGTGATGCTTTCCATCTCAGGGACATAATCGGAATCTCCGGTATGATAAATCCTTATGCTGTTTATGTTTAAAACATATCCGGCATTCTGTTTTGATTTTGGATGTGCCTTAAACCAGAGCAAAGCATTATGAAGATTATATGCTGCAATAACCTCAACTGTCAGATTATCATCCAGATCAATTAAATCTCCGGGTTTTACTGCCTTTATCATATAATCATACCGTTGAAGCTTATCAGCAACACTTTCAGGACAGATAATTATTGTTTCAGGTTTCAGGAGTTTCTTTATATCCTTTATTGAAAAATGGTCCAGGTGCTGATGAGTTATAATAATATAATCAGCTCTGTCAGTATCGCTTAAGGCAAGCGGATCGATATAAATCAATTTGTCATTTTCTAATATCCTGAACCCTGAAGGGAAAAAATCTGTTCCGGAAATTCTCGTCAGCCCTGTTGATGTTACCTCAATATTATTGCCTGGCCGGACGATCTGAGGATTCTGATTCCTTTTATCGCTGATCTCAATTTTAATTAATTTGCAACCCATACTGCAGGGTATACATGCAAGAAATATGAATATAACTCCAATCTTATTCATTTAAAGATTTTCTATAACCTCGAACTCAATCATAACAAAAACGATATCGACAATTTCAGGTGTATTTGCGTCCTCAATGCCTGCTTTCTTCATTATATCCTTTACAGTCAGAAAATCAGCAGTCGGGAATGGCAGATGAAACAAAAATTTTCCCTGTGGCATCGAAAGATTGATTTTCCTTTCAGTACGGTTACGGCCTTCACCCGTCCATATAACAACATTGCTTATATAATCATTGCTTCTTGATGTTGTAAATCTTACTCCGGCATTCTTCTTTTCCCTGATCTTCAGGCTTAATCTGGCATCGGTTACAGGTTCATCCCCGGGGAATGAATCCAGGTCAATTTCGAAGGAAATTTTTTTCACCTTCAGCTTATACCTGAAATATGGACGCTTCCCCTCATAGACTTCTTCCCTGTCCAGTATCTGAAGGCTGAACAGATCTTCCATAAAATCCTGAACGGTTTTAATATGGAGGTTCAGACGTGAAGCTGCTTCAGATGATGAAATGCTTTCATATGTAACCAGGAGCCTGAAAAGACCTTCGGCATAATCCTTTGACAGGCATGAGCCAAGTTTTGATGCTTCTTTAAAATCCACCGCTCTGAAATGATTAAGATGTTAAACCCAATCCAAGTTCATTCAGCTTATATAGTATTCTTTTAGCTTCACCCTTCCGGTAATACTCCATGAACTGAATGAATAAGTTCCCGAAATTCCCGCAAAGCTGATCAAATGAGAGTTCTTCCTTATAGTCAAGGTAATCTTTGCGTGAAATATTAACAGTGACATTCCCATGAAAATCGAATGCTATCCAGCTCCTGTTCTGTCTGAACTTTTCACGATTAAGCAAAAAACTAAACTCATCGCCCATTTTTACAGGAACGAAGACAACACTATTGTCTTCATAATATGGCATTGCTACCAGGTTACGGCTCAGGAATGCTGAAAATCCCATAAGCTCATCCCTGGTAAAACTGATACTTCCGGCAGGACGAGGGCGTTCAGTAAACCCGTCCGGCAGAGGTTCAATAGCCATTGAGGCAAGCTCAAATACCTCACGACCTTTCCATTTTGCTCTTTTCGTAAAAAGACAATACAGAAGCCACACTGTTGAAGCCAGAAGTAAAACAACCACCATCCCGGAAACTTTTTCATCCGGCATGATTATTAAAGGATGGTCAGGTCGTGTTACAAGGAAAACACCGAATAACAACTGCCACAGAGAAGCTGCAAGGAAACTCATATTACGTGTCCGTAAAAATATCCAGAATGAGAATCCTGCATACAAAAAATAAAACGCGGCAACTGATATTAATGCTTCCTCCGGACCAATCAACACCCATATAACAGCGCCGATTGACAGGCATATCAGTGCAGGTATGAGACCTGTTATACTATTGTCCTGTTTTAATTTTCGTGGTAAGTACATTTTGTTATTATTTTTGTTTTAGTTCTTCAATCATTTTATAACCATACTCATAATCCGGATTGAGCTTCACGGCTATTTTAAAGTACTTAAGAGCCGATTTTTTCTCCTCTTTCAAAAGGTATGTTTCTGCAAGGCTGTCATTAACCTGGAATGACACAGGGAATTCTTTAACTGCTAATCGGAATATGGCAATAGCCTCATCCATTTTGCCTTGTGACCGGAACTTATGTCCCAACTGGTTTAATATTTCATCTGCGAAAAGATATTCTCCGGTATTGTTGTTTTTAATTTCTTCATATTTTTTTATTCCGGCTTCAATGCCTGCGTCGTTTATAACCGGCTCAACAGCATTTGTTACCGGTTCACCTCTCTGGAATTCAAGCCCGACTGTAAAGTTCAGTGATATTACCTCATTATCATTCCCGGTTATAAACGAGATCTGATATGATCCGGTCTTGTCAATCCAGGAATCACCTGTTTTCAAATAACTAATTCTGTCTTTTGATCTTCCAAGCGGCTCCTGTGTTGTAAGAGCACCATTGTCAAACATAACGTCAAGCGAAAGCCTGGCGGGAGCAAACTGATAATTGCCCGCATATTTCCTGAATTCTTCCGGGATTTTATTCATAACTGAATCGGGTGATGACATTTTCCGCAGCCTGTAATATTGATGCAGAATAATTATTCCTGCTTTGTCTTCTGCAATATTTTCAGGCTTCAGGCTTATTTCCCGCGTCATTTTGGGGAACCATTTTCCCTCATTATCAGGCATATTAAGATCAAGGACAACCCTTCCGGGGATATCGATGGCAATACCGCCGTTCCTTTCAATAATCTTAAACATCCTGTACAATTCAATGTTCATGTAGCTGCCTGTAAGAGCTCTGATGTCGTCAGAAATATTTGTTTCAGATTTATAGGATAGTGCCGTGAAGTCAAGAATTTCCATAGTTACCGGACGAAAGGTTGCTTTTTCACCCAGTTTAATATGACCGGCATCAATATAATCCATTTCATTGATAGTGGCATCGAGGGGGATCCAGCCTGCGTCACCCATGTAAACCTCGGTCCAGGCATGTTGTCCGAAACCGCCGGAGTGATATGAGGTGTACATACATCCAATAGAGAGCCTTGCCGGGATTCCTACAGCCCTGCAGAAAGCTGCCAGTAATCGTGAATGGCCGCCGCATTCAGCTTCGCGTGTTTTTAAAGTATTAATTGCAGAAATACCTCCGGGCAATGCACCGGCAATATTTTCAGCCACCCATTTACCAAGCCGCACTGCTGCTTCCCATGAGTCTTTTGAACCTGCAGTAAGTTTAACAGCCTCTGAGATAATAAGAGGATCATCAGATTCTATAACTAATTCAGATTCAAGATACTTTTTCAGATCAGGAGATTTACTAAAATCCGGAGGAAAAGGCGGGGCATTTTTCCCCGTGTACCTGGCAGGTTTAATCTCAAATATTCCATCTATTAAACTCCCGGACACTGTGCCTTCAAATTTCTGTCCCGGGAAATTAAGATCCTCTGCTGTTATTTCTTCACCGTATGAGTTGAGTTTCGCTTTTACCCTGAGCCATGAAAGGTTCATTATATCAGGTATTGTTTTACTAACCTTTGCAAAGAAGACATCATCCATATTCGCCAGGGCTATCCTGCTGGTGACAGATTTATCAGCAAAATAGACATGTTCTCTGCCTGCCACTATTGACTTTACATTATGACCATCATCCTTATTGAGCCACAATGTGGTTTTAACACCTGTAGAAAAATCAGTCTCTTCGAGAACCACTGTATGAAAAGCAGAATCACCCAGTATAATATTTTCATCCTGGTTTCTTATATATCCTTTTTCTGTTACTTCTCCTTTGAGAGGATCATAGACTTTATATCTCTTTTCATTAATTCCATTTTTAATAAAATCAGCAAAAAGATGAGGATATCTTGTCTGGGAGGCGAGAATCACATCGCTACCGGCCGGAATGGCCCTAATGACTCCTGAAGCATTGTTGCTGTACCAGGCAGTGTCGCCGTTGATTTTTGTTGTGCATTTAATGACTGACTGGTCATTTATTACATGCATTTCTATTTCGATGGCTCTTTCGGTCAAGGGATCAATTGCATACATTACTTTAAATCCTGCATCAACATCTGAACCGAGAAGAGACATTTTAAGGATCACATCGGAATATTCATAGCGGATATTTCTACCATCAAGCATACCATTGCAGTATGTTTCAACAGAATATCCGCACAATATCCCGTTAATTTCTACCCCGGCATAGCTGGTCTGTCCACCTGTTTTGCAGGGATTCAAATCCTGGGCCCCAGCCCATCCTGAAAGAAGGATCGTGCAGATGAGCATGATTTGTCTGATTGATTTAAAATTTCTTTTCATGGTGCTGTTTGTTACTTGTTGCTCGTTGCTTGTTGCTTGTTACCTGAAAGTAAGAACCAGCAACCAGCAACCTGATTATTTAACTGATTTAAGTTCAATCATAATTCTTGATTCAAGTCCTTTCTTATAATATTCAAGGAACCTTGTGAAGATATCTGCAAGAGAAGCACAGAGCTGGTCAAAGCTCAGCCTTTCGCGGTAGTCCATATAATCCTTGTCGGAAACCTTTACCGTCACGCTGCCATCGTACCCGATCATTACATGACTTACCTCCTTACCTTCATGAATAACAATAAGACTTCTGTTCATGGAGAATGAGAGACAGACATAGCTCTCGTAATAGAACGGCTTTATTATATAGTTACCATGAAGGAATCTGACGAAACCCAGTAATTCGTCCTTTGTACACTCTGCTTTCCCTCCTGAATAAGGCCTCCCGGTAAAGCCATTGTCGGCCCTGATGATCCTCTCGGAAGCAAGACGAAAAAGCCGCCTCGAGTTTATTTCAAATCTTTCGTGACCGTATAGAGAGTTCCAGTTAATGAGAATAAACAGGATAATCAGGATGAAGCAGATAAAATAGGTCAGTCCAAATATTCCGGGATTGTCATGATCAGGGAAAATGAGTGATGCCTGGGCTGTGGTAATACCCATGAGAAATCCGAAGACAGGGTAGATCCAGTTCCTGTACCGCAACCATTGTACAATTCCCAGAACAATGAACATCAGCGCAACGAGTATTATAGTTATGTATGGAACTCCCAATACATCATTTCCATTTTGTATAAGCATCCGCCTGAGCTGATATTCAAGTAACAGTAATATATAGGAGGAGAATATCCCGATCGGGTAGATCCATCCTATCGACATTCTGATTTTTGATTTGTATGCCATGATTACCAGTGTTTTATATACTTCATAAATAATAAACTATACAAAGATATAACTATTAA
>JBFYPG010000070.1:0-11795 GCA_041303415.1 Bacteroidales bacterium
GGTTCCTTCTGTTTTTAATGGTACTGTTTTCACATACGATGGATACTCCTGAAAGCAGACAGGCGGAAAGACAAATTCCATTTTTTTATCCAGTACCATCAACCATCCCAGCCAGTCGGTATATGGATAATCCTTACCGCCATTAGCTGTTGCATGTGTGTTCAGGATAAAATCAGGAACCAGATCATTATCAATATCATATAACTGGCATCTGTTAATGCACGCGTACGATTCGGGCGATTTAATAAGCGAATCGCTTTCAATATTGTAACGATATAATCTTCTCGGTTTTAAACTGAAACCGGCCGAGATCATAAAAATAAAATCAGAAAAATAATCCTGATCATTTTTTAATAATGCAACCGGGGTAATATTTGGCCGGTTTATGCTTTGGACAGATCTGCCTGCAATGTCAATAAATATATTACTTACAATAATTTCTTTTATTTTAAAAGGGTCAATAACCGATAGAAATATCGAATCTTCATTCATGGTAAAAACAAAACATTCAGAATATCCGTCGTTGTTATAATCTCCTGTATAATAGAATGTCCCCGGGGCAGGCTGAAATTCAAGGTTGAACTGGTCTACTATCTTGTTTCCCTTATAAATGATAGTCTTTGTCTGTTTAGGGTCAGCAAGGTCAAAATATATCTTCTCACTCTCCTGGTCAGAATCAAGGTCAGAGAAAAAAGATAAGGAATTGCCACAATAAATATCCTGTATTTTTTTTACCTTATATTTTGAGAATGAAGCCGGTATAAAGGGGATGACCAGAATCCAGACTAAAATACTGATTGCAGCCGGGTGTGTGACCAGATTAAGGAGCTTAGTCTTCATCCCGTCAGGAATGGTTATTTCTTAAAATTTCAAGGACTGATTTACAACCGGTCTTCTTCAAAATATTCCGGCGGTGTGTATTAATGGTGTTAACGCTAAGGAAAAGTTTTTCAGCTATTTCAACGCTGCTTTCTCCTGTCAACACATGCTTCAGTATCTCTTTTTCCCTTTTGCTCAGCATATTTAAAGTATCAGGTATAGTTTCTGTTCCTGAGGAAATATGATTTACCAGCCGTCCGATAGTTAGTTTCAGTTCATCAATATCCACAGGTTTCAGGAGATAGTCAAAAACCTCATTTTTTATGGCTTTTATTGAATATTGCTCATGTGCCGTTACAAGAATCACAAATGGCCGGCATCCATTCTCATGAAGGTTTGCGATTACGTCAAAAGCCGATACATTATTATCCATTTCAACATCCAGGAAAACCAGTCCGGGTCTGTTCTTTATAATATAGTCAACGGCTTTAAATGAGTTGGTGAAGCATTCTGATAGCTGTATTTCAGGGATAGATCTCAGCAATCTTTCAAGCCTCTCACATGCGGGTCTCTCATCATCAACAATAACAGTCGATATCGGTTTCATTGTCTGATTCAGTGATGTTCAGGAAACGACTGATTGTAAGCAGTTTTTAATATTTCTATAAAATTAATAGTTTTGAAGATGCAATACAAATATTTATTTTAAGGTTTTAGTCAATAATATAGATGAAATTAAATTAACCTGATGATGCACGACGCACGGCACACGACGCACGGCGCACGACGCACGACGCAGGGCAGAAGAAGGAGAATGAGAGGGCGAGAGTGGGAGACAAGGAGCAAAGCGACGCAGTTCCGCGTCAACGTAAGGGAGGGAATCCATGTTATTCCGTGGAATCTGTGGTGAATGAATGGGATTTCACGATGGGATTTTTTTCAAATCTTATTGTGGTTTATAAAGAATTTCGTATCTTTACATTAACAGTACCCGTTTCGCATACCATAAGAACTGCATTCGGGTCATTTTTTTTCTTAATATGTCCAATAAATCAGCTCGTGCTATAACTGAACAGATCAATCTCCTGAAATCAAGAGGAATGATTTTTAAGGATGAAGAAAAAGCTGTTAATACTCTGAAAAATATCAGTTACTACAGGCTTAAAGGCTATTGGTGGGATATGCAGGCTGACATGACAATTCATACTTTTAAGAATAATACCTTTTTTGAAGATGTTCTTGACAGATACAATTTCGACCGTCAGCTCAGATTAATTTTATTTGATGCAATAGAATTAATAGAAATAGCTTTAAGGACAAAACTAATCTATCATTTATCACTTAAATATGATGGTTTGTGGTACCTGAATGCCGCATTATTTGATAATCCCGCTAAGCATATAAATAATTTATCTGATCTTGATTATGAGTATCGGAGAAGTCAGGAAATATTTATTCAGGACCATAAACTCAGATTTCCGGATGAAAATGCTGATGCCTGGAAGATGCTTGAAATTGCCTCCTTTGGAACACTATCAAAAATATATAAAAACCTGCGTCATCAGTTACCGGAAAAAGCAATGATCGCAAATGAATTCGGGTTAAGTCTCCACAGCGAACTATCAAGCTGGCTGGAAGCTGTTGCCTACATAAGAAACATGATCGCACATCACTCACGACTGTGGAGCCGGAACATGGTTAAGAGACCTGTTGAACATCTGAAAAATCCTCATAAAGCCTGGCTCTCTTTTAATCTTACTCAGGTACAGTCCAAAAAACCGTTTTTGATCATAACATGTATGGTCTACCTGTGTAATTCAGTCGCTCCTGATCATAAAATAAAACCTAAATTGATCAAATTAGTTTCAGACAATCCGAACCTGCCCGTTTATAAATTGGGATTTCTGAATAACTGGGTTAATCAGCCTGTCTGGAAATGAACAATGCGCAACAGACCTAACTTCGAAACTGTATACGGGTTGACGGAGGAGGAGATAAGGGTAATTGAAGGCGTAAAGGCATAACGGCGCAGCGGCGCAACGGAGTAGGTCAAAGAGTCCAGGATGCAGAAAAGGAAAAAACCGTGAAACTCCGCGGTTAACTCCGTGATACCCCGTGGTTAAGGATAAAGATTGCTTCGTCCCGAAAAATCGGGACTCGCAATGACTGCAGATATGATCTGATGACTCTATGACTGCATGACCGCACGACCGCAAGACAACCAGTACGGGTTGACAGATGGGGAGAAAAATCCGAAATCCTTTGTGCTCTTTGTGCGAACTTTGTGTTCCTTTGTGGTTAGATAAAGATGTCCAAAATGAAAAGATTCCTTCTTATTAAAGTTACTCTTTTATTTTGTCTGATTACAGCCAATGCACAATTTGTTGCCCCGGCAATGAGACAATTTACCCGGCAGGATACCCTCAGGGGATCTATCACTCCGGAACGTGCATGGTGGGACCTGACATATTACCACCTTGATATTGAAGTCAAACCCTCTGACAGCACGATATATGGTTCCAATACTGTGGTATACAGGGTTATTGAACCCTCTGGAATAATGCAGATCGACCTGCAGGAACCGCTTATTATCCTGAAAGCTGAACAGAATGGAAAAGAGCTGGCCTTTGAGAGGGAAGGCAATGTGTACCGGATAAAAATGAAAGAAAATCAGGAACCCGGCAAAACATATTCCCTGAAAATAAGTTACGGAGGCAAACCGCACGTGTCAAGAAGACCCCCGTGGGAAGGAGGGATCACCTTCAGCACCGACAGCAACGGGACTCCATTTATTGCCTCTTCATGCCAGGGCGACGGCGCAAGCCTCTGGTGGCCCTGCAAGGACCATATGTACGATGAGCCCGACAGTATGCTGATAAGCGTCACCGTGCCTTCGCACCTCATGGATGTGTCAAACGGAAGACTGCGCAGCGTGGTGAAAAACAGGAGAGCTAAAACGACTACATATAACTGGTTCGTGGCAAACCCGATAAATAACTACGGGGTGAACATCAACATTGGCGATTATGCCAGTTTCTCTGAAGTTTTTAAAGGTGAAAAAGGGAACCTCGATTGTAATTATTACGTGCTGAAAGAGAATCTCGAAAAGGCAAAGGTGCATTTTAAACAGGTCCCGATGATGCTCGCTGCATTTGAACACTGGTTTGGCCCTTACCCCTTTTATGAGGATAGTTACAAACTGGTTGAAACTCCATACCTCGGCATGGAGCATCAGAGCTCGGTAACTTACGGAAATGGCTACCAGAACGGTTACCGGGGGAGGGATGTGAGCGGATCGGGCTGGGGTGATAAATTTGACTTTATCATAATTCATGAATCGGGGCATGAGTGGTTTGCCAACAGCATCACCTATGAGGATGCCGCCGACATGTGGGTGCATGAGAGCTTTATCAATTATTCGGAATGCCTCTATGTTGAATATCATTACGGGAAAGAAGCCGGAGCTGAATATGTACTGGGAAGTAGAAACAATATCAGAAACGACCGGCCGGTCATCGGTATCTACGATGTAAATTTTAAAGGATCAGGCGACATGTATTACAAAGGGGGCAGTATGTTACATACGATCCGCCAGCTTGTGGGTGATGATGAGAAATGGAGGGAACTGCTGCGCGGACTTAACAGGGATTTTTATCACCAGGTTGTAAAAGGCTCACAAATAGAAACATACATGATTGAAAAAACCGGGTTGAACCTGAAACCTGTTTTTGACCAGTACCTGAGGGACATCAGGATCCCCGTATTCGAATATTATGTAAAGGGCGAAGAGCTCACCTTCAGGTGGAATAACTGCGTGCAGGGATTTGAGATGCCTCTCGAAATACAACTGAACGGTGAAGCCATAAAACTGAAGCCTTCGGCAAGGTGGACGACCATAGAAACCGGCGTAAATAACCCGTTGGTGGAAGTTGATCCTGACTACTATGCCGCTTCGTTGAATATGACGGGGAAATAAGGCCCTGAAGGCTCTATAACAAACTGACAGTAAATAAGACAGGTTTTACTGCAAATCATTGTTTTTTTAAGAATTATTAACTATATTTATAAGTTATGCAGTTTAAAACTGCATTCTTTTGCATTTTTATCTTCATACTGTCTGAAGTAAGGTGAAAGAGAAAGATAAATATACTAATAAGGAGGATTCCGGTGATGAGTCTGTTGCTGAATTGAAGCAGCAGATGAACATTCTTCAGAAGCAGATGGAAACGCTGAGGAGGGTTGAGGAGAATCTACGGGAGAGTGAGGAGAACTTCAGGGATATATTTGAGACAGTGGAGGAAGGGATTGCCTATGGCACACTGAGAGGAAAAGTGCTATCGATAAACCGTAACCTCGAAAAAATACTTGGAGTTCAGAGGGAAAAGATTGTCGGTAGAAATATAATGCGGCTTGCCAAAGACTTTCTTAACCCCGACAACTTTGATGCTGTAATTCCCCTGCTGAAGGATCTTGTCAGGGGCAAACCGGTAAAGCCTTTTGAGGTCAGATACAAGGAGAAAATGCTCGAGGTTGCTGTCAGCATAAATAAATCAACTAAAAGGCTTACAGGATCTCTCAGGGATGTCACTGAAAGCCGGAAGATACAGGATGAGCTGAAAACTGGCGAGTCCAGGTTAAGAAGGGCTGAGATTGCAAGCAAAAGCGGTAACTGGGAACTGCACCTTAAAACAGGTACTATGATAGGGTCGGAAGGAGCAGTTATGCTTTACGGAGTAAAAGGTTCGCCGATAGATATCAGTGAGGTTCAGAAGGTTCCGCTGCCCGATTATCGTCCGATGATGGACAAAGCACTTGATGATCTGATTAAACACGGGAAACCATACGATATTGAATTCAAAATTAGGAAAGCTGATACAGGGGAGATTATTGATATCCATTCTATCGCTGAATATGACAGGGAAAACGAAATCCTTTTCGGATCAATCCAGGATATAACAGAGAGGAAGAGATCCGAGAGGGTAATAATGAGGAACAACAGGGACCTTGCCCAACTTCTTCAGATAACAATGGAGCTTTTGGAAACAGTTGAAAGAAAAGAGGTTCTGAGAAGGATCCTAGAAGGGGCGATCAGACTGATTGAACTTGACACAGGAGTATTTTACTTCCTGAAAGATGATACACTCAGGCTTGAGGTTACAGTGCCTCCGATCCCTGATAATTACCCTGAGGAGTTCAGAAAGGCAAATATCAACTGCCATCCCCACATCAAGAAGGCAATTACTACCAATACGCCTGTAATTGTCAGTAACATATATGATGAGGAGCTGACACCTGAAGAAAAACTGATAGCTGATAAAAAGGATCTTCATTCTATGATCTATATTCCGCTCACCGCGAATAAACAGGTGATAGGGGTACTCATACTCGGAACCGTAAGCAGGGCATATGAATTCGGCGACCGGGAAATCAGGTTGAGCAGGACAATATCAAATATTGCATCGATTACTATTGAGAATTCATTATTATTTGATAATCTGACAGTTGCAAAGGAAAAGGCTGAGGAGAGCGACAGACTGAAGACAGCATTCCTTCATAACATATCTCATGAGATCAGGACACCCCTTAATGCTATTATCGGGTTTTCAGGATTCCTCGACCAGCCTGATCTTTCGGAAGAAGATAGAAAGGAGTATATCGATATTATCTTCCAGAGCAACAATCAGCTCCTTACGATAATAAACGATATTCTGAATATTTCACACATAGAAACGGGTCAGACTAAACTGAAGATCACGCCTGTTGACATAAACAGGATGTTGAAGAACCTGTATCGGCAGTTCCTGCCTGAGGCTGAAAGAAAAGATCTGAGTTTCAGAATCGGAAAACACAGGAGCGACTGCAAGGCAATTGTTGAAACTGATGAGAGTAAGCTCATCCAGATCATGTCGAATCTGATATCAAATGCTCTGAAATTTACTGGCTCAGGGTATGTTGAATTTGGTTATGAGTGCAGGGGTGATCATGTGGAATTCTATGTTGAAGATTCCGGAATAGGCATTGCGGCCGAGGAGCAGGAGAGGGTTTTTGACAGGTTTTACCAGGTCGATAAAACAGAATCAAGAAATTATGGGGGAACAGGTCTCGGCCTGCCCATATCCAAAGGATTTACCGAACTGCTTGGCGGCAGGATATGGCTGAAATCAGAAATTAACAGAGGATCTTCCTTCTATTTTACCATTCCCTGCAGCCGTTTTAAGGTCGAGGCGGCTGCAGAAACAGAATCAACGCCTGCTGTCAAACCTGAAACCTCTGCATTGAAATCAATACTTGTAGCAGAGGATGAAGAATCCAATTTTGCCCTGATCGCCACAATGCTGAAACATAAAAACTATCATATAACAAGAGCGAGGAACGGTCAGGAAGCGGTTGATATCTTCAGGAAAAACACCGGCACCGACCTGATACTTATGGATATAAAAATGCCCCTGATGGATGGGTTTGAGGCTGCAACTGAAATACTACGGATAAAGCCGAATGTTCCAATTGTCGCCCAGTCAGCATACGTCCATCAGTCCGATAAAGCACTGGCAATTGAGATAGGTTTCGTTGATTATCTTGCTAAACCATTTGATAAGCAGCAACTTATAAGTGTGGTTGAAAAATATATCAAATAGTCCAGGTGGGACAGGTTCTGAAGGGGGGCAATAAACCTATTTTCTTTTTGATTGTATGGGTTTGTAACCCCCCTTTAGGGAGGCAGGGGGGTTGTTCCTTTAGGAGGTCTTGGGGGTCCGTAATAAAGTATTTTTTACTATTTTTCTGTCTCATAAAACCCTGTCAGGAATGAAAAAGACACTTCTGTTTTCTGCCTTGTTTTTAACTTGCTCCGTTACACATTCTCAGGAGAAACCTTTCCTGGAAAATATTTATTCATATATCGAAAACACTTCAATATTTGAGGTTAACCAGGTAGAGGGGCACACACCTTCTGTTCCGTATATGTCTGTTAATGAGGCATTAATAAATAATATGCAGAAGGCTTCAAGTTTCCTTTCCCTGAACGGGACATGGGAATTCCATTACAGTGATGTTCCTGAAGGCGCTCCGGCCGGATTCTTCGCTGAGAAATTCAATGACAGGAAATGGAACACAATTCACGTGCCTTCAAACTGGGAAATGCAGGGATTCGGCGACCCGCTCTTCAGGAACGTAAAGACCCCTTTCAAGCCAAACCCGCCCTTTGTCCCCAGAGAATATAATCCCACCGGCTCATACAGGAGAAACTTTACAATTCCCTCTTTATGGAATGGCCGGGAGATCTTCCTGAGAATGGAAAAGACGGCATCTGCTTCATTTGTATGGATTAATGGAAATGAGGTCGGTTATAACGAAGGAGGACAGGAACCGGCAGAGTACAACATCACGAAGTATGTCAGGCAGGGAAAGAACATGATAGCAGTTCTGGTGATAAAGTATTCAGACGGGTATTACCTTGAGGATCAGGATTACTGGCGCCTGGCGGGAATATTTGATGATGTGTGGCTCTATGCGGCACCGGAAACACATATATTTGACTGGCAGGCTGTGACTGACCTTGATGAGGCATATACCAACGCCAGGCTTGACCTTTCAGTCAACATTAAAAACTATTCAACTGCCGAAGCAAATGGCCTCTTCCTGAAGGCAACTCTGTATGACAGTGAAAGGAATATCATGAGGACATTGTCGTCTGACCGGTTTTCGATACCCGGACAGGGGAGAGAGACTCTAAAACTTACTGCTGATATCAAAGAACCGGCAAAATGGTCTGCTGAGTTTCCAAACCTCTATACACTTACATTTGAACTGTCAGATGCTGCCGGAAAAACTATTGAGGTCATTTCAGGGAAGATCGGATTCAAGGAGACCGAAATCAGGAACCAGGTATTTTATCTCAACGGGAAACAGGTAAAGCTTAATGCCATAAACAGCCACATGCAGCATCCGGAGCTGGGCCATGCCATGAATGAGGCAACCATCAGAAAAGACCTGAGCATCCTCAAGCAATTCAATATTAATTGTGTAAGAACGTCGCATTATCCGCCGGTGACCAGGTACCTGGAGCTTGCTGATGAATATGGGATATACATAGTGGATGAGACCGGGGATGAGTCACATGCTACGGAATTTGTTTCCAAACTGCCGGAATGGGAGGGAATGTATCGTGAAAGAGCTCGTAAGATGGTGCTCCGCGACAGGAATCATCCTTCGATCCTGTTCTGGAGTGCGGGCAATGAAAGCGGGGAGGGGGATAACATCTGTGCTGTGATAGAAGAAGGCAAAAAATACGACTCCACGCGTTACTGGATGTACGGGGGAAATGCTTTCGCCCACCGGTGCGAGGATATTATCGGCCCGAGATACCCGCATCTCTTCAACCTTTACAAGGAAGTTTTCATGGTGCCCGACAGCGTTGATCCACGTCCTTCATTTCTTGACGAGTATGTGGCTGCGACAGGGAACGGCGGCGGAGCGCTCGATGAATATTGGGAGGCATTCAGAAGCAGCCCGAGAAGCATGGGCGGTGCAATATGGGATTTTGTCAGCACCGGCATCACCGAAAAGGTAAAGACTCTTAAGGATGCTTCTGACAATAATGTTCAGGTAAATGTTATGGGCAGGGCTAAACTGGTCCCCGGAGTAACAGGCAAAGGCATTGACCTGAACGGCCACGACCAGTGGGTGGAGGTGTACAGGGACGATGCCCTCGAAATTGACGGCGACCATCTGACACTTTCACTCTGGGTATTTCCCCGGTCGCTGAGCAGTTCTGCCGGAACCCTGATCACCAAGGGGAATAACCAGTTCGGTATACATCAGATCGGGAAGGAGTTCCTTGAATTTTATGTCACAACAGGGAGCAGGCAGACAGTAAGGATACCGCTACCTGAAAACTGGGAGAACAATTGGCACTTTGTGACTGCCGGTTACGACGGAAGTTCAATTTTCGTGAATATCGACGGTAACGAGAGCGAAAGGAAGCCAGTCAGCGGTAATATCAGCAACACTCCTTTCCCTGTGAACATCGGCAGGAATGTTGAGATACATGGTCAGGAGACAGATGTTTACATTTGCGATGCGGTAATCGACCAGGCTGCGATATTCACAAAGAGTGTTGATGCGGCCGCACTGAAAGCTCCCTCTCCCGCATTGAAAAAAGAGGCAGCTCTCTGGCTCGATTTTGAAGAGATCATAACCGGAAACGACTTTTACAGCTACGGCATCGGGGCACGGACTTACGGGACCATCTGGCCCGACCGCACTCCACAGCCCGAAATGTGGCAGATAAAGAAATCTGGACAGCCGGTATCGGCGCGGCTAATATCGGCTGAAAAGGGTGAAGTTGAGATAACCAACAACTATCTCTTTACAAACCTTCGCGACCTGCAGACGGTATGGATGCTGAAAGCTGATAATGAGGTACTTGAGCAGGGAGTGCTTGATGCTGAAATTGAGCCGCTTCAAACATTGATTGTTAAGGTTCCCTGGCACAAACCCGAACTCAGGGAGGGTGCTGAGTACCGTCTCCTGCTCAGCTTCCGCCAGAAAGGGAAAACGTCATGGGCTGATGATGGTCACGAAATTGCATGGGATGAGATGTGCCTGCCATGGGACATGCCTGTTCAAATGACTGCAGATCAATCTGTTAATAAATTAACAGTAACAGACAATGAAGGAACACTGGTAATTGGAGGCAATGGCTTCCGGTATGTCTTTGATAAGGAGGAAGGGATACTTTCAGGGCTTCAGGTTTCGGGAAAGGAGATGATCAGGAGGGGCGCCAGGCTTAATGTGTGGAGGGCTCCGCTGGCAAATGAGACCGATGAATGGACATACTGGTCGGCCAACATTAAGCACAGGTCCGATCTATATGGACGAGTTGCGGCCGCTGAGTGGTATGCATCAGGACTGCACAATACGGAAGTACGACATGGCAGTTTAATTTATAAGGTGTTGGATGACTACATTGTCGAGGTACAGGTAAGCAATATGGTGATGCTGGCAACAGGACGCGGGGCATTTATGAACAAATATTTATACAAAATATCAGCTGACGGCGAAATGATGATTGAACATTCAGTCATACCCGGAGGGGATACCCCGTCGTGGCTTCCGAGAATAGGGGTCGACCTGATCCTGCACAATTCTCTTCAGAATGTGGAGTGGTACGGCAGGGGGCCGCAGGAAAACTATCCTGACAGGAAGAGCGGCTATAAGACAGACATTTACAAATCCACAGTCAAAGGGATGTTTGAACCATACCTCATTCCGCAGGATCACGGCCTCAGGTGCGACAACAGGTGGGTTAAAGTCACGGACGATTCCGGAACGGGACTTGAGTTCAGCGGCAGCAGGCTCTTCAACTTCAACCTTTACCCGTACAGCACTGATAATCTGACAAAAGCCCTTTACACTTTTCAGCTTCATCCATCTGAAGGGACCACGTTCAATTTTGACTATGCAACCAGCGGTGTCGGATGCACGGCAGTGTCTGTCTTTCCGGAATACCAGGTGCTTCCGCAGAGATTTGATTTTACTTTGACAATAAAAATTTTAAGATGAATTGGATAGCTTCTGTATTAAATATTTTTCTTTTTATAAAGTGTTTTTACCCCCTTTCCCGTTTCCCCCAAGGGGGAAAGCTCCTTCCCCCTTGTGGGGAGGCTGGGTAGGGGGTAATTGACCTAGAACCAGGATAAAAGTAAAACCATTCTCATCAGATCATTGCTTATAATATCTGTCAGAAACAGCAATCCGTAGGACGAAAACTGCAATCCGTAAACCGGGAAGTGCAATTGTTTAATGAAAGGTGTAAATTCATGCAATAAAACTGACCTGACCGGGAATGTTAAAGCTGGAGAAATTTGATTGATACGGAATTGCGTATTTGTTTGTATTTGTGTTAATATTAGGAGAGGGAATAACATGAAAGCACTAAGGATTTGCCTGGTTTCGGCCCTGATTCTGATTTTATT
>JBFYPG010000071.1:0-4803 GCA_041303415.1 Bacteroidales bacterium
CTCCAGTTGTTCCCTTCGCGGGGGAAGTCGATCCACTCGGGATGGCCGAACTCATTTCCCATGAAATTGAGGTAACCGCCTGCTGATGTGCTGAAGGTTATCAGCCGGATCATTTTATGCAGTGCGATACCCCTGTCAATGGTGAAGCTGTGATGCCAGCTGTTCATTCCCGAGTACATCTCGGCATCTATCATTCTGAATATAAGTGTTTTATCGCCAACAAGCGCCTGGTCGTGCGATTCACAGTATGAGATGATCCTCTCTTCCGGCCGGTGCTGGGTAAGTTCATGGATCAGCTTGCCCATATCCCACTGCTCGTCAACGACCTCCTTAACAAGTTTTATCCAGAAATCGGGAACCCCCATCGAAAGCCTGTAATCAAAGCCATAGCCCTTTTTTGAAACAGGAGCTGCAAGCCCGGGCATGCCGCTCATCTCTTCAGCTATGGTTATTGCTCCCGGCCTGTACTCGTGGATCATCTTGTTTGCCAGGTACAGGTAGACAAGCGCATCAACATCCTGCCCGGTATCGAAATATTCATCGTAGGCAGTGAAGTTCTTTCCCAGGCCATGGTCGTAGTATATCATGCTGGTGATGCCGTCAAACCTGAAACCGTCAAACTTATATTCTTCGAGCCAGTAGCGGCAGTTTGACAAAAGGAAGTGGATTACATTGTCCTTACCGTAGTCGAAGCAGAGCGAATCCCAGGCTACGTGGTTCCTGCGGTCATTTGCGTGGAAATACTGACCGGGCGATCCGTCAAAAAGGCCGAGACCTTCGTTGGTGTTCTTCACCGAGTGCGAATGTACCAGATCCATTATTACCGCCAATCCTGCCTTATGCGCCGTATCAATAAGCTCTTTAAGATCTTCGGGTGTGCCAAACCTGGAAGAGGCGGCAAAAAAACTTGAAACATGATATCCGAATGATCCGTAAAAAGGGTGTTCCTGGATCGCCATGAGCTGTATCGTGTTATAGCCGGACCTGGCAATGATCGGGATCACATTTTCTGTGAATTCCCTGAATGTACCCGTTTTCTCTTCCTGAGTTGCCATTCCCACATGCGCCTCATAAATTACCGGAGTGGTAATCTCTGCCCTGAAATCTTTTATTTTCCATTTATAAGGTTCTTCCGGACTCCACACCTGTGCCGAGAATATCTTTGTTTTTTCATCCTGCACTACCCTGTTGGCATAAGCTGGTATGCGTTCCCCTTTACCTCCATTCCAGTGCACCGACAGCTTGAAAAGGTCACCGTGAGTGAGAGCATTGTGAGGCAGTGTTATCTCCCAGTCGCCTGCCGGATTTATTCTATTCATCCTGTATTTGTCCTTCTCATTCCAGCCGGTGAATATTCCGGTTATGTAAATATCCGTGGCATTCGGTGCCCATTCCCTGAATATCCAGCCGTCGTTTGTCCGGTGAAGCCCGAAATAATGATGACCCAGCGCAAAATCACAAAGCTGTTTGCCGCCTGTGAGCTGCCTTTCTTTCAGCTGGCATCGGCTGATCCGATCATCTATAATTCCGGTAAAAGGCTTTAACCATGGATCAACAGTATAGAACTTTGGGGTACTCATACAGTAAAAATACAAAAACTAAATCATTATTTCGTTTCATTTCCGGGCGCTTTACTATTTTTGATGAACAATATCAGGGCATGATAATCCATCACGGATACAAAAACCTCAGCCTGAAGAATCCGGTGGTGACTATGGGGATTTTTGACGGCGTTCACCGGGGGCACAGATTCCTGCTTGATTCTCTTGTTGCCCGGGCCAGGGAGACAGGGGGAGAATCCGTAGCGATCACTTTTGATCCTCATCCCAGGATGGTGCTGAATAAAAGCGCAAAAGACCTGTTTTTCCTTTCTGCAATGGATCAAAAAAGAATGCTGCTTGGAGAATCAGGACTTGATCATCTTGTCATTGTGGAGTTTACCCGGAATTTCAGCCGGATAAAGGCATGCGATTTCGTTGAGAAGATACTCGTCAATGAAATCGGAACAAGATACCTCATTATCGGCCATGATCATCATTTCGGGCACCGGGCGGAAGGTGACTACAATACTATTGAGAACTGTGCTGTATCGGCAGGATTCATGGTTGAGCAGATTGAGGGATTCAGAACAACTGAAGGGATATTGAGCTCTTCGATGATCCGTGAAGCTCTTCTGAAGGGCACTATAGATGATGCGAACAGATGGCTCGGGTACAATTATTCGATAAAAGGCTCTGTGGTTGAAGGAAGGAAGATAGGGAGGAGGATAGGGTACCCCACCGCCAACATAGATCCTTCTGATAAATTTAAGCTCATCCCCGGCAATGGCGTTTATGCTGTTGAGGCCCGGATCGACGGGAGTCTGCTTAAAGGGATGCTCAGTATCGGTAAAAATCCTACGGTAAACCGGAAAGCTGTAAAAAAATCAGTTGAGGTTAACATTTTTAATTTCACGAAAGACATTTACGGTAAGCAGATTGAAGTGATCTTCAGGCACAGGCTGAGGGACCAAAAGAAATTCAGCTCCACGGATGAGCTTTCGCAACAGATGGAAAAGGATAAGGCAATGGCCTTGCAGATGATGTAGTATTATCCCGGTTTTTTTAACTTTGCAGGCTTAAACAATAAAACATGGATATAGTGACTGAAAAAATTCAATATAAGGTTAAGGACATCTCCCTTGCCTCATTTGGCAGGAAAGAGATTGAAATAGCAGAAAAAGAGATGCCGGGTCTATTGGCGATCAGGAGAAAATACTCTGCTGAGAAACCCCTGAAGGGAGCACGGATTACAGGATCTCTTCATATGACTATTCAGACCGCCGTGCTGATTGAAACCCTGGCTGAACTCGGCGCTGATGTCAGGTGGGCAAGCTGTAACATCTTTTCCACGCAGGATCATGCCGCTGCAGCAATTGCCGAAAGAGGCATACCTGTATTTGCCTGGAAGGGCGAGACCCTTGAAGAATACTGGTGGTGTACCTGCCAGGCTCTCTCTTTCCCGGGAGGCAAAGGCCCCAATCTTATTGTCGATGACGGAGGAGATGCATCTCTCTTTATCCATCTTGGCTATAAAGCTGAGAACGATCCCGGGATACTTGATAAGATGCCGGCAAACAGGGAAGAAGGCATCATTTTTTCAACGCTTAAGGAGATCCTTGTGAATGAACCGGGGAAATGGCATCGTGCGGTAACCGAACTGAAAGGCATATCGGAAGAGACCACAACAGGGGTGCACAGGCTTTACCAGATGCTTGAAAACAATGAACTTCTCGTGCCCGCAATAAATGTTAATGACTCGGTCACAAAATCGAAATTTGATAACCTTTACGGATGCCGTGAATCACTCGCCGACGGGATCAAGCGGGCTACCGATGTGATGATAGCCGGCAAGGTGGTTGTGGTATGCGGATACGGCGACGTGGGAAAAGGAAGCGCAAAATCGATGAGAGCCTATGGCGCCAGGGTAATAGTAACTGAAATAGACCCTATATGTGCACTGCAGGCTGCAATGGAAGGCTTTGAGGTTAAAACTGTTGAAGACGCACTGGAGGAAGGGAACATTTATGTGACTGCTACTGGCAACAAGGACATTATCACCCTTGAGCACATGAAGAAAATGAAGGACCAGGCCATTGTATGCAATATCGGCCATTTCGATAATGAGATCCAGGTTGATAATCTGAATGCCATGAGGGGTATCGAAAAGATCAATATCAAGCCCCAGGTGGATAAATATGTTTTCCCCGACGGACATGCAATATTTATGCTTGCAGAGGGAAGGCTTGTAAACCTCGGATGCGCAACCGGCCATCCCTCATTCGTGATGAGCAATTCATTCAGCAACCAGACGCTCGCCCAGATAGACCTCTGGAAGAATAATTACAAGATCGGCGTTTACAGGCTGCCGAAACACCTTGACGAAGAGGTTGCACGACTGCATCTCGAACAGCTTGGCGTTACTCTGACAAAGCTCACAAAGGAACAGGCCGACTATATCGGAGTGCCCAAAGATGGGCCTTATAAGCCGGAGCATTATCGATATTAGGATACACGTACTCACCCCCTTCCCCTGATCACATGTACCCACCCCCAGACCCCCTCCCTACTCCGTAAGGAGGGGGCTTATAATATTGCATATCAGCTAGTTTCCCCCTCCTTGCGACAGCAGGGAGGGGGATTAAGGGGGTGGGTACGTGTTCTCTAGTAATTATTCCAGACCCTTATAAAACGTCCGTCAAAACTGGTCTTGTAATTTTTCAGAGGATATTCACCTGGACCCTCAACAGGCGTCCCGAAAGAGAAGAGTGAATATGCGGTGCTGCATTTCGGACACAGGGCTTGTGTAAAATCGATATTGACTTTAATGCTTAGTTCATTCACCACATAGTCATGCGGGCAGGTACGGTCGTAAGCCAGGAACTCATCTTCCATCGACCTGTAAATAATAATACCATTATCGTTAAAACCGCCGGCATAGCGCCTGTCGAGGATCCGGGTATCGTTTTTGTCAACTGCCGCGGACCCGGTAATTGCCTGAAGATCAGGATAGTCAAGAATGTCAATTGAGAAATCAACCAGCACATCTGGTATCACATCATTCTTGTTCCTTTCACATGATACAAGCAAACAGGCCGTAAGTGAGGTAATAAAAAAATATATTATTTTTGATGTTGCACTCATCCCGGAGAAAACTGGTACAAAAATAGCATTACCACGGGATTAGTAACGAAACCGATAAACGATTATTATAATTAAAGCAGCAAGATGAACCGATTATCATCATTGAAATCCCTGTTATTTG
>JBFYPG010000072.1:0-22985 GCA_041303415.1 Bacteroidales bacterium
GCTCCGTTCTTCACTGCCGGGGAGGCATTGTCGAACCAAACCTTAAGGTTGTTTATATCAGTAACATTTGACGTTTCGAATACTATCGGGAACTCCATGGTGAAACCGGGTGTTTCCCTGAACCTGGGAGGTTCCATGGGGATCGATATCCTCTCCGTTTCAGATCCGGGACCGCTCACAACAACAACTTTTTCATTGAAGGTGAGCACACCCGGTATTTCAATTGATGCGTAATTATTTACTACATCAGGAAAAACCGCAGTGAATCCCTCACCCAGCAGTCCTGTTATTTTTGACACATGAATTTCATCAATCTCAAAATCACCGGTTATTACTCCGCCAACATCGAGGTTTCCGGAGAAATAGGCATTTCCGTTCCCCTCCAGCAAAATCCTGTTGGTCCAGGTTCCGGAATATGTTCTGAAAAGCAGAGGTGTAGCATCATTCAATTTCATATTATATCCCACCGTTGAACTTCCATAGTTCAATCCCCTTTCACCGCTCAGGGTCAGGGCAAAGCCGGACCCTTCAGGACCTGTCCTCAGAAGTGTGCCGCCCGGTCTTATACTTGTAAAGCTTCCGTCATCAGCATTAAGGAATTCTGCAGCCGGAGTTGCACCCTCATCATACAATCTGAAAATGTCTGTTTTTATAATATCCCTGTCTCTCCATTCAGATGAAATGGTCAATGCATTGTTATTCCTGGTCTGAGTTACAAAATCAGGCATGTTAATGCTTAAGCCCGGATCGCGGAATTCCTCAGGAATGCTCAAATCGAGAAAAGCCAGCGGCTCATTTGTCCCGATGCCGATCATTCCGTTGTCAAAAACTGATGATTTAACAAGGGCTGTGCCATTCCACCCTGAAAGATAATTAGTGTTGTTGGCCCCCACCTGGGGATCGGTTTCGGTAAATGAAGCAGCTGTTTTTGCATGAAGGGCATAAGGAACGCTTAAGAGCTGAGTCGTTCCCATGAATGTATAACTAGCCTCACCTGAAGGATCGACTTCCACTTTGAGATAGTACTTATCAGCTGCCCAGTCGATGGCAGCCAGGTCTCCCTCTTTACCTGTACCGTTACCTATTGTCAGGTTTACCAGCCCTATCCCGTTTGTAGTCGTACTGTGCAGTTCCCTGTACGACTGAGTTCCGCCTTCAGAGGTTTTAAGTATTGTAATCCTGAATGATACATCCTGATTGACAAGCGGATTATATGATGCATCGCGCACTACAACCTGGTAATTGAATGATCCCGGAGCCTGCGAGTTCGCAGCTATGCATAAGAAGATCAATACCGGCAAAAAGAGTAGTTTTTTCATCAGCTTAAATATGAGTTAGTATTAATATGTGAAGTCGGGAAAAGAACAATGACCAAACAAATTTAGCAGAATTAGTTGCATATCCAAGATAAAATCTTCTCTGAAAAGCTTTTTTGCCACCAAGACTCCAAGGCACAAAGTCGCACCAAGAATAAGTCATTGAAAGATAAACTCTTGGTGAACCTTAGCGCCTTGGTGTCTTAGTGGCAATTTCTTTTTTTTAGATTTATCGGAGTGGACTTAAGATTTATTTAAAAACCGTATATTCGGCATGACTCATTTTAAAACCTGAAAGATATGAAATACCGCAAGCTTGGAAGAACAAACTGGAATGTTAGCGAGATCGGTTACGGCATGTGGGGAATGGCCGGATGGACCGGCTCCGATGATGAGGAGTCGTTCAATTCCCTTCAGATGGCTGTTGATCTCGGATGCAATTTCTTCGATACTGCCTGGGGCTACGGCGCCGGGAAAAGCGAAAGCCTGCTTGGACAGATGATAAGGGCAAACAGGGGAAAGAAGATCTACACCGCAACCAAAATACCGCCGAAAAATTTCAAATGGCCGGCCAGGGCTGAATACACCCTTGACGATTGCTACCCTCCTGATCATATCGAGGAGTATGTTGAGAAGAGCCTGAAAAATGCAGGACTCAGCTCATACGATATCATGCAGTTCCATACCTGGGATGACGGATGGCTTAAGGATGAACGGGGAATTAAAAAGATGGTGGAGCTTAAGGAAAAAGGCCTGTTCCATGCCATCGGAATAAGCATGAACCGCTGGGAGCCATGGAACGGAGTAAAAGCGGTTAAAACCGGAATGATCGATACTGTACAGGTTATCTTCAACATCTTTGACCAGAATCCTAAGGATGAGCTTTTCCCTGCCTGCCGCGAAATGAATGTCGGTGTCATAGCCCGCGTTCCCTTTGATGAGGGCTCCCTTACAGGAACTCTTACGAAGGATAGCAAATGGCCGGAGGGTGACTGGCGCAATACTTACTTTGTACCGGAAAACCTTATTCCAAGTGTTGAACACGCTGATGCTCTCAAACCATTAGTCCCCGAAGGAATGACAATGCCTGAAATGGCTCTCCGGTTCATCCTTGGCGAGCCGACTGTAAGCACTATCATCCCGGGAATGCGGAAGACCCGTCACGTGATGGGCAACATGTCGGCCTGCGATGCCGGACTTCTTGATCCAGCCCTTATGAAAAAGCTCGAAAAGCACCGCTGGGACCGCAAGCCGCAGAAGTGGTCGCAGTAAGAAAGTCTTAGGGTCTTAGAGTCTTAGAGTCTTTGAGTCGTGCAGTCATGCGGTCATACAGTCATGCAGTCTTTTGTTTGATTGAATGATTGCACGATTGCACGATTGCACGATCAGTTATAAGATCACCGGTCGATCCACTTTTTGAATTCAGATACCTTTTCGCGGCTAACAACAAGCTCATCTTTTTTACTGATATTTTTAAGGGTCAGCTGAAGTCTGCTTGAAGAATAATTGTACATCGTTTCTATAGCATTTATGTTAACGATGCATTCGCGGTTTATCCTGAAGAATTTCCGCGGATCAAGCATATTCTGGAGCTGTTCAAGGGAATAATCAATTCCGTAATCTTTCCCCTGCAGGTCATTCAAAAAAACATTGCGTTCCATAATATGGAAATGAGTTATCTCTGAAACCTGAACCGACCTGAACCTCTCTCCTGCTTTTACCAGGAACCTTGATTTGTACTGGTTCCTGAACTCATTCAGCAACTGTTTGAAATCCCTTCTGAACGGATCATTCCCGGCGTGAAGCTTCCTGTATTTATCCAGCGCTGATTTCAGGGAGGCTTCATCAACAGGCTTCACAAGGTAATCAATGCTGTTCACCTTGAAAGCTCTGAGAGTATATTCATCATAGGCAGTTGTAAATATTACAGGTATGTCAACATTAATACTTTCAAATACCTCAAAGCATAATCCGTCGTCAAGCTGGATGTCCATAAGTATCAGGTCAGGCAGAGGGGCCTCCTGCAGGCGGTTTATGGTCTCCTCAACTGTCTCACAGACTCCAAGGATATTAGCTGATCTGTCTATCTTACCAAGAATTTCTATGAGCTTGTCAGCGGCCGGTACTTCATTTTCAACTATAAGGATGTTCATGAGAGGGGTATTTTAACGATGAAGTAATCAGCAGTTTCTTCAATTACAAGTGATTTCCCTGTTGATAATTTCAACCTTTCTGCCAGGTTCTTAAGACCAATACCCGTTGAGGCAATTTGCGTAGCCATTTTCTGGAGGTTGTTTTTAATAACTATTAATTTGTCTTCAACAGTGACCTCAATTATCAAAGGGTTTTCCCTTGTAGCCTTATTATGCTTTATGGCATTTTCAACAAGTACCTGCAATGAAACAGGAAGGATGCTGAATCTTGCAGCTTCAGTAGTATTTATTATAAGTTCAATTTTTTCCTCTCCCCTGATCCTGTGAAGATCAAAATAATCTGTTATAAAATCCAGTTCAGACTGAAGAGGTACGCTGTCCTTCTGCCCGTTTTCAAGAATATAACGATAAACGGAAGAGAGGTTCATTACAAATTGTTCAGCAGTTTCGGGCTTTGACCTGATAAGGGATGAAATAGTATTTAGGCTGTTGAAAAGGAAATGAGGATTGACCTGGCTTTTAAGTGTTTCGTTCTGAAAAATAAGATTTTCTTCCCTTAGCTTTTGCTCTCTCTTCAGGGCATCCTGCCATTGAACAAAGATAAATATTGCTGCACCGAACATCAATCCTCCGACGGTCTGTTTCATCCACATCATAAAATTTTTTTCAAAAAAAGTAATCAGTCCGGTATACGGGTCAGATCGCATTATTACAGCTGAAGCAATAGTGGAAATTAAGATAACAATCAGTGAAATAAGAAAACATATTGCCATAAATACCGCAAACTTAATAAGCATTATCCGGGTAATCTCCTTTCTGTCGGTGCCAGTTTTGATCTGTCTGAAAATCCTGAACGCTATTGCTAAGAATAATTCAATCTGAACAAAAAGCACTATAAAGAGATTGATGGTTTCGTGTGGTCTTAATTCAAATCCTCGTACAACGAAAAAAATGATTGTAATTAGCAGGCAAAACATGAAAACCGCCAGATGAAATTTCCATCTTCTTATTATAAGGCCTTCTTTAACAAAATCGAGATTCATAAGTGTAAAGTTAAGAGTTCTTTATTTAATTCTTTCCACCCAAAGCTCCCTTATGGTTTTAACAAGGAATTTATCGCTTAATCCTTTTACCTCTATTTCCTGGATTGTGCCGCCGTACATTTCCGCCTTCTCAATCTGCTTTGTCTTCAGCGATACCCAGGTGGTCCCCCAGTACTGTTCCGTCCCACGGCTATTAATCTGATCCATCGCCAGCCTTATCAAATTGTCAACTGCCCTGTATTCGATTACAGCACACAATTCGTTGTTCATATATGATATGCCTGTCCAGCATACCTGGATGCTTGCATGTGAGTAAGTTCCTATGCCGGCCATCTGAAATTCACCGCCAATGTCAGGAATTGTATAAATCCTGTTCATTACCAGTGAATCGGTATAATCCCAGGCAAAATCCTCTATAGTGCCCATATCCCAGATAAGGTTTCGCGCAAGAACATTCTCAGGAGTTGCAGGGAACCCTTTAAAAGCTTCTTCTTTAAGCATTTCTGCCGAGGGAACATACCTGAAATCTGACATATACTCCTGCTTTACACCATCAGGAAACGGCCCGTTAAAATCATTTGAGCCGGCAATCAGAACATTGCTCCATAATGCCTGTTTGTTTTCGAGGCCGCAGGTATAATCTCCTGAGATTCTGGTCTTCCCGGTGAAATTGCCATAAAGATCACGGTTCGTGTAGATTGCCGTCATTCTGTATTTTTGGGGCCCTTCCCTGAAATCAGGCTTTCCGCCGGGCAGCTGCGTCATGTAATTCCTGACAAGGCTTTTCTGATTCTGGGCATTGGCGGCTGAAGGGAAAATAAGGATCAGGGCAGCAGTCAGAACTTTGAAGATCATTGTTTTCATAGTTGATGTTTTTTAGGTTAAACTTGTTAAATACGAATCAAAGTAATGACTCAGCACACCTTTTTTAAAATAATAATTGCAGAACCGTCAAAACAGGTGCCTGAATGGTAAAAATGGATAGCCGGACCGGGATTGGTATAATATTAAATCCTATCTTTAAAACCTGAAGGCAACCTGATCCGCCTCTTACTGAAATATTTTAAATCTATAGATATATGATCAAGGAAATTACTCTGCAGGAACTGAATGCCTCTCATTTTATCGATGAAAAGGTGAATGAGATAAAGAACATTGTTGGAGAGGGTACAGCCATCAACGCCCTTTCGGGAGGTGTTGATTCGTCGGTGGTCACAATGATCGGTCACAGAGCGCTCGGCAGGAATCTCAGGACCGTGTTCATTGACAACGGGATAATGAGGGAAGGAGAGCCGGCACGCGTTGCAGGGCTCTTTAAGAAACTGGGAGTTGAAGTTTCGATCGTGGATGCAAGGAGTGAATTCTTTTCTGCTCTCAGGGGGATAACCGATCCCGAGGAGAAGAGAGAAGCTATCACTCAGACTTTCTATAAGAATGTCTTCGGAAAGTTAGTTAGGGATAGCGGCGCAAAATATCTGCTGCAGGGCACAATACTGACTTACGTTTATGAAACCGTGGCGGGAATAAAACGCCAGCACAATGTGTTTGAGCAGCTGGGCATCGACCCACAGGCAACCTTCGGATACAGGATCATTGAACCGCTGATCCAGCTCCGCAAGGAGGGTGTCCGCATAGTCGGAAGGGCCGCCGGCCTGCCGCCGGAGATTTTCGACAGGATACCATTCCCCGGACCTGCATTATCGGCAAGAGTCATCGGAGAGGCTACACCGGAGAGAATTGAAACAGTACGAAAGGCCACTTCGATAGTTGAGGATCTTCTTAAGAACAGCGGAGCCTTCCAGTATCTTGCAATACTCCACGAGGATCGCGTTACCGGCATGCGCGATGGCAAAAGGGAGTTCGGTCAGCAGATAGAGATACGCTGCTGGGACAGCAAGGATGCCCGCGTGGCAAAACCCACAAAACTTCCGTTTGAGACACTGGAAAAGCTGGCTGACACGATACTCAGAAACGTTCCGGGAGTGGTAAGCGTGACCTACAACATAGCCACAAAGCCGCCATCCACAATAGAAGCTGTATAGGAATCAGTCGAAGCATAAAGGGCAACCGGAACGGGTATGACTCAGGATAATCACTTTGAACTGGCCAGGAAACTGAAGCCGGGGAGGATAATTCTTCCCGTTCTCATCAGTCTTGCAGTGGTCGCATGGTTCATTGTCAGGGAAATTGACGCCGATATCCTCAGCAGGCTGAATTTCACCTGGAAATCGGTATTCTGGCTTTTTGTTGCATGGTGCTGCATGATCGGAAGGGATCTCGGCTACATGATCAGGATCAGGGTGCTCTCGGAAAATGACCTGACATGGAGACAGGCTTTCAGGGTAATCATGCTGTGGGAATTCACCTCGGCAATTTCGCCATCGACTGTGGGAGGGACTGCTCTCGCTGTAGTATTTATTCATAAAGAGGATATATCGGTCGGAAGAAGCACCTCAATAGTTCTTGCCACATCGTTTCTCGATGAGCTCTATTTTGTGATAATGCTTCCGTTCCTCCTGCTGATAATAGGTGGAGATATTCTTTTTACTACATCCCTTCAGGGCACCGGCGCGGCTCTTCTTAATAACCTGCTCATCGTAACACTGATCGGATATGCTCTCATACTTGCCTGGGTGCTGTTTGTCGGTTACGGCCTCTTCATCGATCCTGATAAGATCCGTAAAACCCTGATTTATCTTTTCCGCCTCCCGGTGCTCAGAAGGTGGAGAGAGTCAGCCGTCAGGGCCGGTGATGACATAGTTGAAAGCTCCCGTGCGCTGAAGCATAAACCGGCTTCGTTCTGGATAAAGGCCGGAACAGCAACATTCCTGTCCTGGACATCAAGGTACTGGGTGGTAAACGCAATCCTCATGGCATTCTATGCCGTAAGCGACCATTTCCTGATATTTGCCAGGCAGCTTGTTACATGGATTATGATGATAATAAGCCCTACTCCGGGAGGCAGCGGTTTTGCCGAAGTGATACTGGGCAGGTATATAACGGATGCAATCCCCGCCGACGCGGCATACACCGGAGGCATAGCACTGGCTATTGCAATCATCTGGAGAATAATAAGTTATTACCCGTATCTCATAATCGGAGCCTCGATCGTGCCCGGATGGCTCCAGAGAAAATTCAAGAGCCCCCTGTCAAAAAAGAAATAGTTTTCATACCTTAGTTTTCTGTTAATGACCATATCTTTCCCGCATTATGAGTGAGGAGATCCTGAAAGCCCTGATGGAACTGTTTGCCCTTATTGTCAAGCAGGACGGAGGCATGATACTTAATGAGCGTGAATATGTATCGGACTTCCTCAACAAGCAGCTGACACAGGAGAGCGTGAAGGAATATCTTGCACTTTTTAATGAACATGCCGGACCGGTGATAGACAGGTCTGCCGAAAAGACAGGCGCGGCTCCATCTGTCAGGGATTCGGTAAAGATTTTCGGAATATGCAAGAAAATTACCAGGACCCTTAACCAGGAACAGAAGGTGGTCGTACTGGTAAGGCTTTACGAGCTTGTCAATGCTGACCGCCGGTTCACCCCCCAGAGGATGAACATTATTAATACTGTCGCCGAGGTTTTCAGAATATCCCAGGATGAATTTGCGGCGACCGAACAGTTTGTTAAGAATAATGAGCCCGAAAACCTGGTGAATACTGCCATCAGGGTGCTTGCACCAGGCAAAGAGGAGTGCGAACTATGCAGCAGGATGATTACAGGTTACCAGGATGCAACGATCTGCTTCCTGAGAATTGCCAGCGTCGATCTCTATTTCCTGAAATATATTTCCCCCGAACAGCTCTATCTCAACGGACTTCCGATAAGGCCGGGGCAGGTGTACACCTTCGCCAAGGGCGGATCCATAAAGTCATCACAGGGGCACGCGATATATTACAGCGATATAAGCTCAACCTTCCGTTCCGACCTCATCATACAAAAGCTTTCATTCACTGCCGAAAACCTTACCTACGTATTCAGTGACGGAATTCCGGCAATCGATAACATCAGCTTTTCGGTCGAAGAAGGAAAAATGATCGGGATAATGGGAGCCAGCGGTTCAGGCAAAACAACCCTGATGAACCTTTTAAGCGGCATAATGAAGCCGACTTTGGGCAGTGTCAGGATCAACGGTCTCGATATTCTGAAGGACAGGGCATCGCTGGAAGGCGTGCTTGGTTATGTACCCCAGGATGACCTGCTCATCGAAGACCTGACAGTGTTTGAGAATCTCTACTACGCTGCATGGCAGTGCTTCAGGGATAAATCCAGAAAAGAGATCATTGAACTGGTTGATCATACCCTGTCCAACCTTGGCCTTCTGGAAAAACGCGACCTCAAGGTGGGCTCCCTGCTTAACAACATAATAAGCGGTGGTCAGAGAAAAAGGCTTAACATTGCTCTTGAGCTTATACGGGAACCGCTGATACTCTTCCTTGATGAACCAACTTCGGGGCTCTCGTCCAGGGATTCGGAAAACCTTATGGACCTTCTGAGGGATTTGACACTGAAGGGCAAGCTTGTCATAACAGTGATACATCAGCCCTCATCGGAGATATTCAAGATGTTCGACAAGGTGATCATCCTCGACCAGGAGGGATGCCTTGCCTATTTCGGAAACCCGGTTGATTCGGTAATATACTTCAAGACACATGATGCACAGATAAACGCAAACGTGGGAGAGTGCCCTTCGTGCGGCAATGTCAATCCTGAGACGATATTCAATATCCTTGAGACCCAGGTTGTAGATGAGTTCGGGAAATACACCGAGAAAAGAAAAGTAAAACCAAAGGAGTGGGCGGAGCAATTCAGTAAGAAGCACCGTTTTGTTAAAGTGCCCGAGGTAAAAGAGCCTCCCCGCAGCAACCTCCGGAGACCGGGTCTTTTTATGCAGTTCCTGATCTATCTCGGCAGGGATGCGAAAAGCAAAATATCGAACCGCCAGTATGTGCTGCTTACATTCCTGGAAGCCCCGGTATTAGGCTTTATCCTTTCATTTATAATAAGGTACATCCCTGATCCCGATTCAACAATATATATGTTCGCTGAAAATGAAAATGTCCCCATCTACATTTTCATGAGCATAATAGTTGCCCTTTTCCTCGGGCTGACTATCAGCGCGGAAGAGATTTTCCGCGACAGGAAGATCCTCAAGCGCGAGCAGTTCCTGAACCTGAGCAGATCAGGCTACCTGTTCGCCAAGATAGCAATACTGATCCTGATATCAGCTTTGCAGTCAGCTGCATTCCTTGCAATTGCAAATCCCATCCTTGGAATCAAGGGGATGTTTTTTCATTACTGGATCGCTCTTTTCACCACAGCTTACTGCGCAAATATGATAGGCCTGAACATCTCGGCATCCTTCAATTCCGCCATAACAATCTATATAGTCATTCCCCTTTTAATAATCCCCATGATGGTGCTAAGCGGTGCAATGTTCCCGTTCGACAAGCTCAACCGGAAAATCGGAAGCGTGGAAAAAGTGCCTGTCATTGCAGAGCTGATGCCCACGAGGTGGACATACGAGGCGCTGATGGTTTCGCAATTCAAGGACAACAGGTACAGCCGTGTTGAGTACAACCAGCAGAAGGAAACCTCTTACATTCTTCAAAAGAAAATAAGCATTGCCGATTTCAACAAGGTGCACCGGATACCTGAGCTTATCGGAGCACTTGAAACCACTCTCCGGGAGTACAGGGAAGATCCGGGACGGGATTTCAGCAAACTTCCCCTGCTGAATAATGAGCTTTCCAGGATCCCGGAGATCTACAACATTCCGGCATTCAGGTACACCGGATCACTTATACCCCGTGAATTCAATCCGGCAATAGCAGATTCAGCGGCAGCCTACCTGAAAAAACTGGACAGGATATTCAGCGATGCATCCAACTCGGCCAGCGAGAGAAAGGACAGGTTCTACAACCTGAACAGCGACAGGCTCAACCAGCTCAGAAACGATAACTATAACTTCAAGCTCGAAGAGATCGTTACAAAATATTATGAGCGCAGAAAAATCCTTATCTACAAAAACAAGATCGTACAGAACATCGACCCTGTCTACCTCGACCCGTACAAGAGATGGTTATTGGGATTCAGAACGCATTTCTACTCCCCTGCCAAATATATTTTCGGAATGCGGACAGATACTTTCACCTTTAATATTATTCTCGTATTGCTCAGCACTGTAATGCTTTATATAACCCTTTATTACGAGCTCCTGGCAAAGGCTGTGAGATTCTTCGAAAAAATAAGGTTTCGCAAGCGCATATTTAAGAGATTGAAATTTAAATTTTATATTTTTGTACTAATCTTATTATCATTCTGATGAAAGGGAAGTTGTTCGTTTTTATACTGGCAGTTGCCTTTACCTGTTTTTCCTGCAGGAATTCTGCAGGCAAGGCCGGGGATTTCATATTTCCGGAAGCCGATACCGTGCCTGCCGGGGAAGCGGAGAAGCTTAGCGCCGAGGCAATAGCCGAGATCTCCAGGAACATATCGTCACCGGTTGAAATAGCCAACCTCCTGCAGCTCCTGGAGGTTCCCTATTCGCCCGAATACCTGGCCTCCTCGATAGATGCCAACAAGCAGGAAACCGCTTTCTCCAAAGCCCTTACCTTAGGAATTCTTGGCGCTGATCTCGGTTATCTGAACATGTATGAAAAGACAGGGACATCCATTGATATCCTTTCATCAATAAGGAAGCTTGCTGAAGGGATCAGGGTAGGTCAGTTCTTTGATTTTGAGACAATTAAAAGGCTCTCACTTAATAAATCAAACCTCGATTCACTGCTCTTCCTTTCGATAGATTCATATACCCAGATCGATCAGTACCTGC
Source organism: Bacteroidales bacterium (assembly GCA_041303415.1). Classification (GTDB taxonomy): domain Bacteria; phylum Bacteroidota; class Bacteroidia; order Bacteroidales; family VadinHA17; genus LD21. The sequence continues at coordinate 11,350 of JBFYPG010000072.1, forward strand.
GCGAAGATAACCGCGGACAGCTTTCGGCCCTGATGATAATAGGGGTCTGGTCCGAAGCGCAGTACCTTGCCACACAGGTGGTTAAGAGATACCCCGACCAGATGCTCAAAGACCGCATAGGAGAGCAGAAGATAATACTGAATGACCTGATCATGCTGGCAAATCCATACTGCGGAAAGGATACCGAATTCACGGCCCTCTGCAAAGACCTCCAGAAGATAAAGGAAGCATACAGGGATGTCAGGATCACATATACTCTCGGCGAGCCTGTCAGCGTTGAAAAAGACGGAGGACTCGTTATTGAACAGACAGAGACCAGCGTTGTGGAAATGTCTGATGAGCAATTATCTGCTATAATTGACGTTACAAAAGAGATTCGCGACAGACTGATATCAAACAATTAACATGAAAAACCATCTTATCACACTGGTATTATTGATCGCAACAGTGACGCTGGCAAAAGGCCAGGCTGCTGATCCCCTTGTGAACTCCTGCATCTCAACGGCCGGACCAAATGCCAAATACCTGAAGGATTTCAGGGTGCAGCTTGGCAAAGCCCCATCCGAGGGAGAATTCAGGTACAAGGCCCAGATGTCGCTCTGGAAGAACACAAAGTACAGGTTCACGATGTGCAATTCAGAAGGCTCGGAAGGCAAGCTGATCCTTGCCATCAAAGACGATACCAACAAGCAGGTCCTCTCCTCATACGACCAGAAAACAGGCAAAACCTATCCATACGTTGATTTCATCTGCAACCGCAGCGGCATCTACCAGATAAGCTTTGATTTTACCGGCGGACAGCCTGGATCGGGCGTCGGCGTGGTCTCAATGGTCAAATGACCGGATCACAGAACAAACAGTACATGGATCAGGACAACCAGCAGAAAAAATCCTGAAAACATAATCTCCGGCATCAGCTTCTTTCTCGCAAATACAAAATAGTGCGCCATGATATAACAGGCTGGTATGCCTGTCAGGTATATAGTTTCGACCGACGCTGAAGGAAGCAGGAAATAAATAGCACTGGCAACCACCAGTGACCAGAGCAGCAGAAAAAATGTTTTGCGTGATTTGATCTTCTTTGTGTTCATCTTCATCACAAGAAAAGAAAGGCATACAAGAAAAACCAACGCCCACAGTATAAGCACAATAATGGTCAGCCTTGAAAAATCATAACCCTGCGTCTCACCGAAAAGATTTATCCTGATATCAGCCAGGTAAGCCCCGATGTCTTTCCCGAGGACATAATAGAGACCCAGAATCAGTATATAAGGGGTTATGAGACCAAGAACCGAAATTGCAGTCTCCTTGAGATTCCAGGTCCTCAACAGGGCAATGCCGATTATCACAAGCAGCCAGAACCAGATAAGATTCATGTAAAAAAGGCTTCCCGCGCTAATCAGTATTCCGGCATCAAAGAAATTGAATGCAGTGCCGGATATGCGGTATGTGTTCATGATCCTTATCAATGCCAGCATAAGGAAAAGCGCTCCGGGCAGAACCGGATTCATCACCCTGCATTCAGGGTACAGCCCGCATATCAGGATGAAAAAAAGCGCAGGAAGGAAAGTCCTTTCATTGATAAAGAATACCGACGTGTTGAACCAGGTTATAAGAAAAACCATCACAACCATCATGGCAAAGGAGAATATGACACCAGCCAGAGGACTTGTTCCCGCAATATATCTTAGCAGACTGTACAGCGGCATGGGGTTGGTCTCGTAAACAGCCTGCCCCGGAGCTTGCGGATCAATGAAAGCGCTGATCCATAAGCCTGCAAGTGTCAGTCCTGTCAGAAAAATAACTCCGGGTCCGGTTCCCCTGAATAGCCTTAACAGCATGATTAACGGAGATCAAATCCTATATCGGTCCTGTAATACATTTTTTCGAACGAAATATGTCCTGCATTTTTATATGACCCCTGAAGAGCTTCCTCCATGTTCCTGCCCCATGCGCTTACTGCAAGCACCCTGCCGCCTGAGGTGACAACCCTGCCATCTGATATTCTGGTGCCGGAGTGGAATAAAACACAATCCACTGTCCTGTCAAGGCCCGATATCTCCTTCCCCTTTTCGTAATGTCCCGGGTATCCGCCGGAGGTTAACATCACGGTTGTGACATACCGGTCATCCGTCTCAAGGACTCTTTCCGACAGGTTGCCTTGCGCAACACCCTCCATAAGCTCAAACAGATCTGATTTTATCCTGGGGACAGTTACCTCCGTTTCGGGGTCGCCCAGGCGCGCATTATATTCAATGACCCATGGATCGCTGTCCACATTCATCAGACCAAAGAAGATAAAACCCTTATAAATGATACCATCAGCGGCAAGCCCTTTCATTGTAGGATCAATGATCCTATCCCTGACCCTGGTCATGAATTCTGAAGTTGCAAAGGGCACAGGTGATACGGCGCCCATTCCTCCGGTGTTGAGCCCGGTGTCGCCCGCTCCCACCCTTTTGTAGTCCTTTGCCTCAGGTAAAAGTTTGTATGATTTGCCATCGGTCACAATGAAGACCGAAACTTCAATGCCTTTAAGATATTGCTCGATCACCACCTTATTGCCGGCTGAACCGAATTTTCCATCCAGCATCGCCCTTACCTCTCTTTCTGCATCTTTAATATCGTTCAGGATGACAACCCCTTTACCTGCAGCAAGTCCATCAGCTTTTATCACGTATGGCGGCTTGAACGAACTCAGGAAATCAGAAGCTTCATTTACCGTGGCACTGTCGAAGCTCCTGTATGCTGCAGTCGGTATTTTGTGCCTGGTGAGGAAATCCTTTGCAAAATCCTTGCTGCCTTCAAGCCTGGCGGCTGACCTGTCGGGACCAATTACCGGAATGTTTTTAAGAAGATCATCATTTTTTAAAAAATCTGTGATCCCGGCCACCAGCGGAGCTTCGGGCCCGACTATCACCATTCCTATGTTATTGTCTATAACAGCCTTTCTGACATCCTGAAAGTTTTCAGGGTCAATGGGCAGGTTGGTTCCGGTAAGGGAGGTGCCGGCATTTCCGGGGCCGATATAGATCTTTGTTACTTTTTTGCTCTGTCTCAGTTTCCACGCAAGGGCATGTTCCCTTCCGCCTGATCCGAGTATTAGTATATTCATTGTACAGGAAGTTAAGGCATTTCAAAAGTAACATTTCAGGATGAAAAACAAAGTGGTTAAATCAATATGGCAATTCAAACCTGTAATTCCGGCTTAAAGATGTCTTTATAAAACTTTCAAGGAATGAGGTACATGATGACAGTTGCGAATCATGGAGCACTATGATTGAACCGGGCCGAAGTTTATTGTTCAGTACACTCAGTGATTTTTCAGCTCCGAATACGGGATTAAAATCATAAGCCATTATATCCCACAATATTATTTTGTATTTTTTGCTCAGCTCCCTGTATAGCCGGGGAGTCATGCGGCCGAACGGCGGCCGGAAGTATTTATCCGATGTAAGGCTATCAGCTTCCCTTACATTATTTATATATATGCCGGCCGGTGTTTTCCATCCGTCAAGATGCCTGTAACCGTGATTCCCTATCAGGTGCCCGGCCGACCTTATTGCGGCGATCAGTTCCGGATGCTTAACTGCAGCCACGCCTGGGCAGAAGAAAAAAGCCTTTACATTGAATTTATCAAGAATTCCCAGAATGACCGGGGTAGAAGAAGGATCAGGTCCGTCGTCAAAAGTGAGGCAGGCTGTTTTCTCTCCTGTCCTAATCCTGAATAGCGCGGAAGGATAAAGAATCGCAAAGAATGGCCATGGCCTGAAAAGCCTCATAAAAGTCTAGTTTCCTGAATAGAGCTTCCCGTAATAGAGATTCATCATCGGCTCAATCCTGCTGATCAGCGCTTCATCTTTAAGATCCAGCGCAAGGTTATAAATATCAAGCATTGCCTGCATGTTGATCCCGGTGGGATATTCGAGGCCGTATCTGCCGGCGGGACTGAGGCTGATGGCATAATCAAGGTATTCCTTTGAATAGTCAATAATATCCGACACGAGTTTTTGCCCTTCTTCACTCTTTCCTGCCCTGATCAGTATCTCTGCCGACCCGATAGAGAAGAAATCATGGGGCAGTTTACCGGCAGGAACAATTTCCAGTGCCCTGTAAGCAACCTCAACTGCTTTCGTTGTATCACCGTATTCCAGTAATTCCCTGCCAAGGTTCCCGAATATCCTTCTGAAGTTGCTGAACATCCTCCTGTTGTTCTCATCAAGGTATACGGCCGGATCGCCGGCTTTGCCCCACTTGAATTTATTCATCATGTTATCGTACATCACGTACGGATCGATCATTCCGAATTCGCCCTGGTCCGATTTATCTGTTTTTATCGGTACTATCCTGTAAGCCATTCCCTCCTGGACAAAGAACTTATCCAGCCCTTTGTACTGGTGAGCAGGTACCGTGGTTGAGAAGTATATCGGCCGTTTCCATTTGTTTGTTGAAAGAAGGTCCATTATAGCAAGGTCGCCCTTGAACGCATCCTCGTCGGTAAATTCCCAGATTACCGGCGACAGTATCCTGTCATTGAAATACTTCCCGACAGTTCCGTTTGCAAGCACCAGTGAAGTGTCGACATCGATAATGAATTTATTGGCAGGCAGGTAATTAAGGAAATCGCCCTGTCCGCTGTAGTCGATCATGTAGTTTCTGTCATCCATCCCGGCAAACTGCACAATTTCGCTGATGCTAACCGGCGCCTCGATCCTTTTGTAGACCGGCAGCTGGGTTCTTATGCCATCCATGTACTTGTCGTTTCCGAGAGTGAGCGGCATGGGATCAGATTCAAAGGCTTTCAGCTTCATCATTTCGATATACCATCCTGCCTGTATATAGCTGAGGTTGGCCACTCTTACATCGGTTCTTATTCCCTCAACATCCTGCACGTACCATACCGGGAAAGAGTCATTGTCGCCGTATGTGAACAGGATGGCATTGGGGGCGCATGATTCAAGATAGTTGGCTCCTATGTCCCTTGCCGTATAGCGTCCTGACCTGTCATGGTCGTCCCAGTTCCGGGCTGCCATCAGAACAGGGCATGCAGGCAAGAGGATCACCAGGGCGATTGCCGCCGCGATCCTGCTGCTGAGAATCTTTCTTAAAAGCTCATAAACGAACATGAAGCCGAATCCGATCCATATAGCAAATGCATAAAATGATCCGGCATATGCATAGTCACGCTCTCTTGGCTGATTGGGCGACTGGTTCAGGTACAATATGATTGCGAGACCCGTCATAAGGAAGAAGGCCAGTATCAGCCAGAAGCCCCTGTTATCCTTTTTATACTGCCAGAACATACCTGCCAGTCCGATCAGGAGGGGGATGAAATAGTATTTATTGGTGCCGGGGTTGGTCTTAAGGTCATCAGGCAGGTTGCTGCTCCGGCCCAGGCGAGCTTCATCAATGAATTTTACTCCGCTTATCCAGTTTCCGTGAAGGTCGTTCCCGTTTCCCTGAATATCGTTCTGCCTTCCGGCAAAATTCCACATGAAATATCTGAGGTACATATAGCCCACCTGGTATCTGAAAAAGAAACGAAGGTTCTCTCCGAAAGTCGGACAGACAATTGTCTCCTTTCCTGAACCTGTGCTGAAAGTGTATCTCCTCCCCTTGATCCTGCCCCAGTATTTATATACCTCCTCATGCTCGGCATCGGTGCTGTACATACGCGGGAACAGAGTAGTGAACTCCTTGCTGTACTTATACTCAGGATGGTAATAGGGAACATATTTCCCGTTCACCTTGTTATAACCTCCGACTACCCTTTTCACATCTACGGGCGGAGCGCTGTAATATGGTCCATGAAGCTTTGGCGAGCTTCCGTACTGCTGCATATTGATATAATATGAAAGGGAAAAAATATCTGAAGGATTATTCTGGTTCATGGGCGGCTTCGCTGATGACCGTATCATGATCATGGCATACGAGGAGTAGCCTATCATAATAACTGTCAGACTGGTTATGATATAATTAAGTATCACCCTGTTGTTTTTCAGTGAATATCTTATCCCGAGAACAAGAAGCGCAATAAGTAAAACAATGAAAGTCAGGAGCCCGCTGTTAAACGGCATCCCCAGGATATTTACAAAAAGAAGCTCGAACCAGCCTGCAACCTCCGGTACCCCAGGTATCAGAATGAAAACCATGAAGCCGAGAATAAGGACAGAAATAATAAGTGTATAAATTACACTTTTTGTCGTGACCTCAAATTTCCTGAAGTAAAAAACAAATACCAGCACGGGGAGCACGAGCAGGCTGAGCCTGTGTATTCCCAGTCCGAGACCCATGATATAAGCGATGAGTATAATCCAGCGTCCCGAGGAGGGTTGATCAGCCTCCTCTTCCCATTTGAGCATTGCCCAGAAAACCATTCCAACGCATAGTGATGAAAGGGCATATAATTCTCCCTCCACTGCTGAGAACCAGAATGTGTCGGAAAAAGTGTAAGCCATGGCTCCGAGGATTCCGCTGCCTATTATTGCGGGGATCTGTTTTGGTTCAAGAACGGCGTTCCTTGTGAAGATCCTGCGAACCAGGTGGGTGATTGTCCAGAAGAGGAACAGTATTGTGAATGCACTGCAGATGCCCGACAGCATATTTACCATCAGTGCCGCCTTTGAAGCATCGCTTCCTGCAAAGAGAGTTGCTATTCTTGCCATCATTACAAAAAGCGGCGCTCCCGGAGGGTGCCCTACCTGAAGCCTGAAGCCCGAGAGAATGAATTCGCCGCAATCCCAGAAGCTTACAGTCGGTTCCACGGTAAGCAGGTAAACGGCAGCAGAAAAAAGAAACATGAACCAGCCTGTGATGTTATTCCACCGGCGGTAGGTGGTCCATACTGAATCCATAAATATTATGTATTAATGCAGAAACAAAGAACGTAAAAAAATACTATATCTCCATGGCTTACTGATCCACGGTTCCCCTGCATAATTGATCCCTATTCTCGGACCGGATGTTATTTCAGGCCTTAGTCCGGAATCTTCAACCCATATCCGTTTTGAAGCTGCCAGGTCTTCAGCATAGAATGACCCGTCGATGCTTAGCGTCCTGGTAAGTTTGCCCGGTCCATTATAACCCTCGATTCCCCTTATCAGTGCAGCCTGGGGATCTCCCTCCGGGCCGGCAACAAAATTAAGCATCCAGTACATGCCATAGACAAAATAAACATACACCCTGCCCCCTTCGCGGTACATCACTTCAGTCCTTGCCGTCCGGCCCTTGCTGGCATGGCAGGCTTTGTCGTCTGATCCCCGGTAAGCTTCGGTCTCGGTTATTATATACTTCCGGATATTCCCGTCTTCATTCCTGATTGCCAGGGTCTTGCCGATAAGCTCAGGTGCGACCTTCAGAACGTCGCGTCTGAAAAAAGCGCGTTGCAGCCTTTTCACTCCCATGATTCAATAAGGTATTTTACCCTCATACTTTTCCCATATCCTGAATGCCTCTTCTCCCCCTGCATCAGGTATCTGAATGAAATCGATATTCCTTTCTGACGGGTCGAGGCCGATCTCGCTGTAAATGAAATTGTCACTAAAGCCGGCAGATGAAGCTTCTGAGCGGCCTGAAGCGAACACTACCCTGCGGATGCCTGCCCAGTAAATGGCGCCGAGGCACATCGGGCAGGGTTCACAGGAAGCATAAAGTACACAATCCGAAAGGTCGTGGGAATCAAGTATATCTGAGGCCTCTCTTATTGCCAGCACTTCGGCATGTGCAGTCGGGTCGTGTGAAAGCACCACCCGGTTGCCTGCCTTCGCTATTATTTTCCCGTCTCTAACGATCACCGCACCGAATGGCCCGCCACCATCTTTTATACCCTCGCATGCTGCTTTTACCGCCTGCTTCAGATAATATCTGTCGTCATTCATTTTCCGGGTTTTTAACCAAAAAGAAATGTAAAATTACTGTAAGTTTCGCTTACTTGAATAAAATCTGGGCAATATTCTTTTTTTTTAAGAATTATGTTGTATTTTTGCAAACCCGAAATCAGAGGGTTTTTAAATTAAACACAAGTATATCAATTAAAAACTGTTAACAAGTGAACACCTTAAGTTACAAGACAGTATCGGCCAATAAAACGACTGTCAACAAGGAGTGGGTGATAATAGATGCTGAAGGTGCGGTGCTGGGCCGCCTTGCCACAAAAGTTGCCGGTATACTCAGAGGAAAACACAAGACGGAGTTTACTCCTCATGTTGACTGCGGCGACAATGTGATCGTGATAAATGCAGAAAAAGTCGTGCTTACAGGCGAGAAGTGGAGCGATAAGGAATATGTAAGGTATACCGGATATCCCGGAGGCCAGAGGTTCACTACGGCATCCGAGATGCTGAAGAAGAAACCGATAAGCCTTGTTGAAGAGGCTGTCAGGGGCATGCTCCCGAAGACACGTCTTGGAAGAGCCATCTTCAAAAATATGCATGTTTATGTCGGATCAGCGCATCCGCACGAAGCTCAGAAACCAAAGAAAATTGAACTTAATTAACAACCCGGGAACTATACATGGACGCTATTAATGCTTTAGGAAGAAGAAAAGCTGCTGTTGCAAGAGTATATTTAAGAGACGGCAAGGGCAAGATAACGGTCAACGGCAAGGACTACAAGGAGTATTTCGGAGCCGGCACTCTCACTTATATGGTCACACAGCCTATGGTTGCGCTGAATTGCGCTGATAAATATGATGTCACCGTCAATCTTGAGGGAGGCGGCATAAAAGGCCAGGCTGAAGCTCTCCGCCTCGGGATCACAAGGGCTCTCATCAAAATCGATGAAGAGAACAAGAAAGTCCTGAAGTCCAACGGTTTCACAACCAGGGACCCCCGTGAAGTTGAAAGGAAGAAACCGGGAAGGCCCAAGGCCAGGAAGAGATTCCAGTTCAGCAAGCGCTAGGGATCAATACCTCAACCAATAGAGATGCAAGTTTAGTATCTAAATTGCAAAGACTTCCGGATGACGGAGCTACTCTGCAATTGACTGAATGAACGTAAACTTAAATTATAATACATGCCAAAAACAACTTTCAAGGAATTACTCGACGCCGGTGTTCATTTCGGACACCTCAAAAGAAAATGGAATCCTGCAATGGCTCCTTACATTTTCATGGAGCGCAACGGAATTCACATTATCGATCTGGAAAAAACGATCACAAAACTCGATGAGGCTGCTTCAGCAATGAAGCATATAGCAAAATCGGGAAAAAAGATTTTGTTTGTTGCTACCAAGAAACAGGCAAAGGAAATTGTTGCCGAAAAGGTAAAGAATGTAAACATGCCTTATGTCACTGAACGCTGGCCGGGCGGGATGCTTACCAATTTCCCGACGATCCGCAAGGCTGTCAAAAAGATGGGATCGATCGACAAGATGGCCACTGACGGCACTTTCACCAATATGTCGAAACGGGAGAAGCTTCAGGTGACAAGGCAGAGGGCCAAACTCGAAAAAAACCTCGGAAGCATCATTGACCTTACCAGGCTTCCATCCGCTCTCTTTGTGGTGGATGTATGCAAGGAACATATCGCTGTAAGGGAAGCCAAAAGGCTCGGCATACCAGTCTTCGCTATGGTTGACACAAACTCAGACCCTTCAGAGATAGATTTTCCGATACCGGAAAATGACGACGCCTCAAAATCTATTTCACTGATAGTTGATATCCTTTGCCGGTCTATCGATGAAGGCCTGAATGAAAGAAAGCTTGAAAAAGACAAGGAGCCTCTCGGAAAAGACAAGAGCTCAATAAGGAAAGAGCTTGAAACAAAGGATATTCCTGAAGTGCTTATTCAGGCAATAGTGGAAGAAGAGGATGAGGTTGAGGTTGAGGAAGAAGAAGCGGAAGAGGCTGCTGAGGAGGAAGAACACGAGGATGCTGCCGGTGCCTCTGAAGAAGTTGAGGAGGAGAATTAGTTATTAGTTATTGGTTATTAGTTATTGGTTATTAGTTATTTGTAAATAATATAAGGATGGCTACGATTACGACTGCTGATGTTGCAAAATTAAGAAGGATCACTCTCGCCGGGATGATGGATTGCAAGAAGGCCCTTGAAGAGGCTGACGGCAATTTTGACAAGGCAATTGAAATAATAAGGAAAAAAGGACAGGCTGTTGCCAGCAAGAGAGCTGACAGGGAGGCTACTGAAGGTGTGGTGCTTGCAAAAACAGCTGGTGACGGCAATTCAGGCGCAATGATTGTGCTTAACAGCGAATCAGATTTTGTTGCAAAAAACGCTGAGTTCATCGGACTTGCAAACAGGATACTTGATATCGCAGTTAACAAGAAACCTGCTGATCTTGAGGCTCTTAAAGCGCTTCCGATGGAAGGTGGCAATGTGGGCGGCAAGGTTGTGGAATTTCTTGGCGTTATCGGTGAGAAGCTTGAGCTGTCATTCTATGATAAGATTGAAGCTGCCTTCGTCCAGGCATACATTCATCCGGGAAATAAACTGGCAACACTCGTTGGCTTTTCAAAAGCAGGAGTTGATGCCCAGGTTTACAAGGATGTTGCCATGCAGATAGCTGCCATGAATCCCGTTGCTGTTGACAAGGCTGATGTTCCGCAGGCTGTTATTGCACAGGAAATAGAGATAGGCAGGGAACAGGCCCGCCGCGACGGCAAGCCTGAGGATATGCTTGAAAAGATTGCCCAGGGCAAACTTGGCAAATTCTACAAAGAGAGTACTCTCCTTAACCAGGAATTTATAAAGGACAGCAAGCTAACCATAGGACAGTATCTTAAATCAGCTGATAAGGAACTTACAGTTAATGCATTTAAAAGATATACTCTCAATCTGTAAATGTTCGTTCATAATTCAATATAATAAGGTGGCTTATTCTTAAGCCGCCTTTTTTTCTGAAGTTACACGTACTCATCCCCCCGACCCCCTTCTCTAAGCACACGTACCCACCCCCTAGCCCCCTCCCTACTGCGTAAGGAGGGGGAAACATATTGATTACCTGTCATATAGCCCTCTTCCTTGCGACAGCAGGGAAGGGGGTTGGGGGATGGGTACGTGTCGTTAAGAGGCGGGGATCAAGGGGGATGGGTACGTGGCGAAAATAAATTTTTATCTTTACATCAAACTGTTTATTTATGAAATACTCCAGAATCCTCCTGAAGCTCAGCGGTGAATCGCTTGCCGGGAACAAAAAACAGGGGATAGATGAAAAAGTTCTCGACCAGTATGCAAAACAGATTGTTGAGCTGCTAAACAAAAAATGCGAAATCTCAATTGTCATCGGAGGAGGTAATATCTTCCGCGGACTGAGCGGAGCCAGATCCGGCTTCGACAGGGTAAAAGGCGACCAGATGGGCATGCTTGCAACCGTGATAAACAGCCTTGCCCTTGAAAGCGCGATCAGGAGGCTGGGCGGCAAAGCCGTTGTCTTCACATCAATCAGGATGGAGCCCGTGGGCATGCTTTACAACAGGGACAGGGTTGTCGAACAGATGACCAGGGGAACAGCCTGCATCCTTTCGGGAGGGACAGGAAATCCTTTCTTTACGACCGATACTGCCTCGGCGCTCAGGGCAGTGGAGATCGGCGCTGATGTACTTCTAAAGGGGACAAGGGTCGATGGTGTCTATACTGCCGATCCTGAAAAAGATCCCAAAGCCCGGAAGTTTGAAAAGATCA
>JBFYPG010000073.1:0-8102 GCA_041303415.1 Bacteroidales bacterium
GGGCCGAAGCCTTGGCGTAGGCCCTGGGCGAAGGAGGCCGGGTACAAATTTTTCTGAGCATTACGCGTGTCGCGCCGTGCCCCGTACCGAAGGTCGGGGGTACAAGTTTGATCGGAGCCACGATCCCGAGTACTCGGGATGTCCCCGTTTACAAAGTTGGTTGCGGGCACTGGCGCAGTGTCGGGGTACAATTTGTCTCGGAGCCAGAAATCTGTCACGGTGAAGGATTTAAATTGCGGGCAGATGCGCGAGCCTGCCCTGAGCCCCGCGTTGCGGGATAAACTCCGCGAAGGGTCCGGGTGCAGCATCCATTACAAATCTGTCTTGAGGGCAGGAAAGCAAAAACCATGACAAGCCCATTAATTATACCGTCCGTGTTAGCATTTCGGGCCAATATTAAAACTGTCTATGGGAACCAAATCTTTTGGAGTGTAGTCTGGCAAGTGATACCAGTGTTGCGGTACAAGTTTTCTAAGTGGGTGAAGTTATCCTGGGGTTGTTAATCTGTTAACAGTACTGGAGCGGTCCGGGTATATCCCTAGGTAGTTATCATGGTAGGTGGCTCAGTGTCAAGCAAAAAGTGTAACGAGATTTTTCATTGTCCATGTTATAGCCAGTGTCATTTTTATTGTCAGTTAAAGCAATATTTAAAAGCAATTTGAAAATATCTTGTTTTTAAAGTATATAGGTTTTGTGTCCCATTGTAAGTACCAAAATATTTGTATATGGCATCAGTACTTAAGAAAAGTGAGGATCCAATACTTACTTTATCGCTCATCCTAAAATTGAGTCCTGTAATAATTCCTCCTTCATGATGATTATTTAAAAAGTCAGATTTCCCCCAAATTGATAAACCATAGTAATATCTATATGAATAGCCGGCCCTGAATTCTAACTTTGGAACTATCATGAAGCCTAAAGTTATTGGCAATTCAAAATAATAATGATGGGTGCTTAAAACTCTTTCTATATCATTATGTCCATTAGGTGGATCTGTGTTGCCTTTCCCTGTCTTAATACCTGCAAGAGCCTGAATTTGAACATTAAACTTTTTAAAAAAGAGATGATTGGCTGAATATCCGAAAGTGAATTCGTAGTTAATTAGCCCATGTTTACCCATATTATTTTTAAACCAGCTATAATTTAGTCCAGTTTTAATGCCATGGTAAGTATGGTTCTCTAACTCGTCTTTTTTTGAAATAGACTGTGCAATGCTAAGTGAAAGTATGGACTGAAGAAGTAAAGAAAAAACTATAAAATAAACTTTTCTTCTCATTGGTAAGTACGTTTGATAATTGACTTGATTTTTAAACACATTGGCTATAACTCATTTATAGAATCTACATTTAATCAAAGTTAAATAGTATTTTGAATTCAGGTTGCCGGGTACGATTTTGCTTTTTACTGTTAGCATTTCGGGCCTTCTTCTTACCTTACGGATCTGTCACATTATAAGTGATTTGTCCCCGTGTTCGCGAACCAGGCCTGAATGCTAACGGCCCGGCAATATGGAGAGCCTGCCCCGCCTCAGCGGGGGCCGAGCGTTAAGAACCGAACGAAGTGAGCTCATGAGCAAAGCGAATAAATTGCCTTGCAGGCAATTTTAGCAAACTATCTCGGAGCCAGAAAACTGTCAAGATATACTGGATTTAAATTGGGAGTAGATGCGCGTGTCCGGGTGCATGTTTTGGCGGGATTTGTCATGGGAGCAGGGTTTTGCAAAAACCCCGCCTGACTGACGCAGTCGGGCAGGCATGACAGCCTGTCCCGCGAACGCGGGAAGCCCATTAATTATACCGTCCGTGTTAGGTGTTCGTAGCACTTTTATTAAGTCCAGGTAGAATGTTAGTTTGAGATTTTATTTTAATCCAGATTATTACGATACCCAAAATGCTAATCAACTCAATAGGGAGATCAATCATTGCATTGGAAATTTTATACTCAATAAATAAAATAGATGCTGTGTCTAAACAGATTGCGATCACATTAGCAGTAAGAATTACATGAAGCGCCCATTTTCTCTCAAATGGTTTTTTTGCTATCATTATGTAAAGTAGTGAATAAGGAATTATTGATCCACCGGCACCACGAAGCATTCCGATGATCGTTGGATTAATATCATTATTTGAAAATCCTCTAGTAATGAATGCTGGAAAAAAGATCAATGAAAATCCCATAAGGAAGAAGTAAAATGAGCAGAAATAAAAAATGATTCTGAAAATTATTGGGATTTGGTTTTGGTGTAGGAGATCTCGATTAGTCATAGAACTTAGGTTTAAATGAAATGAAATTTAGTAATTATGCCGTTAGGTGTCGTAGCTTTTATTATGAAATCACTATTAACAATTTGTCTCGGTATTACAATTTCTCTATGATTACAAATTTATCAAGGTACTGTCTATGTGTTTGCAGGAGGCTCGCTATGACACCTAACGGCCCGGCAATAAAGTGCGTTTGTGTTAGCCGATGCATGCACCGTCACGGTCCCGGTACTTTAGCCAGAAAACTGTCACGCCACGCCCCGCGCGAACGTAGTGAGCAGCGGGGGTGCACTTTTTGCCGTCTTTCAGCCTCCGTAGCCCTTTGAGGGCCGAAGCCTTGGCGTAGGCCCTGGGCGAAGGAGGCCGAATACAAATTTTTCTGAGAATTACGCGTGTCGCGCCGTGCCCCGTACCGATTGTCCGTGTTAGCCTTAGTGATTTTGTTAAATGTCAACTGTAAGTCTGAGGTGACCACCAAGTCCTTCTTGAATTATTCTCATGAGGGTTGAAAGTCGGATGTCAGAGGCATCATTTTCTATGCGGGAAATATAGGTCTTGGTAGTACCACATTTATTTGCCAATTGCTCCTGAGTCATTTTTTGCTTCTTACGCATCTCCTGAAGCATAACACCGAGTTTAAATGCTTCGAATTCTTGTTCGTACTTGTCTCTGGCAGGTACTCCAATCTTGCCATATTCACGGTCAAGATGTTCGTTGAATGTTATTATTTTATTTTTTGTCTTCATAATAGTCCTGTTTTAATCTTAATGCTCTGTCTATTTCCGTCTTTGGTGTTTTCTGAGTCTTTTTTTGAAATCCATTTAATATAATTACAAGTCGATCTTTATCAAAAAAGCAGAATATCCTAAAAATGTTATTTCCAAAACTAACTCTAATTTCATATAGATCAGTCCCTTCTATATGTTTGAGGTATTTCTCCGGAATTATCTCCAGAAACTGAAGTAATCCAATAGTCCAGTTGATTTTTTTCTTGACTTTGATAGATTGCTTCTTGTAGAAATCCCATAAGAATTCTCCATAATAAACTACCTCCCTAAATTGTTTGCTATCCATTTTGCAAAGTTAGCTAATTAGATAACATATTCAAATAAATGGGCAGAAATTTTCATGCAAGCTTGTTTAGGGCAGTCGCGTCCTCATTAAGACTAACGGCCCGGCGGTATGATTAGTGGGCGTTACCCGACGCAAGCACCGGGCAGGGTCCAGGTTCTTTAGCCAGAAAGCTGTCACGCCGCGCCCCGCGCGAACGCGGGAAGCCCATTAATTATACCGTCCGTGTTATGGGCCAGGCCTGTTTATTTGTCTAGGTACCAGAAGATTGTCAAGTTATGCAAATATTGTTTTTTATTTGTTAGTCCTGTTGCAGAAATTTTATTGCGACGGCGCGAGAGAGAAAAATTTTAGATTCTCTAGCTTCTGATTTGCAAGCTCTTTGCCAAAGCTTGGGCTTAGAAATGGCTTGCGCGACTTTGGCAATGTGCTTGCAAATACTGTCTATATGAACCAACTTTGAGCCAATTATGAGTCAATTGAGCCAACTTTGAGCCAACAATGTGAATACTTAAATAAAGTCTCCTCCAATTGCACTTCCATATATTGCTCTAAATAATACATAAACAGAACTTGAGCCCTTGGTTCCTTTATTCATCAGTAGTTGTTTGTTTTCCAGTTCTGACAAATCCCTTGTAGCAGTAGCTTTTGATACATTATATAAGGATTGGTATTCACGATTTGTAATTTTACCCTTCTCTTTTACATAAAGAACTGCCTTAACTTGTCTTTCATTAAGTCCTAGTGAATCAAGGTATTCAGGAAAATATATGTCCTTCCTGAATTCAACAGAAATGTCACTTGAGTCATAATTAAAAACCGGGTCAGGAATCCCTGCCTGCCTACATTCATTAATGATTTTTATTGTTCCCCGCCCCCAGGATTCAATATATCCACTACGGAATAATGCATTCGCTATATCTGGATTATAAGGTCTTGAGGCGTGTTTCTTTAGTAAGTTCTTAATTGTCCAATTTTCAGGCAGTTGTCCCTCGTTCCAGAATATAATTTTATCACTATAAACACTTATTTGTATTGGAGTACCACCTGAATAGTCCTTGTGTGCTATGGCGTTAAGCAATGCTTCTCTTATAGCTTCTTTAGGATATTCGAATTTTTCGAGTCTTGTAATACACTCGTAGCTTATTTCAGCTTTTATATACTTGGAAAAAAGCAAATCAATAGATTTTTCAATTTGTTCAAATAAATTGCCATGAATTTCATCCTGAAATTTCAAATCATCATCCGATTGAAAATAACCAATTTTGATGTATGAGCCTGTTATAAAATTTTCAGGGGCAGGATGAAATAGTAGTAATGCAGCCCGTTTTAGGTATTCTCCTTCTTTTAATTGCAGATTTTCAACCAATTGTTCATTTGAGTCTGTTAGACTTTCATCGTTAATCCTTTGGCTTTTAGAGGCTAGCTTTCTGAATAAGTCGAATGTTTCCTGCTTTAAATTGACTACAGAAACTTTTGGAATCGGAACACCATCCCAACGTTTGCCGATCTTTTGTAAAAGAAACTTATCAAGCACCGCCCCTTTCAATTCCTGTCTAGTGGAACCACTTCGATAGTGATATTGTCCCTTATAGTCTATTGGATAAGGATATGGCTCAATATTTATTTCTATGAACTCTAACTTTTTAGATTTCTTCAGATTTACATCTACAAGAATTCCCAGAATATCCTTCACTTTATTAGGGATATCTTCCATAAGTCTTTTTGCATCTTTGACTCCGGTGACTTTACCAGCATCATTTTTGCCAATAAAAATCCTACCTCCCTGAGCATTTGCAAAACCACAAATCCATTTCAGATACTCATCTCTCCAGGATTCCTTATATTCTATATTTTGGTTCTCAGACATTTACTTCTTTTGTGAGCTTTTTATAGTATCGGTTTCTTTGCTTGAACATTTTTTCAAAGTAATCAATTTTTGAATCACGATAATCAAAAATGACCGGAGGATTTCCGGAATGCTGAATCCGACCAATATACTGTATTAGTTTTCCTTCAAAAGCGAAAGGATATGCAATGATAAGACATTCAAGATTATTTAAATCAATTCCTTCACCGAAATATTGTCCGGTTGAAATCACTATTTTAAAATGACCTTGTTTCAACTGTTCAATTTTACTTTTTCTGCTGCTTTCAGAATCCTCTCCATGAATTGTAATTGTCTCATATTTGTCCTTAAGATAAAGGTTAAGGATGTCAACATGTGCCTTTCGTTCTGTCAGGATCAGAAATGTTTTGAATCGATCAGCGTTTTTTTCAATATCATCTAATATCAGTGAATTCCGGTTAGTATCATGAATCAGGATTCTTGAAATGGTTTCGTATTTATCAATCTTATAATCAAAAGGTGCATATAAATTTGTTTCTTTGATGTTTACCTCTATCTTAGTTTGTTTCTGCCTGATCTGATCAATCTGATCTACATTATATAAAATATTTCCGATGTAGACATAAATCAGTTTTTCATCATTATTTTTCCGTTTTGGGGTGGCTGTCAGTCCATACAGATAGAAAGAATTGAAATTAACTATTGCTTCTCTGAATGATTTTGCCGGAATATGATGACACTCATCCACAATTATTGTCCCGAAACTGTTGGAAATCTTTTCAATCTCATCATTCTTTGAAAGAGATTGAATCATTGCTACAGTAATTTCTTTCCCGATTTTAAATTTCTGATTACCAATCTGTCCGATTTCCTTCTTTGGAATTTTCAGAAAACTTTGAATGCGGTCTATCCATTGGTCAAATAGTTGTTTCCTGTGGACTATAATTAAGGCAGGCTGTCTTTTTTGGGCTATCAATTCAAGCCCGATTACTGTTTTGCCTGATCCCGGTGGTGAAACAATAACGCCAAAATCTTTATCAAGAGTTTTTTCTATTGCAGCTTTCTGATTAGGTCTCAATGCTATATCTGATTCAAAGTCAACCGGATCAAGTTTCCTTCTATTATCAACGATTTTAAAGGGTAGATCTTCCTTTCTGCAAAATGTGATAAGATTGAATGCAAATCCTCTTGGAATTATAATACCATCCTGTGTTTCTTCAATAAGTCTGAAATATTTTTCCAGGTTAAAAGTTGACTTTCCAAGGTTCTTTTTAATAAGAAAGTCAGAATTAAGAAAATTCAGGTTTTCTCTTATGAATTCAATGAGTTTCCTGTTAAGGTGAAGCCGTTTAAGATATATCTGACCATCAATTTGAATATCAACAACACATCGAAAGGTCGCATCGAAACTTGATTTGAAGAAATCTTCAACCTTCTCATTAAAAATGTCCTCATAGATAGCTTTAAACTGATCACCGGACAGCTTGCGGAAACTTCTAATAGTTTCAAATTGATTGTTGTATGGCTGTAAATTCTCCGGTTCCAGAAATACGGAATTGAAATTCAAAAGGGCCTTCCCATTTAGCGGAAGCGCAATCAGGTTGCCTAATCCTTTTCCAGAATGATAATCCTGATTAGGGAATAGTCTGTCAAAGCTTGGTTCTTTATCAAACGGGGAGATTATGGTGGCTTCTCTAAGTAATTCATACATCATCTTTCTGGTCTTTTCAGCAGGGAGATTTTTCTCAAAGAAAATCCAGAGATGCCCTCCGTTTCCTGAACGGGAACGCTCAATATAAGAAGGTATTTCATGTTTTGAGCAAACTGAATATAAGTTATGAACGGATTCTAGCCAGTTCATGTTATCGAAATCAGCAACGATGAAATATGAGGTATTGTCTTCAAGCAGGGGGTATATACCGATGGTTTCAATACCCTGTAAATGACGCATTAATGCATCATCAGTTAGAGTCTGGTATTCTTTCTTTGAATAATCTTTAAAGCTTCCACCGGTCGATTTATGTTTACGATAATCATTCCAGTCAACTTTATAAGCGGGCATGTAACCGGATTTTCCATCTTTCTCCCAACGAATGGCGTAAATATGGTGCCTGCCTCGAAAAATAGATTTGTAGGAATCAATATCGCAAATAGTGAAGTTCAATGATCTGCCTTTATGAATTGATTATCGCTGTTGGAGCCGGTTACGTAGTTCTCATTTATTCATATTCTTTGTTTCGGCATTTAAGAAAACTACTTTTAGAGTATCCAGACTATCGGATTTTTCGTATTCTCCATCCCACCACTCATGGCTGTGATTTTTGATTACATTAATTAATTCAACCTTTTTAACAGGCTCATAACCAGTTTCATAACCTTCAGCAACAACCAAGGCGTCTTGCGGCATTAGTTTTAACTTTTCGATTAGTTCTGCTACGTTCATAGTTTATATCCTATTTTTTTTAAGGTTACTTTTCTGTTTGCCAAAACTATTCCTGCCGTTCCGTAAGGAGATAGCTTGAATCGTTCACTTTGCACAAACATTCCACCGCCGTCACAATACCCATCAAATGTAGAAAATACGGGTGTGTTGGCAAAATTGCAGCTCTTTTGCAAACCTTAGGTTATGAGTCGGCTTGTGCGGGTTTGTAAATGTGCTGCAATCGCAGGGGATTTTAAAATTTTTGCGCGCGGGCAAGTCCCGATAGAAAGCGCTAAATTTTCTCGTCACGGTTAAGCTGCCAAGGGCGCAGGATTATTTTTAATCGTTATGCACTTATCTGTCATGTTGTCTGGTTTGCCCATAACGGGAGTCTGTCTAAAAACCGATATAGTAGTAGAAATCTGACTTCATTCAAAGCGATATAAGACATATCCGGTGTCTGGCCGGCAATTGGATGCCGTTGAATAATATAACGTCA